>NZ_JBEYTP010000001.1:229063-474801 GCF_040643125.1 Micromonospora sp. NPDC047465
GGGCCGGCCCCGTCGTCTCGGGGGGGGGGGGGGGGGGGGGCGGCCCCCGGGACGGGCCGGGCCCGGGGCGCCGCACCGCGTCTCAGGCGGCGAGGCTGCCGCCGCTCCCGGACCGCGTCTCGGACACCGCGGCGGTGCCGGCGGCGGTCGCGCCGGGGTCGAGCCAGACCTGAACGGCGGGCCGGCCGTGCCCCTCGCCGGCGCCGCCTGCGACGCCCGGCTCGCGGCGGGCGAGCATGGCCACGTCGACGGTGAACTCGAACAGCCGCCAGTCGACCTGCGGCGCGGCCCGGTGGCTGCGGGCCAGCCGGGCGACCCGGGCCGGGTCGGTGACCGGCCGGGCGTGGCCGGCGACGTAGGCCTCGTCGTCACTCTCCTCCGGCGGGAAGGAGTGCAGGGCGTAGCGGCCGTCGCGTTCCAGGTCGCGCCGCTTCGGCGAGTCGACCACGAAGCAGAAGAGCCCCTCGTCGGTGATCACCGGAGAGACGGGATGGACCCGGGGCCCGCCGTCGGCGCGGACGGTGGCCAGGTAGCCGAAGCCCGGCCCGTACTGCTGCATGAGGGAGCGGATCCCGTCGGCGAGGCGGGGCTCGTCGGCGGCGAATTCGGACCAGGAAGCCATGCCGACATTCTATCGAACACGTGTACGAACATGTAGTCCGACACGCAGGTCACGCACATCGCTCGCTAAGGTGGTGCGATGCTGCTCTCCGACCGCGACCTGGTCTCCGAGATCAAGGCGGGCACGCTCGCGCTGGAGCCGTTCGAGCCCACGCTGGTGCAACCGTCCAGCATCGACGTCCGCCTGGACAAGCTCTTTCGGGTCTTCAACAACCATCTCTACACCCACATCGACCCGGCGATGCAGCAGGACGACCTGACGTCGATGGTCGAGGTGCCCGAGGGCGAGCCGTTCGTGCTGCACCCGGGCGAGTTCGTGCTCGCCTCGACGCTGGAGGTGATCTCCCTCGGCGACCAACTCGCCGGGCGGCTGGAGGGCAAGTCGAGCCTGGGACGGCTCGGCCTGCTCACCCACTCCACCGCGGGCTTCATCGACCCGGGCTTCTCCGGCCACGTGACGCTGGAGCTGTCCAACGTGGCCAACCTGCCCATCACCCTCTGGCCGGGCATGAAAATCGGTCAGCTCTGCATCTTCCGGCTCTCGTCGCCGGCCGAGCACCCGTACGGCTCGGCCGTCTACGGCTCGCGCTACCAGGGGCAGCGCGGCCCGACTCCGAGCCGCTCCTGGCAGCACTGGCGCACCTGGCCGACCCGCTGACCCGACGGTCGCCGTGAGGCGCGGGCCCTTCCGCCAGCGGGTGCGTCAGGAAGGGCCCGTTCCTCACCCGATCAGCCGGGGCGGCCGTAACTGTGGATCGGGCCGTCGTCGACCTTCTTCATCTTCACGGGCACCCCGGCTCGGGAGGCGTGCACCACCCAGCCCCCGCCGACGTACATGCCGACGTGGTGCAGGTCGCTGTAGTAGAAGACCAGGTCTCCCGGGCGCAGCTCGCCCCGGGTGACGGTCGCGGTGGCCCGGCGCTGCTGCGCGGCGTTGTGCGGCAGCGAGACCCCGGCCTTCGCCCAGGCGGCGAGCATCAGGCCCGAGCAGTCGTACGCGTTCGGGCCCTCGGCGCCCGAGACGTAGGGCTTGCCGATCTGGGCGCAGGCGAACTTGACCGCGGTGCCGGCCCCGCCACCCGGGTAGCTGGCCGGGCAGGGGGCGGGGCGCAGCGAACCGCCGCCGCCGCTGCCGTAGATCCGCAGCCGGAGCTTCTGCAGCCGGTCGATCTCGGCGTTGATCTGCTTCTTCTTCGCGGCGAGCTGGGCCTCCGTCCGGCCGAGTTGGACGACCATCTCGTCGAGCGGGGCCTTCTTCTCGGCCAGTCGGTCGCGCAACTCGGCGACCTGCCGCACGTCCTGCTGCTGGTGCTGGGCGAACCGGTCGAGCAGTTCGAGCTGGCCGACCATCTGGTCGGGCGAGCGGCTGCCCAGCAGGGCGTTGACGGCGGAGACGTTCTCGCCCTTGTAGGCGCGGACGGCCAGCGCGCTGACCTCCTCCATCGCCTGCTCGACCTGCCGTTCCAGGGGCTTGATCTGCTTGGCGAGGGCGTCGGCCTGCCTGCGTTTGGCGGCCAGGTCCTGGCGGGTGGCGTTGTGCCGTTCGATGATCGGTTCGAGCTTGTTCCAGTCCTCGTCGATCTGGCGCTCGATCTCGGCGACCGTCGGTTCGGCGTGGGCCGCCGTGGCGCCGCCGGTCAGGACGACGGCGAACGCGGCCAGGGCGGCGAGGGCGGTGGTGCAGCGGTACCAGCGTGGGCGCGGCGCAGCCGTCGTCGGGCCGGCGGGCGCCGACCGTGCCGACGGTGGCCGCGGGGCATGGTGTGCCACCGGGCTCCGTACTCCTTCTTCCCGTACCGCCTACCGGGTTAGCTGACGGGTTCGGGCGGGAAGGGGACGCCCTACCGCAGGTGCTGCGGATTCACCCCGGGTACCTGGGTCCCCGGCTCGCTCGGGAGCGACTCGGCGGTGTCGGACCGTTACCGCCCCGGATGGGCGGACTGTCGCCGGCCGACGAATGACCAGAGTAGAGACGGTCGTTATCGATCCGCAACCCATCGCGCCGTGACACACCGTATTCGTGTGGGCCGGTGGGAGCGCGTGACTCCGGGCGACGAAATTTTCCTTCTTCGGTAAGTGACGCATGGAAAGGTATTGACCGGAGGTGGCGCCCGGGGCGAAGGTGGCCCCACATTCGCCCGTCCGACCTGGGGGTCTGATGCACCTGTCAGCGACATCGAGGAGCAGACGCGTCCTGCTGGCCGCCGCCGTGGCGGCCGCCCTGGCGGCAACGCCGCTCACCGCCGCCGGAACCGCCGCCGCCGCGCCGACGACCGACCGGCAGCAGCAGTACGCCGCCGCGGCCGCGGAGTACGGCGTGCCGGAGAGCGTCCTGCTCGGAGTCTCCTACCTGCAGTCCCGCTGGAACACCAACGCCGGAACGCCGAGCACCAGCGGCGGCTTCGGACCGATGCACCTCACCGACGCGGAGTACGTCGCCGCACTGCCCGGGGGCACCCACCACGACGAGGGCACCGAGGACCCGCGGGGCGACGACTCCCGCCCGTCCCTGGCCGAGGCGCACGAGCCGCCGGCCGCCCAGCCTCCCGCCGAAGCCTCGCTGCGGACGCTCGACGCCGCCGCCGGGCTGACCGGCGCCAGCGAGGAGGCGCTGCGCACGGACGTCACGGCCAACATCCGGGGCGGCGCGGCGCTGCTGGCCGCGTACCAGAAGGAGATCGGCGCCCCGGTCGGCGCCGACACGGACCCGGCGGCCTGGTACGGCGCGGTGGCCCGGTACTCCGGCGCGGACAGCGCCGACGCCGCGGCGGCCTTCGCCAACGAGGTGTACGCCACCATCGGTGCCGGCGACAGCCGGCTGACCGACGACGGGCACCGCGTCACCCTCGCCGCCCGCGCGGTGCAGCCGGAACGCTCCTGGCTCGACCGGCTGGGCCTGCGCAAGGTCGCCCGGCCCGACGGGCTGGAGTGCCCCGACACGATCTCCTGCGAGTGGATCCCGGCGCCCTACGCGCAGTACGGCCCGACCGTGGGTGACTACGGCAACCACGACCTCGCCGACCGGCCGGCCCAGCAGAAGATCGAGTACATCGTCATCCACGACACCGAGGGCTACTTCGGGCCCAGCGTCAACCTGGTCAAGGACCCGAGGCGGGTGGGCTGGCACTACACCCTGCGCTCGGTGGACGGCCACATCGCCCAGCACATCAAGACCAAGAACGTCGGCTGGCACGCCGGCAACTGGTACGTGAACGCCAAGTCCATCGGCCTGGAGCACGAGGGCTTCGCGGGACACGGCACCTGGTACACCGAGGCGATGTACCGCACCTCCGCCAAGCTGGTCCGCCACCTGGCGCTGCGGTACAACATCCCGCTGGACCGGCAGCACATCATCGGTCACGACAACGTCCCCGGCACCGTCGCCTCGACCGTGCGCGGCATGCACTGGGACCCGGGCCCGTACTGGGACTGGTCGCACTACTTCGACCTGCTCAAGGCGCCGTTCACGTCGACCGGCACGCCGCACACGGGGCTGGTCACCATCGACCCGGACTTCGCCACCAACCAGCCGCAGTTCACCGGCTGCAACCGGCAGCCGCCCGGCGTGCCGAACCCGCCCCCGCCGGTGGCTCCCTGCCCGCTGCGCGGCTCGTCCGCGGTGATCCTGCACAGCGCGCCGAGCCACGACGCGCCGCTGGTCAACGACATCGCGCTGCGGCCCGACGGCACCCCGAACACCATGTACATCTCCGACCACGGCGCCCGGGCCTCCGCCGGGCAGACGTACGCCCTGGCCGAGGTGCGGGGGGACTGGACCGCGATCTGGTACCTCGGCCAGAAGGCGTGGTTCCACAACCCCGCCTCGAAGCCGACCGCGAAGTGGTCCGTCGGCTTCGTGGTGACCCCGAAGGACGGCAAGGCCACCATCCCGGTCTACGGCCGGGCGTACCCGGAGCAGGCCGCCTACCCGGCCGGCGTGCCCTACCAGCCGATCTCCCCGCTCCAGTACACCCTCTCGGCCGGCCAGCGGTACGCCGTCGGCACGGTGCTCCCCGGCGAGTACTACCGGGCCGTCACGTTCGACGGGTCGTCGCCGGGTGACTGGACGGTGATCCGCGGCGAGAACAGGTACGTGCAGGTCCAGTTCGGCCACCGCGTCATGTACGTCAACCTGGACGACGTGAACGTGCTGCCCTCCGCGTTGGGGGCGCCCCGCTGACCCACCGCTCGCCCGGACTGGCGCAGGCCGTCCCCGAGCACGACGAGGGCCCCCGGTCTACCCGACCGGGGGCCCTTCCGTGTGTGGTGCGGGATCAGCCGGGCCTGCGGAACCCGGCCACCGGCATCGTGTTGATGCTGGAGACGTTGACCGGCTTGCCGGCCCGGGGCGCGTGCACCATCTTGTCGTTGCCGAGATAGAGGCCGACGTGGTGCAGGTCGCTGAAGAAGAACACCAGGTCACCCGGGCGCGCCTCGGAGCGCGGGATGGCCTTGCCCTCGTTCCACTGCGCGCCGGTGAAGTGCGTCAGGTGGATGCCCGCCGCCTTGTAGGCGTACTGGGTCAGGCCCGAGCAGTCGAACGAGTTGGGGCCGGTGGCGCCCCAGACGTACGGGTCGCCGACCTGGGCGCAGGCGGTCTTGATGGCGGTCCGGGCCGCCTCGCTGACCACGCCGTTGATGGTCGGGCACTTCTCCGTCTTGACGGTGGTCACCGGCAGCGACGCCTCGAGCTTCTTGATGTCGGCGTCGATCTGCTTCTTCTTCGCCGCCAGGTCGTCCTGCTGCTTGGTCTGCGCCACGATCAGCGCGTCGAGCTTCTGTTTCTCCGCGTCGAACTTGTCGCGGACCTTGGTGACGCCCTCGAGCTGCTTGCGCTCCTGGGCGGCCAGCCGGTCCAGGAGGGTCAGCTGCTCGGTGAGCGTGTCCGGCTTGGCGCTGACCAGCAGCGCGCCGATCTCCTGCGACGGGCCGGAGATGTAGTAACGGGCGGCGAGGTCACCGACCCGGTCCATCGCCAGCTCGGTCTCCAGCGCCAACGGCTGGATCTTCTTCTGCAGGTCCGCCGACTTCTTGCGGTTGACCTTCAGCTGCGCCCGCACCTTGTTGTACTGCTCGATGGTGGGCTCGAGCTGCTCCCACTTCTTGTCGATCGCGGCCTCGATCTCGTCGACCGAGGGCTCGGCGTACGCGGGCGCGGCGAGCACACCGACGCCGACGACCGCGGCGGCGAGGAGGGTGAGCAGACGGTGGGCGGCCCGGCGCAGGCCACCCGGACGAGCAGACCGTCCCGGTGCGTGACGATGAGGGGGCATGGTTGCCACCGGCACCGACTCCTTTTGCAACCCGACCGCCGGGCGCCTCGCGCGAGGAAAGAGGGGCGAGACAGACGACCCGCAGCGGCCGGTGCCCAACATTAGGGAAGGCGCCGAGCGGAATCAAGGCGACCATCGTTCACATCACGCCTGCGCGATCGTCTGCGTACCAAGGGTGTCGGCCCGGTGACCGACGATGGCGGTCAATACGTCGTCCAACGTCACCACGCCGAGCGGCCGGCGGCCGTCGCTGACCAGCACCATGTGCCGCCGCTCGCGGCGCATCGACAGCAGCAGGTCGGCGAGCGTACGGTCCGGCGGCACCACCGCCAGCGGCCGGTAGACCTCCGCCGGCACCGGGGCGCGTCGGCTCACCCCGGCGTACCCGAGGACGTCCTTGACGTGCACGAAGCCGAGCACCCGGCGGGTGGACCGCTGCACCACCGGAAAGCGGGACCGACCCGTCCGGGTGGCCAGCACCTCCAGCGAGGCGGGCGAGACGTCCTCGGCGACGGTGGTCACCGTCGACCAGGGTTGGAGGGCGTCGGCGGCGGTCCGGCTGTGCAGGGCCAGCGCGCCGGTGATCCGGGCGTGCTCCCGGGCGTCGAGCAGCCCCTCCGTACGCGCCTGCGCCACCAGCCCGGCCAACTCCTCCGCCGTGAAGACCGTCTTCACCGCCTCGGTGGCCTCGATCCGCCACAGTCCCAGCACCCGGCGGGCCGCCCACTTCATCGCCAGCAGCAGCGGCTTGGTGGCCAGGCAGAACGCCAGCATCGCCGGCCCCAGCCAGAGCGCCGACAGCTCCGGCCCGGCCAGCGTGATGTTCTTCGGCACCATCTCGCCGACCACCGTGTGCAGGAAGACCACCACGCCGAGGGCGAGCACGAAGGCCACCGGGTGGACCGCCCGGTCGGGCAGCCCGGCGGCGTGGAACGCCGGCTCCAACAGGTGCGCCAGGGCCGGCTCGGCGATCGCGCCCAGCCCCAGCGAGCAGACGGTGATGCCGAGCTGCGCCCCGGCGATCATCAGCGGGATCTGGTTCATCGCCGACAGCGCCCAGCGGGCCCGCTTCGAGGTGGCCGCCATCGGCTCGACCACCGTGCGCCGGGACGCGATCAGCGCGAACTCACTGCCCACGAAGAACGCGTTGCCGAGCAGCAGCGCCATCGTGACCAGCAGCTCAGGCATCGTCGCCCGGCTCCTCGGGGCGAACCACCCGGACCTGCTCGATCCGGTGCCGTTCGACCTCGACGACGGTGAACTCGTAGCCGGACTCCTCGACCGTCTCGCCGGCCACCGGGATGTGCCCGAGCCGGGCCATCAGGAACCCGGCGAGCGTCTCGTACGGCCCCTCGGAGAGCCGGAAACCGGTCTGCTCGGCCAGCTCGTCGGAGCGCAGCACCCCGTCGACGAGGACGGTCCGCTCCCCGCCCGGCACGGTCAGCTCAACCGGACCGGCGTCGTCCACCGCGTCCGGGTCGAACTCGTCGGCGATCTCGCCGACCAGTTCCTCCACCAGGTCCTCGGTGGTGACCACCCCGTCGGTGCCGCCGTACTCGTCGACGACGATGGCGAGGTCGGCGCCGGCCACCCGGAGCGCGGCGAGCACCCCGTCGAGGTCCAGGCTCTCCGGGACGTACACCGGCTCGCGGGCCACCGACCCGACCGTGGTCGAGCCCCGCCTGGCCGGCGGCACACCCAGCGCGTCGGGCACCCCGGCGACGCCGGTCACGAGGTCGAGGGTCTCCTCGTACACCGGGAAGCGGGTGCGCCCGGTCTGCCGGGACAGCGCCAGCAGCTCGGCCACCGTGGCGGTGGCGCGCAGCGCGACGACGTCCACCCGCGGGGTCATCGCCTCGGCGGCCCGCTTGTCGCCGAAGCGGATGGTCCGGCGCAGCAGCATCGCGGTGTCCGGCGGCAGCGCGCCGGCCCGTGCCGAGATGGCAGCCAGCAGGCCCAGTTCCTCCGGCGAGCGGGCGCTGGCCAGTTCCTCCTGCGGCTCCACCCCCAGCACGCGGACCAGGCGGTTCGCCGAGTCGTTGAGCGCCCTGATCAGCCAGCCGAAGGTGCGGGAGAACGCGCGCATCGGGCCGGCGGTGGCCAGCGCGGTGGGCATCGGCCGGGCCAGCGCGAGGTTCTTCGGGACCAGCTCGCCGAAGAGCATGGAGAGCAGGGTGGCCAGGGCCAGGGCGAGGAGCGGGGTGAACCGGTCGGCGGCGTCCCCGGCGACCGGCCGCAGCAGCGGGGTGAACAGCCGGGCCAGCGCCGGCTCGGCCAGGTAGCCGGTGAGCAGGGCGGTGAGGGTGATGCCGAGCTGCGCCCCGGAGAGCTGGAAGGAGAGCTCCCGCAGCGCCCGGCGTACGGTCGCGGCCCGGCCCTCGCCCGAGGTCGCGCGGCGCTCGATCTCGGGCCGGTCCACGGTGACCAGGGCGAATTCGGCCGCGACGAAGAACGCGTTGCCGCCGGTCAGCAGCACGAACCCGACCAGGGGCAGCAGCGTGGTCAGCAGCAGGCCATCGATGCTCGTCTCACCTCGGCGCGATTCTCGCACGCCGGGCGCCGACTGGCCGAGATCGCCGCCGCCACCGGAACGACGTCGGCGGCGGCACCTCGCGGTGCCGCCGCCGACAAGCGTTCCAGGAGGTACGCGTCAGCCGGCGACCGGCGCGGTCTCCCTGTCGCCCGGCGCCTGCTCGGGCTTCACCGAGCGGAGCAGCACGCTGGCCACGTCGACGACCTCGACCTGCTCGCCGGCGCCCTTGCCGTTCACCCCGTCGTTGAGCATCGTCGAGCAGAACGGGCAGCCGACGGCGACCGTCCGCGCCCCGGTGGACATGGCCTCCTCGACCCGGTCCACGTTGATCCGCTTGCCGATCTTCTCCTCCATCCACATCCGGGCGCCGCCGGCGCCGCAGCAGAAGGAGCGCTCGCTGTTGCGCGGCATCTCGGTGAGCTCGCCGGCGATGGCGGTTCCCAGCACCTCGCGCGGCGGGGCGAACACCCGGTTGTGCCGGCCCAGGTAGCAGGGGTCGTGGTAGGTCACGCCGCCGTCGACCGGCTGCACCGGGGTGAGCTTGCCGGTGGCGACCAGGTGCGCCAGGAGCTGGGTGTGGTGGACCACCTCGAACTCGCCGCCGAGCTGGCCGTACTCGTTGCCCAGGGTGTTGAAGCAGTGCGGGCAGGTGGCGACGATCTTGCGCTTGCTCTTCTCCCGGCCCTCGAACGCCTCGTTGAGGGTCTCGACGTTCTGCTGGGCGAGCATCTGGAAGACGAACTCGTTGCCGATCCGGCGGGCCGGGTCGCCGGAGCAGGTCTCGCCCTCGCCGAGGATCGCGAACTTGACGCCCGCCTCGTTGAGCAGCGTGGCGACCGCCCGGGTGGTCTTCTTGGCCCGGTCCTCGAACGCGCCGGCGCAGCCGACCCAGAAGAGGTACTCGAAGTCGTCGACCTCGCCGACCCGCGGCACCTCGAAGTCCAGGCCCTTGGTCCAGTCCTCGCGGGTGTTCGGCGGGGCGCCCCACGGGTTGCCCTTGTTCTCCAGGTTGCGCAGCATCACGCCGGCCTCCGACGGGAAGCTCGACTCGATGAGCACCTGGTAGCGGCGCATGTCGACGATGTGGTCGACGTGCTCGATGTCGACCGGGCACTGCTCGACGCAGGCGCCGCAGGTGGTGCAGGACCAGAGCACGTCCGGGTCGATGACGCCGCCTTCCTCGGCCGTGCCGATCAGCGGCTTGTCGCCCTCTGCCAGGGCGAGCACGTCGACGTGGGCGAGCTGCGCGGCGGTGGCCTTCTCCTCGCCGGTCAGGTCCTTGCCGCCGCCGGCCAGCAGGTACGGCGCCTTGGCGTACGCGTGGTCGCGCAGGCTCAGCACCAGCAGCTTCGGCGACAGCGGCTTGCCCGTGTTCCAGGCGGGGCACTGCGACTGGCAGCGGCCGCACTCGGTGCAGGTGCTGAAGTCCAGCAGGCCCTTCCAGCTGAACTGCTCGACCTGGGCGACGCCGAACTGGTCCTTCTCCGGGTCGGCCTCCTCGAAGTCGAGCGGCTTGCCCTGGCTCGTCATCGGGCGCAGCGCGCCGAGGCCGGAGCCGGCGCGGCCCGGGTCGCGCTTGAAGAAGATGTTGAAGAAGGCGAGGAAACGGTGCCAGGCGACGCCCATGGTGACGTTGAGCGCGATCACGATGAGCCAGGTCATCGAGATGGCGATCTTGACCAGGGCGGCGATGCTGACGCCCGCGTCCCAGTTCGGCAGCACCCCGCCCACCGCGTGGCTGAGCGGGGTGGCCCAGATTGGGTACTCGAAGTGGTCGGTGGCGACCTTGAAGCCCCGGATGACGAAGCCCATGATCAGCACCGCGAGGACCACGGCCTCGACGAAGTACCCCTGCCACATGGTGGAGCCGGTGAACCGGGAGCGACCACCCGGCCGGGTCGGCCGGTTGCGGACCCGGATCCCGATCAGCACCAGGATGCCGACGATGCCCAGGATGCCGATCAGTTCGGTCACCGCGCCGTAGAGCGCCCAGCCGCCCACCAGGGGCAGCCCGCCGGTCGGGGAGACGACCTCGAAGTACGCCTCCAGCACCAGCAGCGACAGCACGATGAAGCCGACCATCACGAACCAGTGCGCCGCGCCCACCACGCTCCAGCGGAGCATGCGGGTGTGGCCGGCGGTCTCCGCCAGCATGGTCTTCGTGCGGGTGCCCTTGTCGCCGAACCGGGTCGGGTCCGGCTGACCCAGCCGGACGACGGCCACCATCTTCATGACCGCGCGTACCGCAAGCCACACCGCCACGGCGGTGATGGCGAACGCGAGGATCGTGGTGACGATCTGGACGCTGCCCATCGAGTTGGCCTCCCGGTCTGCTGCCTGTCGAGCGGCTCGGCGACCGGGGCCGGATCAGGGGGCGGTCGGCGAGCCGCCGCCACCGCACCCTCGACCGGACCGGTCGATGACCTCGCTCCGCTCGGTCATGCAATGCAGCCTACGCGCAAGGTTACCCAGCGGTAACGTGAGTCATCTCGCACTCCGGCCGCGCCGCCCTGCGCACACCATAGGTGGCCCGACCCGAAACCGCCGGGCAGGGTCTCCGCCGAGTGACACGCTCACCTGCGGCACCGCCCCGGGCGGCCCCCGGCGGGGCCGGATCGGGCGCCCGGGAGAGTGGTCGACGGCTCGGGTGCCGACCGGCGCACGGCTGCACCGAGAGGCTGGCGACCGCGACGGCTGCACCGAGAGGCGCGCACCGCACGGTTGCACCGAGCCGAGAGCGGCTCGGGTGGCCCGGCGCCAGGCGGTCGCCGGGCGGGGCCGCTCAGCGCCAGCGGGAGAGCAGGATCAGGGAGGCGACCATCGCGCCGAAGCCCACCGCGAGGTTCCAGTAACCCCACGACATGACCGGGTACTCCTGCTCGGAGAGGTAGTAGACCACCAGCCAGCCGATGCCGAAGACGATGAGGCTGACCGCCGAGATCGGCAGCCACACCGGGCTAGGCTTGCGCGTCGCCGCCGTCGCCGTCGGGCGGACGTCCGTCGGCGGGGTGTACACCTTCTTCTTGCGGACCTGAGACTTGGGCACGACGCTCTCCAGAGGGGGTGACGACCTCGTCCGGCCTGACAACCGGGCGCGGGGGCGACGGTCCATGGCCAATAATGTTCGACAGCTAGCGTAGTCCCGAAGACCCGTCCAAGCCACGAATGGGGTCAGGCCGGTGCTCGGAGTGACCGAAAAAGGCGGGACTGTTCGGGTCGCCGCACCGGCCCGCCACCTCGCGGGCTGAACCAGACGACGGGGAAGGAACGCTCGGTGGAGTACACATCCGGCGCGGCATCCTGGCGGAAGGTGCTCCGGCGGGTGGTCGCCGGCCTCCTGCCACGGCGACCGCGGCAGCGCCGACCGGGCTGGTCAATCGGGGTGCCGCTGATCGCCGCCGCGGCCGGGCTGCTCTTCACCACCACGGCGACCACCGCCGGCGGCACCGCCCTACGCGAGGACCGGCGCCCCCAGCTCAACCAGCTCATCGAGGACCGCCGCGCGGAGGTGGCGGTCGGCGAACAGCGCGCCGCCGCGCTGCGCGGGGAGGTCGAGGACCGCACCACGGCGTTGGCCAGCTCGGACGGCCCCATCAAGGAGCAGCAGGACCGGGCGGCCGCCAGCCGGGAGGCCGCCGGATTCACCGCGCTCAGCGGCCCCGGGGTGACGGTGGAACTCAACGACGCGCCCCGCCGCAACGACGGGACCCTGCCCGCCGGGGCAACCAACGACGACCTGGTCGTCCACCAGGGGGACGTGCAGGCCGTGGTGAACGCCCTCTGGGCGGGTGGCGCCGAGGCCATGTCCATCATGAACGTCCGCGTGCTGTCGACCAGCGCGGTACGCTGCGTCGGTAACACCCTGCTGCTGCACGGCCGGGTGTACTCCCCTCCATTCAAGATCGTAGCAATCGGCGATCCCGCTGCCCTTCAGCGGGCCCTCGCCGACTCCGAGGGAGTCCGGTTGTTCAGGGACCTGGTCGACGACTACAAGCTCGGCTACAAGGAGACCGTCTCCACCGTCGCCGTGCCGGCGTTCGAGGATTCGACGACGCTCCGGTCGGCGGCGGTGCCACGGTGACCCGCGACGACTGGCCGGAGGAGCCCGACGGCCGGCACCGCGACCACGGTGACGGCCCGACGGAGTTCCTGCCCAAGGTCAATCGTCCCGCCCCGGCCGGAGCCTGGCCGGAGCCGACGCTGCCGCCCCGCTCCCCGGCGCCGCGCCCGCATGGTCCCGGCCCGTCGGTCGGCGACGGCCGCCCGGCCGGCGGCCCACCCGCCGAATGGGCGCGCGCCGCGTCCGACCCCGCCCGTTTCGCCGGGCCCGCCCGCCCCGCCGATTCCGCCCGGCCCGGCGACCCGGCGCGCCCGGGCGGCCCCGCGCGGGAGCCCGGCCGTCCCGCGAACCCCGGCCGGTTCGTCCCTGGCGCCGACCAGGCCCGCACCACCGTCAACCCGGCCCGGCCCGCCGACCCGGACCGCCTCGGGCCCGGTCGCCCCGGCCCCGCCGACCACAGCCCTGCCGGCTTCGGCCGCCCAGACCCCGTGGACTTCGGCCCCACCGACTTCGGCCGCCCCGGCCCCGCAAACCACGGCCGCCCCGGCCCCGCAGACCATGGCCGCCCCGGCCCCGCAGACCATGGCCCTGCCGGCTTCGGCCGCCCCGGCCCCGCAGACCACGGCCGCCCCGGTCTCGGCGACTTCGGCCCATCCGCCGGCCGCTCAGACGGCGAATCGCCGGCCCGTCCCGTGGACTTCGGCCCGCCCACCGGGGCCGCCGGCCGTGGTGCCCCCGCCCCACCACCGTGGTCGGGCGCCGGCCAGCTCCGGCCGGCCGCTCCGCCGCACCCGGCGCCGCCGGCCGGTCCCGTCGGGCAGCCGGACGCCACCCGGGCGTCCGGGCAGGGCGGCGAACGGTCGCTCCGTCCGCCCGTGGACCGCGCCGTCGCCCAGGGCGACCGGCCGACCACCGACGGGCCGACCGCCTTCATCCCGAAGAGCGGCGCGGCTGTCGGGGGGCCGTCCGCCCCGGCGTCGCCGACCGTCCCCGACCGCTCGGCCGACCCCGGGGCCACCGCCGTGATCCCGGCCGTCCCCGGGCGTACGCCGGCCGGCTCGGCGGCCTTGTTCGAGTCGACCGCCCTGATGGGGGCCGTGCCGCGCCCCCCGAAGACGGACGAACCCGACGTCCCCGACGTCGGCGCCGAGCAGCCCCGGCCACGCCGGGGCGAACGGGTCGTCCAGCTCCGGCCGGAGCAGACCGGCGAGGGCTACAAGAGCGTCTACTCGGAGCTGACCCGGCCGTCGCTGGGCTCCCGGCTGCGCGCCGGCATCCGGGTCACCGGCGAGGTGCTGATCACCTTCGGCATGGTGGTGCTGCTCTTCGCCGGCTACGAGGTGTGGGGCAAGTCGGCGATCGTCGACGCCCACCAGAACGACCTCAGCCAGCAGTTGGCGCAGGCGTGGGGGCCGGACGGCGACCCGACCGTGGCGCCGTCGGCCAGCACGTCCACCAAGCCGAACCCGCCGGTGCAGGGCAAGCCGATGGCGGGGCTCTACATCCCCAAGCTGGACAAGAACTGGGTCGTGGTCGAGGGCGTGACCCAGAAGGACATCCGGTACGCGCCCGGCCACTACCCGTCCAGCGCCCTGCCGGGCCAGGTGGGCAACTTCTCCGTCGCCGGGCACCGCAACCGCGCCACCTTCTGGCGACTTGACGAGCTGAACGACGGCGACGCCATCGTGGTGGAGAGCAAGACCGACTGGTACGTCTACAAGGTGAGCCAGAGCCGGATCGTCCGGCCCACCCAGGTCGAGGTGGTGGCGCCCGTGCCGGGCAAGCCGGGGGTGAAGCCGACCAAGTCGATGCTCACCCTGACCACGTGCAACCCGAAGTTCGACAACTACCAGCGCCTGATCATCCACGCCGAGTTGGCGCGTACCCAGCCGAAGTCGGCGGGTCGCCCGGCGGAACTGGGAGGCTAGGCGGTGTACGGCTGGATCTGGCGCAAGCTCCCCTTCGGGCTGCCCGGCAAGCTCGTCGGCAGCCTGCTGATCGCCAGCGCGATGGTGGCCCTGCTCTGGTACGTGGTCTTCCCCTGGGCCGAGCCCCTGCTGCCCTTCGACGACGTGCAGGTCACCCAGGAATCCGGCGAACCCGGCGACGTCGGCGTGGTGCCCGGCGACGGGGAGGGAACGCCCGGCGACGGGCACGACCTGCCGTACGACACCGAACGGAACAACACCCCGCCCCCCTCCCCGGACGAGTGAGCCCCCTGATGCGTGTCCTGGTGATCGACAACTACGACTCGTTCGTGTTCAACCTCGTGCAGTATCTTGGCCAGCTCGGCGTGGACTGCGAGGTCCGGCGCAACGACGAGATCGACGTCGCCGAGGTGGGCAGGGCCGGCGCGGCCGGCGTCCTGTTGTCGCCCGGTCCGGGCAGCCCCGACCGGGCCGGCATCTGCCTCGACGTCATCCGCCGGTACGCGGGCGAGCTGCCGATCTTCGGCGTGTGCCTGGGGCACCAGGCGATCGGCGAGGCGTTCGGCGCCACGGTGACCCGCGCCCCCGAGCTGCTGCACGGCAAGACCTCCGAGGTCCGCCACCAGGGCGTCGGAGTGCTCGCCGGCCTGCCGGACCCGTTCACCGCCACCCGCTACCACTCGCTCGCGGTGCTGCCCGAGACGCTGCCCGAGGAGCTGGAGGTCACCGGCTGGACCGGCTCCGGGGTGGTGATGGCGATGCGCCACCGGACGCTGCCGATCGAGGGCGTCCAGTTCCACCCCGAGTCCGTGCTCACCGAGGGCGGCCACCTGATGCTGGCGAACTGGCTCGCCGCCTGCGGTCACCCGGAGGCGCTGGAGCGGGCCCCGGAGCTGGCCGCCGAGGTGGACGCGCGCCGCCGCGCCGCCTTCGCCGCCGGCTGAGCCGGCAGGACTGTCCGCGCCGAAACCGACCCCGACGGGAACCCGCGAAGGGCGTGATCAGCCCTTCAGCGCGTCCTGCACCGCCGGGTCCGCCGGCGAGCGGACCGCGGGCGGCCTGCGTCGCACCGCGTCCCATGCCGCCTTGCCGCTGGCGAAGTAGTCCCGGACCGTTTTCCCGACGAGCAGGGCGGGCCCGCAGCCGGGACAGCGAGCTGTCACACCCTCGGCGTCGAGGCCGAGGTGTCGGCACAGCGTGACCGCCCGGGACAGGTGGTAGGACTGGGTCACGATCAGGGCCCGCTCGATCCCGTACACGTCGCGCGCCCGGGCACAGCTGTCGTACGTGTCCAGCCCGAACGGGTCGGCCACGACGCGGCGCGGATCGACGCCCAGCCGCCCGGTCAGGTAGGAGGTCATCACCGCCGGCTCGTCACCGGAGGTGCCACCCCCGTCGCCCGACACGAGGATCACCCGCGCCCGCCCGCTGTGCACCAGTTCGGCGGCGGTTTCGAGGCGGCCGGTGAGCCGCTCGCCCGGTTGGCGTCGGTCCGCCGCCACCGCGGTGCCCAGGACGATCACGACGTCGGCGGCCGGCGCCCCGGCCTCGTCGTACGCGTGGCCGCGGGCGGCGACCGTCGTCCACAGCCAGGGAAGGCTGGCGAGCAGCAGCGCGGCCAGGGCGAGAACCGCCGCGCGGGTCAGACGTCGCCGCCACCGGTTCGCCCGACCCTCCGGGTCCGTCGCCCCCCTCACGGGTAACGCCCGGCGGGAACCCTCGCATCCACCCCGTTCGTCCTCTCTGTGCGCAACACGGCCCGAACCGGGCGGGCACCCCGGCCGACGGACCTGGCCGGCAACGCCCGGCCGACGGATCCCGGCGGGGCGTCACCCGCCGGGGGTCACTGCTCGGAGAGCCGGGCCGGTGGGGTGGTCGGGAACAGCGGGAAGCCGCCGCCACCGCCGGAGGGTGTGGTGGTGGGCGTGGGGCTCGGCGTGTCGGACGGCGTCGGCTCGACCTCCGGCACGCTGACCACGATCGTCACCGTCTTACCCTTCGCGAGGCGGCTGCCCGGTCGCGGGTTCTGCGAGAGGACCCGCCCGGCCTCGGCCGCCGGCACCTCCCGGCCCTGCTCGACGTCGACGTCGTAGCCGGCGGCCTTCAGCTCGTCCTTGGCGTCCTTCTCGGTGGAGTTGACCACGTTCGGCACCTGGCCGACGTTGCCCAGGGAGACGGTGAGGGTCACGACCGTCTTCTCGGCGACCTGCTTCCCCTCCTCGGGCGACACCGCCAGGACGATGCCCTCCTGGTCGGCGCTGTCCTTCTCGACCTTCTTGACCTCGAAGCCCGCCTCTTCCAGCCGCGCCTTCGCGGTCTCGTACCTGGAGCCCGTGAGGCCCGTCGGGATGGCCTTCGTGGCCGGGCCGCCGCAGACCTGGACGACGACCTCCTGGTTGGGCTCCAGGGCCGAGTTGGCCGCCGGCGACTGGTTGACCACCTGGCCCTTCTTGCACGTGGCGTCGAAGTGCTGCTCGCCCTCCCGGGGCACCAGGTTGGCCTGCTGGATCCGGGTGAACGCCTCCTGCTGCGTCAGGCCGGTCACGGTGGGCACGGTGACCTTGTCGTCGCCCTGGTTCAGCAGGGCGGCGGCGAGCGCGATCACCGCGAGCACGCCCACCGCGGCGAAGGTCGCGATCAGCCAGGACGACGCCCTGCGCCGGCGGGGATCGCCGACCCGGGCCGGGATCTGCCGGGTCTGCGGGGCGCCGGGGGCGGCCGGGTAGCCGGCACCGGCCGGGACGACCCGCGTCGTCTCGTCGTGCGGCAGCACGGGGGTGGCCAGCACCGGGCGGCCGGCGGCGGCGCGAAGCAGGTCGGCCCGCATCTCGCCGGCGCTCTGGTAGCGGTTGAGCGGGTTCTTCGACAGCGCCTTGAGCACGATCGCGTCGACGGCCGGGTTGACGTCCGGGTTGATGTCGCTCGGCGTCGGCGGGGCCTCCCGCACGTGCTGGTAGGCCACGCTGACCGGGCTGTCGCCGACGAACGGCGGGTGGCCGCAGAGCAGCTCGAAGAGCACGCAGCCGGCGGCGTAGACGTCGGACCGGGCGTCGACCGCCTCGCCGCGCGCCTGCTCGGGCGACAGGTACTGCGCGGTGCCGATCACCGCGCTGGTCTGGGTCATCGTGGTGGCGCCGCTGGCCAGCGCCCGCGCGATGCCGAAGTCCATCACCTTGACCTGGCCGGTCTGGGTGAGCATCACGTTGCCGGGCTTGATGTCCCGGTGGATGATGCCGTGCCGGTGGCTGAACTCCAGCGCCGCGCACATGTCGGCGCAGATCTCCAGCGCCCGGCGCGGCTGGAGCCGCCCCTCGACGCCGAGGACCTCCTTGAGGGTCCGCCCGTTGACGAACTCCATCACGATGAACGGCAGCGTCTCGCCGGTCGGCGCGGTCTCCTCGCCGGTGTCGTAGACGGCCACGATCGCCGGGTGGTTGAGGGACGCCGCGTTCTGTGCCTCGCGGCGGAACCGCATCTGGAAGGTAGCGTCCCGGGCGAGGTCGGTCCGGAGCATCTTGATCGCGACGTCCCGACCGAGCCGGAGATCGCGACCGCGGTGCACCTCGGCCATGCCGCCGTAGCCGAGCAGCTCGCCGACCTGGTACCTGCCACCGAGCAGGCGGGCCTGCGCTGTCATCGCGTCTGTCGTCCTTCGCTCGTCGTCTCGTCGCCGCCCGGCCGGGGCAGTTCCTGTCGACGGTACGACGTCCGGGCCGGATCGTCGCGTCCGTCGGGCCGCAGCGCGCCGGACGTCACCGTCTGCGGGGTGACCGCGCCGGCTGCGCCGGACTGCTGCGACTCCTCCCGCAGCTTGTAGGAAATCACGCCGGAGCAGACGAGGACCAGTACGGCCAGGAGGATGGCGAGTAACACCATCCCCGGCCGGGACCCTCGGCCGCCGGGCAGGGGCGCCGGAGGGGCGGCCTGCCCCGCGTACGCCATCGGACGGGCCGGCGGCACGGTCGCCGCGCCGCGCGGGTAGCCGGGCGGGGCCACGGGTGGGCGGGGCACCGACACGGCGGGCGCGACGGTCGTGGGGCGGTGCGGCGCGACGGCCGGGCGGGGTGCCGCCACGGGCGGGCGCTGCGGCTGCGGGGTGGCGGTCGGCGGCCGGTGCGGGGCGACCCGCGGGTGCGCCGCCGGTGCTGGCACCTGGGCGCGGCCGGGCGGGGCGGCGGGCGACGCCGGGGCCGCGGAGATCGGCCGACCGCCGGCGCGGGCCTGCTGGGAGAGCTGGGCCTTCAGCTGCCGGGCCACCCCGGCCAGCGCGGCGGCGCTGGGCCAGCGGGCCGCCGGGTCCTTCGCCAGGGCCCGCTCCACCACGGCCCGGACCTGCGGCGGGATGTCGGCGGGCAGTGGGCGGGGGGTCTCCCGGACGTGCCGCATGGCGATCTCGAGAGGATTGTCGCCCTCGAACGGCCGCCGGCCGGCCAGGCACTGGTACGCGACCACGCCGAGCGCGTAGACGTCGGACGCGGACGTGGCGACGCCGCCGGTGGCCTGCTCGGGGGAGATGTACGAGGCGGTGCCGAGCACCGAACCGGCTGCGGTGAGCTGGGCGACCAGGTCAGACCGGGCGATGCCGAAGTCGGTCAGCACCAGGGTGCCGTTGGGCCGGACCAGCAGGTTGCCCGGCTTCACGTCCCGGTGCACGATGCCCTTCACGTGCGCCGCGTGCAGCGCGTCGGCCGCCTGGGCGACCAGCGCCATCGTGCGGGCCGGGGTGAGCCGGCCCACCCGGGCCAGGGTGGCCGACAGCGCGTCGCCCTCGACGTACTCCATCACCAGGAAGGCGATCTGCTGGTCGTTGCCGAAGTCGTAGACGTCGACCACGCCGGGGTGGTTGATCGTCGCCATGGTGCGGGCCTCGCCGCGGAACCGCTCGGCGAAGTCGGGGTCGTCGAGCAGCGCGGGGAGCAGGCTCTTGACGGCGACCGTCCGGCCGAGCACCTGGTCGGTGCCGCGCCAGACGTCGCCCATGCCACCGCTGGCGATCCGCTCGTCGAGGCGGTAGCGGTTGCCGAGCTGCACCCCGGGGCTGAGCATGTCAGCGGCCCCCGGGATCGGCGATGGCGGCCCGCATGATCTGCCCGGCGATCCGGGCCGCCTCGGCGCTGCCGCCCGGGCCGGCCTGCTCCAGCATGACGCAGACCGCCGAGACCGGGTTCCCGTTCTTGTCGAGCGCGAAGCCGATGAACCAGCCGTGGTCCGGCCGGTCGGGCGCGGACTGCGCGGTGCCGGTCTTGCCGCCGACCGTGTAGCCGTTGATCCGCGCGTTCTCGCCGGTGCCGTTCTCGACGACGCTGACCATCATCTCCCGCAGGTCGCCGGCGACCTGGCCGCTGACCGGCTGGCGCAGCTCCCGGGGATTGGCGGTGTAGTAGCTGGTGGTGCGGTCCGGGCCGAGGAGCTGGCGGACCAGGTACGGCCGCATCTGGCTGCCGCCGTTGGCGACCGAGGCGGCGATCAGGGCCCCCTGCAGCGGGGTCATCCGGACGTCCCGCTGGCCGATGGAGGACTGGGCGAGCGCGGCGGGGTCGTCGCCGCCGTCGGCGTTCTCCATGCTGCCGGTGCGGCTGGCCGCCACCGGGTGGCCGCCCTCCCCGAGGTGGCCGACCGTGAGGTCCTCCTGCTCGAAGCCGAACTGCCGGGCCTTCTCCTTGATCTTGTCCGCGCCGAGCCGGACGCCGAGCTGCGCGAAGCCCGTGTTGCACGACTCGGTGACCGCGTTCATCAGGGTGACCTCGTCCTCGGGGCAGATCGACGCCGCCGCGTTGCGGATCGGCGTGCCCGAGGTCGGCGGGGTGTAGCTGGAACCGGCCGGGATCCTGGTGTCCTGCCCGATGCCGTTCTCCAGCGCCGCGGCGGCCACCACGATCTTGAAGGTGGAGCCCGGGGGCAGCACCTCGCCGATGGCCCGGTTCTTCAGCGGGCCGTTCGGGTTCTGCTCCAGCGCGTTGTGCGCGGCCGTCGCCTCGTTGGTGTTGTGGCCGGTCAGCGGGTTCGGGTCGAAGCTGGGCATGGAGACCAGCGCCTGCACCGCCCCGGTACGCGGGTCGATGGCGATCGCCGCGCCCTTCGAGGCGTCGACGCGGTTGTTGCGCAACTGCTCGTACGCGACGTCCTGGGCCCGCTTGGAGAGGGTGAGCAGCACGTTGCCGCCACCGGTCTTGTCGCCGGTGAACATGTCCTTGAACCGGTCGATGAAGAGCTGGTCGCTGGTGCCGGCCAGGAAGTCGTTCTCGAACTTCTCGATGCCGGTGTCGGCCAGGTTGACCGGCTTGTAGCCGAGCACGTGCGCGTACTTGGCGCCGCCCGGGTAGGTGCGCTGGTACTTCAGCTCGCCGCTGGTCTCCTTGCTGGTGGCGAGGGCCGTGCCGCCGGCCTCGATGTTGCCGCGCTTGCGCTCGTACTCGGCGACCTGGACCCGGCCGTTGTAGTCGCTGGTGCGGTATTCGTCGGCCTTGTAGGCCTGGATCCAGTTCAGGTTGGCGAAGAGCAACCCGAAGAGGACCATCACGACGACGCCCACGCGGCGCAGGGGTGCGTTCACGGCCTGATCACCTCCGTGGGGGCACCGTGCAGCTGCTCCGGCGGGCCGCCGGACGGTCGGGCCGCCTTGCCGCCCCCGCCGGCGACGGGGCGGCGGGCCCCGTCGGAGACGCGGAGCAGGACCGCGATGAGCAGCCAGTTGGCCATCAGCGAGGAGCCACCGGCGGAGAGGAACGGGGTGGTCTGGCCGGTCAGCGGGATGAGCTTGCTGATCCCGCCGACGATCACGAAGACCTGGAGCCCGAGGGTGAACGCCAGGCCGCCGGCCAGCAGCTTGCCGAACGAGTCGCGGACCGCCAGCGCCGCCCGCAGCCCCCGCTCGACGATGAGCAGGTAGACGACGAGCAGCGCGGAGAGGCCGAACAGCCCGATCTCCTCGCCGAGGCCGGCGAAGATGAAGTCGTTCTGCACCTCGGGCAGCAGGCCGGGTTGGCCGCCGCCCGGGCCGGCGCCGAACAACCCGCCCGTGCCGAGCGCGAGCAGACCCTGCACCAGTTGGTAGCCGTCCTCGTAGGGGTCGGCGAACGGGTCCAGCCAGATCTGCGCCCGCAGGTAGAAGTTGGCGAACGGCCCGCCGACGATGTCGCCGAGGACGTACGCCAGGTAGGCGCCGCCGAAGAAGAGCACCAGGCCGATGAGCAGCCAACTGACCCGTTCGGTGGCGATGTAGAGCGTCACCACGAACATGCCGAAGTAGAGCAGCGACGTGCCGAGGTCCTTCTCGAAGACGAGGACCAGGAGGCTGATCAGCCAGACCACGACCACCGGGCCGAGGTCCCGCCCGCGGGGGAAGTCGATGCCGAGGAACCGGCGGCTGGCCAGCGAGAGCACCTCGCGCTTGCGCACCAGGTAGTAGGCGAAGAAGACCAGCAGTGCCAGCTTGGCGAACTCGCCGGGCTGGATGGAGAAGCCGCCGACCCGGACCCACAGCTTGGCGCCGTTGATCTCGGAGAAGCGGCTGGGCAGCACCGCCGGGATCATCACCAGCACGATGCCGGCCAACCCCAGGGTGTACGCGTAGCGGGAGACCGACCGGTGGTCGCGCATGAGGGCGAGCAGCCCGGCGGCCAGGATGACCGAGGCGAGCGTCCAGGCGAGCTGCCGGCCACCCGTGCCGGCGAAGATGGCCAGGTCTGCCCGCTCGGCCGGGGCGGCGTTGCCCAGGTCGAGCCGGCGCAGGAAGCCCACCCCGATGCCGTTGAGCAGCGCGACCGCCGGCAGCAGGGCGGGGTCGGCGAAGGGCGCCAGGAACCGGATCACCAGGTGCAGGCCGAGGAAGACCGCGGTGAGCGCGGCCGCCGGCATCCAGAAGTCGGCGGTGACGGTGTCGAGCACCTTCGCCTCGACCATCGCCCCGTACGCGGCCACCAGCACCATGGCCAGCAGCAGCAGCGACAGCTCGGCGTTACGCCGGGACCGGGCCAGGCGCACGCCGGGCTGCTCGCCCGTGGTGGCGGGCGAGGGTGCCGGGGTGGCCGCTGCGGTCACGGATCGTCCTCGGATTCGAAGCCGACACTCACTCCGGCGACCGGCAGGTGGCCGGGTCGAGCGTCGGCGAGACGGTGTCGGAGGGCAGGGCGTCGGGTGTGGTGGTCGGCGAGGCCGACGTGGTCGGACGGCCGCTGGCGGCCGGGCTCGCGCTGGCCGACGGCGGCGGGGTCGCCGGGCCGGCGGTCGGCGTCGGTGTCGTGGTGACGGCCACCGCGCTCGGGCTGGGCGGGCAGATCGGCTTCAGGTTCGGGTTCGTCGGGCTGTCGCTGGTCAGCTCGGCCAGCCGACGCTCGGCGTCCGGCTCGCTCTTGGCCGGGATGCCCTGCTTCACCTGCTCCTGGGCGGCCAGGGTCAGGTCGTCCAGGTCGGCCGGGCTGGTGGAGTGCACGGTGGAGAGGTCCATCCCGGCGATCTCGCCCTGGATGCCCCGGAACACCGCGACCTGGCCCTCCTCCGTCGCCCCGACGTAGTACTGCCGCTGGGTGTAGCTCCAGCCGCCGAAGACGGCCCCGCCGAGCAGCACCAGCAGCGCCAGCGTCGTCGCGGCGGCGCGCACGGGCCGGCGCTTCGGGCGTTCCGGCTCGTCGTCGTCGCCGGCCGCGGGCTCCTCGGGGGCGGGGGGGCGGGGGGCGGAGAGGGCCGACGCGCGGGCGGCCGGGGTGGAGACGTCGGCGGAGGTCGCCATGCCCCGGTCCCGGGCCGCGGCGCCGCCGACGATCGGGCTCGCCTCGACGATGTCCTGGTCGGTGGCGTCCGCGATGATCACCGTGATGTTGTCCGGCCCGCCGCCGCGCAGGGCGAGCTGCACCAACCGCTCCACGCACTGCTGGGGGTCGGTGTACTCGCGCATGGTCTCGGCGATCGTGTCGGCGCTGACCACGCCCGAGAGCCCGTCGCTGCAGATCAGGTAGCGGTCGCCCGGCAGCACCTGGCGGACGCTGTATTCCGGGTCGATGTCGCGGCCGTCGAGCGCGCGGGTGAGCAGCGACCGCTGCGGGTGGCTGCTCGCCTCCTCGGCGCTGATCCGGCCCTCGTCGACGAGCATCTGGACGTACGTGTCGTCCTTGGTGATCTGCGCGAACTCGCCGTTGCGCAGGAGGTAGGCCCGCGAGTCGCCGATGTGGACCATGCCCAGCTTGCTGCCGGAGAAGAGGGTGGCGGTGAGCGTGGTGCCCATCCCCTCCAGCTGGGGGTTGGCGTCCACGGTGTCGCGGAGCTGCTGGTTGGCGGTGCCCACGGCCGAACGCAGCGCGTCGACGAGGGCGTCACCCGGGACGTCCTCGTCGAGCGGCGCCATGGCACCGATGACGATGTTGCTGGCGACGTCACCGGCGGCCATGCCGCCCATGCCGTCGGCGACGGCGAGTAGCCGCGGTCCGGCGTAGACGGAATCCTGGTTACCGTCTCGGATCAGACCGCGGTCGCTGTGGGCCGCATAGCGCAGGGTCAGAGTCATGGCCGTAATTCGAGAGAAGTGCGGCCGATCCGGATCGGCACGCCGAGGGGGACGGGGGTTGGTCCGGTGACCTTAGCGCGATCCAGGTAGGTGCCGTTAGTCGAGCCGAGATCCTCGACGAACCACTGCCCGTCGCGTGGCACCAGCCGGGCGTGCCGCGCCGAGGCGTAGTCGTCGGTGATGACGAGGGTGGAATCCTCGGCCCGGCCGATGGTGATCTGCGCTTCACCAAGGGTGATCCGCGTGCCCGCCAGTTGACCGGCGGTGACCACGAGCTGGTGCGCCGCCCTGCCCCGCTTCGCCTTCGCCGGTTTCGCCGCCTGCCCGAGCGAGGCCCCGACCGCCCGCGGGGCGGCCACCAGGCGGCCCGACCGGGCCCCCGCGAACAGGTCCCGGCGGATCACGCCGACCACCGTGAACACGAAGATCCACAGCAGGATGAGGAACCCGAACCGGGCGACGGTGATGACGAGTTCCGGCAAGGCGGGTCAGCCGTCCACGCGGAAGGTCAGCGTCGTGGTGCCGAGCTGGATCATGTCGCCGGGGTTGAGCGCGACGGCGGAGACCCGCTGGCCGTTGACCATCGTGCCGTTGGTCGACCCCAGGTCGGTCAGCACGACCTGGCCGCCGTCGAAGTCCAGCCGGGCGTGTCGCCGCGAGATGCCGACGTCGGGCAGGCGCAGGTTGGCCTGGTCGCCGCGGCCGATCACGGTCGAGCCCATCTGGAGGGGATAGGTGCGCCCGTCGCCGGAGACCAGCCGCACGTTGCGGCTGCCGCCGTGGCCGGGCGGGGGGCCGTAGCCGCCGCCCTGGTCGTACGCCGGGTAGGCGGGCGGGCCGGCGTCGTAGCCGGGCGCGGAGACCGGGGCGACCTCGCCGCCGGTGTAGACCTCGGCGGTGACCCGGAACATGCCCGTGTCCAACCCCTCGCCGCGTTCGATCTCGACGATCACGTCGCCGTAGACCGTCCAGGCCTGCTCGCCGATGAACTCCGCCTGCGACTGGGCCAGCTCCTGGGCCAGCGCGGCAGCGTACGGCGCCAGCCGACTGTGGTCGTAGGGCGAGAGATCGATCACGTAGCGGTTGGGCACCAACGTGCGCCCACCGGCCAGGATCGCCTTGTGCGCCTCGGCCTCCCGCTGCATGGCGTTGAGGATCTCCACGGGGTGGACCACCCCTTTGAAGACCTTGGCGAAGGCTCCCTCGACCAGGCCTTCCAGACGCTTCTCGAAGCGTTGCAGCACGCTCACCGGCTCCTCCTCGGGTCCCGAGGACATGATGGTATCCGGCCGGAGCGTCCGCAGCTCACACGCCGCTCGGCCGGCTGGCGGCGGCCCGTTCGGTGGGGCCGTTGTCGTCGTGCTAGTCTTTCGTCCGCCGAGAACGGTACCGCCTCGACGGACGGTAACCGATCGACGCAACGATCACGGACTCCGTAGAATGTCCGGGGCCCGCTGGAGACAGCAGGACCGGCACAGACTACAGTGTTCGAGGTCAGGCCACGGGGAAGTGGCGGAATGGCAGACGCGCACGGTTCAGGTCCGTGTGCCCGAAAGGGCGTGGGGGTTCAACTCCCCCCTTCCCCACCAACACGCGAGGGCTCCGCAGCGATGCGGGGCCCTCGCGGCGTATCGGGGCCGTGCCGTACGTCACGCTATGCTCCGATGGATTCTGCCTCCGAGGACCAGGAGTGGCGTGTGAGTGTCGCATTCGTGACCGGGTCGGGCGGGCTGATCGGCTCCGAGGCGGTCCGGCACTTCGCCGGCCTCGGTCTCGACGTCGTCGGCATCGACAACGACATGCGGCAGGAGTTCTTCGGCGAGGAGGCTTCGACCGCCTGGAACGTACGGCGCCTGACCGACGAGCTGGGGAGCGCGTACTCGCACCACAGCATCGACATCCGGGACCGGGCCGCGCTGGGCAAGCTCTTCAAGCGGTACGCGGGCGCCGTCGCCGTGGTGATCCACACCGCCGCCCAGCCGTCGCACGACTGGGCCGTGCGCGACCCGTTCACCGACTTCGACGTCAACGCCGCCGGCACGCTCAACGTCCTGCAGAACGTGCGCGAGCACTGCATCGAGGCGCCGGTGATCCACTGCTCCACCAACAAGGTCTACGGCGACCGGCCGAACAGCCTGCCCCTGGTCGAGCTGGAGACCCGGTGGGAGATCGAGCCGGGCCACCCGTACGAGCAGGGCATCCGCGAGGACATGTCCATCGACGGCTGCCTCCACTCGATCTTCGGCGCCTCGAAGGTCGCGGCCGACGTCATGGTGCAGGAGTACGGCCGCTACTTCGACATGCGGACGGCCTGCTTCCGGGGCGGGACGCTGACCGGGCCGGCGCACTCGGCCACCGAGCTGCACGGCTTCCTCGGGTACGTGATGCGCGCCAACATGGAGCGCCGGACGTACAAGATCTTCGGCTACCAGGGCAAGCAGGTGCGGGACGCGATCCACAGCTCGGACGTGGTCTCCGCGTTCGAGGCGTTCTTCCGCAACCCGCGTTCCGCGGCGGTCTACAACCTCGGCGGCGGCCGGCACTCCAACACCTCCAACCGGGAGGCGTTCATGCTGGCCGAGCAGATCACCGGCCAGGAGATGGTCACCGAGTACGTCGAGGCCAACCGGATCGGCGACCACAAGTGGTGGATCGGCTCGAACGAGGCGTTCCAGGCCGACTACCCGGAATGGAAGCAGGTCTACGACGTTCCCATGATCATGCGCGAGATCTACGAGGCCAACGTGGACAAGTGGGTGCCGGCAGCATGACCGTCAGGGGCAAGCGGAACGTCCTCGGCGTCCTGGTCGACGCCACCGACTACGCCGCAGCGACCGAGCAGGTGGTGGCGGCCGCGCAGGAGCGCCGTCCGCTGGCGCTGACGGCGCTGGCCGTGCACGGGGTGATGACCGGGGTGCTGGACCCGGCGCACAACGCCCGGCTGAACTCCTTCGACGTGGTCACCCCCGACGGCCAGCCGGTGCGCTGGGCGCTCAACGTGCTGCACGGCGCGGGGCTCACCGACCGGGTCTACGGGCCCACGCTGACCCTGCACGTGCTCTCCCGGTTCGCCGACGAGGGCCTCCCGGTCTACCTCTACGGCTCGACGGAGGAGACCCTGGCGAAGCTGATCCCTGCGCTCGAGCGGATGTTCCCGGCACTCAAGATCGCCGGCGTGGAGCCGTCCAAGTTCCGGGCGGTGCAGCCGGGCGAGGACGTCGAGATCGCCGACCGGATCAAGGCCAGCGGGGCCCGACTCGTCCTGGTCGGGCTGGGCTGCCCGCGCCAGGAGGTCTTCGCGTACGCCATGCGGCCGCTGCTGGACATGCCGCTGATGGCGGTCGGGGCGGCCTTCGACTACCACGCCGGGCTGCTGCGCCAGCCGCCGCCGTGGATGCAGCGCGCCGGCCTGGAGTGGTTCTGGCGCCTCGGCCTGGAGCCGAAGCGGCTGTGGCGCCGGTACGTGATCCTCAACCCGGCCTACCTTGCCCGGCTCGCCGGGCAGAAGACCGGCCTGTGGAAGGCGGTCCCGCCGCCCCCGGCCGCCGAGCGGCCGTCCACCTTCGCCGTCTGACCGGAACCGGCAGACGTCAGAAGGGCCCCTTCCTGTCGCACAAGGCGATGAGAAGGGGCCCTTCCTTGCACCTATAGCTAGAGGGTCAGGGTCCAGGTGTTGATGTAGCCGCTGTCGCCGTAGTAGACGTCCCGCACCCGCAGCTGCCAGGTGCCGTTCGCCGCCTCGCTCGACAGGTTCGCCGTGTAGGTGGTGTTGATGTTGTCCGCGCCGTCCCAGATGTTGCTGTTCTTCAGCCGGTAGGACGAGCCGTCCGGAGCGACCAGGTCGACGACGAGGTCACCGCGGTAGGTGTGCGCGATGTTCACCGCGACGGTCGAGGCCGACGAGGCGTTGCGGGCGCACCCGGAGATCGGGATCGAGCTGCTCACCGTGACACCGGTGTCCGGGATCGCGACGTCGGTGCCGTTAGTGCCGGAGCAGCCGCCGCCGGTGCCGGTCACGGTCAGCGAGTAGGTGGCGCTCTTGCTGCCGGAGGCCGCCGTGCCCGTCACCGTCACGGTGTAGGTGCCGGGCGCCGTGCTCGCCGAGGTGCTGATGGTGAGCGTCGAGGAACCGCCCGAGGTGACGGTGGCCGGGCTGAACGAGGCGGTCGCCCCGGACGGCAGCCCGCTCGCGGAGAGGCTCACCGACTGGGCCGAGCCGTTGGTGGTGGCGGTGGCCACCGTCGCGGTCACCGAGCCGCCCGGCGCGGTCGAGCCGGAGGTCGGCGAGACCGAGACGGAGAAGTCGTTGGTCGGCGGCGGGGTGTCGTCGTTGACGACGTAGAGCAGCTTGTTCGGCGAGCCGGTGCCCGGGTTGCCCACCACGTTGTTGGTGGCGTTGTTCACCAGGTAGTCGCGGACCTGCTGCGGCGTCCAGGACGGGTTGGCGCTGGCCACCAGGGCCGCCGCGCCGACCACGTGCGGCGTCGCCATCGAGGTGCCGCTGATCGTGTTGGTGGCGGAGTCGCCGGTGTGCCACGCCGAGGTGATCGACGAGCCGGGCGCGAAGATGTCCAGGCAGGTGCCGATGTTGGAGAACGAGGAGCGGGCGTCCGTGTTGGTCGTCGAGCCGACGGTGATGCCCTCGGCGGTCCGGGCGGGCGAGGTGTTGCAGGCGTTCCCGCCCGAGTCGTTGCCGGCCGCCAGGCCGTAGCTCACGCCCGAGTTGATGGAGTTCCGCACGGCGGTGTCGAGCGTGCTGTTCGCGCCGCCGCCGAGGCTCATGTTGGCCACGGCCGGCTTGACCGCGTTCTGGGTCACCCAGTCGACACCGGCGATGACGCCGGCGTTCGTGCCGCTGCCCTGGCAGTTGAGCACGCGGACGCCGACCAGCTGGACGCCCTTCGCCACCCCGTACGCCGAGCCGCCGACGGTGCCGGCGACGTGCGTGCCGTGCCCGTTGCAGTCGTCGGCCGAGCCCCCGTCGACGGCGTCGTAGCCGGAGGTGGCCCGGCCGCCGAAGTCGCTGTGGCTGAACCGGATGCCGGTGTCGATGATGTAGGCGTGCACGTTGCTCGCCGTGTTCGGGTACGTGTAGGAGCTGTCCAGCGGCAGTGCCCGCTGGTCGATCCGGTCCAGGCCCCAGGACGGTGGGTTGGTCTGGGTGCCGGCGATCGACACGGTGTGGTTCTGCTCGACGTACGCCACGGCGGGGTCCGCGGCGATCCGGGCGGCGGCCCCGGCGCCGACCCGGACCTCGAAGCCGCGCAGCGCGGCGCCGTAGGTGCGGGCCACCGTGCCGCCGTGCCGGCCGACCAGCCGTTGCGCGGTGTCACCGACGGTGGTACGGGCGACCGCGGTGTCCTTGAAGACGACGATGTAGCTGTCGGCCACGGCGGTGGCGCCGCCCGCGGCCCGGATCGTGCCGACGGGCTCGGCGGCCATGGCGGGCGTGGCGGTGGCCACCATGGCCATGGTGGCCACCCCGACGAGTAGGGACCTACGTGGAAGACCCATCTTCTACCTCCCTCCGACCGGCACCCGATCATCGACGTCCGTGGCGATAATCGATGAGTGCCGATCGAGCTGAGGGTAGAGCGGCGTCATCGGGATACAAACATGTCGAGTTCCCTATAACACCGGGAGGATGCCCCCTACGGGACGCCGTTACGGGAGGAACGGGGGCCGGCCCCGGATTCGCGCGCGTCGGGAACGGGCAATGCTCTCCGTCATGGAGAGTCACCTCACCGTGCTGGCGCCGCTGGCCGCCGTCTGGCTCGCCGCCGGCTGGCTGGCGGACGGGATGCCCCGGCTGGACCGCGCCCGCGCCCTGCGCCGACGTACCGGATGGGTGCTCGCCCTGACCCTGACCGGCCTGGGCCTGACGGCCGCCGTGCTGGTTGCCGGGCTCTCCAGCGCCGGCGCGGCCCCGGCGGACCGGGCCGCCGCCGGCCTCACCCTCGCCGCCGCGCCCGTGCTCGTCGTCGCGGCCTGCACCGTGCGCCGGGTGCGCCGGCTGCGAGCGGGCGCGGGGGCGTTCGCCGCGGCGCCCGGGACCCCGGCCCCGCACGGCTTGCGGGCCGCTGCGGCGCACCCGCTGGTCGGGCTTCCGTTGCAGGTCACGGGCCTGGCGATCCTGCCCGCGGTGGCGGCGGCGAGCGCCCCGGAACCGCTGTTCGGGCCAGGGGTGACCGGGCCGGCGATCACCGTCGGGGTGCTGGCGGTTGCCGCCATCGGCGTACGCCACGCGCTGCGGCACAGCCGCCTCGCCGAGCGGGCCGCGCCGCCCCGGCCGGCGTCACCGCGAGCGGCCGGAGCCCTGCACGTATAGCAGTTCCAGGATCGCCCGGGTCGCCTCGAACCAGCGGTCGAGCCACCCGGGCGGCGGGACGCTGCCCTTCGGCGGCAGCTCCATCAGCAGCCCGCGGAGCAGCGGGTGGTCGGCCAGCGACTCGGTCGGCTCCATCGACCAGCCGCCCGGCGGAAACGACGGCTCGGTCAACGGGTTCGGATCCAGCGACGGCAGCGAGAGCGGCCCCGCCTGCTCCGGCGCGGCCGTCGTGGCCTCCCGGCCACCGACCTCCGTGTCGGTCGACACCACCTCGGTCAGGACGGTGTCCCGGCGCGCCCCGCGGTACTTGCCCCCGAAGCGCTCCGGCTTGCCCGGCCCGTTGGTGAGGTTGTCTGACCCGATCGTCGTCATCCGTCTCGCCTACCTCGTTGGGTTGCCGATTCGTGCGGCGGGTTGTCGACCAGCGCCGTATCGAGGGGTACAACGACACGGGCCCGATGTGGCGACGGGATGCCCGGGCTTCTTCGCGGCCAGACCGGACGCGGGCACGGCGATGCCCCCGCCCGGCTGCCCGCCGGACGGGGAACACCGCGTCACCTCCCGGTCGCGTCAGTCCCGGCCGAAGCCGCCGCCCCTGGCACCGGCGACGAAGGCGTGCCAGTCGCCCGGGGCGAAGACCAGGGCCGGACCCGTCTTGTCCTTCGAGTCCCGCACGCCGACCGCCCCCGTCACGTACGCCACCTCCACGCAGTTGTCACAGTTCGGCCCGCTCTTCGAGCTCTTGAACCACGTTGCCTGCGTCAGGTCCACGGGGAACCCCTTGGTCGCCATTTCCACAACGGCTCCTCTGCCAGTTTCGCGATGTGTGCGATGGACTCCTCCGGACGAATGGCCGCCGCTCGGACGTGATCGAAGATGAAGCTGTACTTCTGCAGTTCGTCGCTCTTCTCCAGGAAGAGCCCACCCGTGGCGTTCTCCGCGTACACGACATCCGGATCACCGGGCTCGGGGAAGCTGAGGATCGTGAAGGTCCCGTCCATGCCGGCGTGCGCCCCCACCTCGAACGGCAGGATCTGCAGCGTCACGTTCGGCAGTTCCGCCACCTCGACCAGCCGGTTGAGCTGGTCACGCATGACCGCGTCCCCACCCACCGGACGGCTCACCACCGCCTCATCGAGCACCACCCACAGATCGACCGGATCATCCTGTGTCAGCAACGACTGACGGCCGAGCCGGACACGGACACGTTGTGCGACCTGGTCAGGGGTGAAGTCCGGCCGCGCGGCGCGGATCATCGCGCTCGCGTACGCCTCGGTCTCCAGCAGGCCGGGCACCACCTGCTGCTCGTACGCGCGGATCGAGCTGGCCGCGGCCTCCAGGCCGACGTACGCGCCGACCAGCACCGTGCTGTACGGGTGCCACCAGCCCTTCTGCCGCGCCTCCCGGGCGATCTGCACCAACTCGTCGCTCTCGGCGCCCACCACCCCGTAGATCCGGAGCATGTCCCGCACGTCGCGCGGCGTCGCCGTGGTGTGGCCGGTCTCGATCCGCGAGATCTTCGACGCCGAGCACTCAAGCTGCTCGGCGACGACCTCGATGGTGATCCCGGCCGCCTCCCGCTGCCGCCGCAGTTCCGCGCCGAGGCGGCGGCGCCGGATGGTCGGGCTGCGCCGCTCGCTCACGGCCTCACCACCCCGTCCGCTGGTCGGAACCACCGGCTGTCGGCCCTCACCGCCCCACCTCCGCGTCGCGCGCGCCGCTGCCGTCGCCCGCCGGGGGCGCGACCGTCGAACGGCGGGCGTCGTTCGCGGCGAGGGGGTGGTGCCGGTCATCGGCCGGCCGCGACGGGCGAAACCGGATCCCAGTGTGCCGCCGATACGTGAACGGCTTCAAGCGTCGCTTGCGCGAGCCGCTCGCGTATCGGCAAAAGTCGACGTGCAACTTGCATGAAGCACGTCGCTGATGCACTCTGTGCGTATGGCACGGGTTACTCACCGTCTCCGTCCGCTCCCCCGCCGTGGTGATCCCACGGGCTCCGGGACGCGCGCCGGTGGGGCCGCCCGGCCTTCGACAACCAGACCTGCCCCGGGTTGATGACCCCGCCGCTGCACGCCAGTTGGCTGTGGCGGCGGGAGCGGTACCCGGAGCAGCCGGGTGATGGTCGGGTGGCGGTTCGCCACCAGCGGGTACGGCCCGACCACCACCGGCCCACGACGGCACGACCCCGTGGCCGGCCACCGAGACGTCCCCCGACCCGCTCCCGCCGGCCCGTCCGCCGGCCGACCCTTCCCAGGAGCCCATGTGCTTCCCCGCTCCGGTGACGTACTGCACGTGACTCGCGCGGCGAGTGTCCAGTTCCTCAGGCCCATCACGTTCCGGGTCATCCGGGTGCTCGACTGGCCGACCTACGACGGCTGGATCTGGCTCGACGGCTACGAGTTGAACGCTTCGGGGGACGCGGTCAACCGGCGGTCGATCTTCGTCCAGCGGGAGGGTCTGCGCCAGCTGCAGGCAGCTCCCGAGCCCCGTACGCACGCCGTGCGGGCACCGCGCCGGCCCGTCGCCCGCACCCCGCTCCGGGTGGGCTGAGCTCCGCGATCGGCAGCCGGGGGGCGTGCCCCGCCATAGAATGAGGTACGCCCACCCCGGCAGGTTCCACCCCGCGCGTCCAGGACCCCGAACCTGGGATGGCCATGGTCAATCAGTCCGCCGCGCGGCGGCACCACCGCTCCCGCATCGCCTACGCCTTCGGAATCCTGGCGCTGATCGGCGCCGCCACGACACTGGTGGTCGTGGTCCGCGACCCCGCCCTGTCGTCCACCACCCGGCTGACCACCCCGGTCCCCGCACCGGAGATCACCGTGGCCGACGACGACCCGTCGGACGACGACGGGCAGGACGCCTTCGACGCCCCGTACTCCCCGGACGGAGCGGGCACACTCGGCGCCGCCGACCAGCCCGGGACCGCGGTCGGGACCGACGAACCGGTCGGATCGTCGGGCGACACCGCCGAGGCCGCCCGGCAGTCGCCGAACGACGTCCACCGTTCCCTCTTCTGGTCCGGGGTCTTCGGTCTCGCCATCTCGCTGGCCGGGCTCGGCCTGGTCGGAACCAGACGCCGGATGTGGTGACCCGGCCCGCCACCGCTCGTTCGTGCACCAGCCGGAGCGGTGACGGTCCCGGGCAGCCCGGTCAGCGGCGGATCACCTGGTGGCGGTCGGCACGGCCGTCGTCGGCGTGGGTTCGCCGCCGCCGGTCGGCGAGGGCGCGCCACGGGACACCACCAGGGTGACCTCCTCCCCGTCGGGGACGAGTTCCCCGGCCTCCGGGTCGGTGCGGATCACGGTGCCCTCGGGGCGGTCGGACTCCCGGTACTCCACCCGGTAACCCAGCCCGAGGTCGTCCAGGATCGCCTGCGCCGTCGCCAGCGGCAGGTTCACCACCGGCGGCATCGGCACCTGCGCCGCCGCCGAGGTGGTCGGCGGCGCGGAGGGCGAGGGGGTGGTCGGGACGGCCGAGGTCGGCGCGGGGGTCGTCGGCGACGCGCGGGTGACCGACGGGGAGGGCGACAGGCCCGGAACGGCCGGACCGTCGTCGTCCGCGGACTGGAGGGCCAGCCACAGCCCGACCCCGAGCAGGCCGAGCAGCAGCAGCACGACCACCCCCCACAGGATCGGCAGCCACCAGCGCCGGCCGCCGGGCTCCTCGGCGTACCACTCGGCGGCCTCGCGGGGATCCGCCGGCCGGGGCGGCGGCACCTCCGCGCGCCCGGACCAGGCCGCCGGGCCGGACCGCTCGGGCGGCATGGCGGCCGTACGGTCCAGCGGGGCGGCGCGGTCGACGGGCATCGACCGGGTGGCATCGCCCCCGGCGGGCGGAGACCCCTCCGGGCCGGGCAGCCGCTGGGTGCGGTCGGCCGGCTCCGGCCCGCCGGACGGGGGCAGCGGGCGGGTCCGGTCGTCGTGTTCCCCGGCGGGCGGTTCCTGGCGGTCGTCGCTCATGCCGGCACTCCGCTCCGCTGCGTGCCGACACGAGACACCACCGCACTGTGCCGATGACTCGCTCGCTGACGCTCGCTCATGCCGGCACTCCGCTCCGCTGCGTGCCGACACGAGACACCACCGCACTGTGCCGATGACTCGCTCGCTGACGCTCGCTCATCGCGCGTCCTTCCCGGCCCGGGCGGGCGTCGTGGCCCCTGACCGCCAACCTAGCGGTCCGGACGGCCATCGGCCGGGATCAGCGTGCCGGACGCTCCGTCACGGCGTCGGCGTGGCGGAGCCCGAGCCCGCCGGCGCCGCACCGCACCAGATCCACACCTGGTCGTTCCACCTGCCCGTGCTGTCGCCGGGCGGGTCCTGGCGGGTGACGGTGCCGGTCCGGCCCGAACCGTACTGCGGGTAGAAGCCCTCGTCGACGAGGTCGTCCCCCGCCTCGTCGCAGTCGTCGCCCACCACGTCCGGCACCGTCGCGGCCGGGGCCGGACCGCTCACGTAGAGCGTCACGGTGCGCCCCGGCCGCACCTGCGTCCCGACGGCCGGGGAGGTGCGCTCCACCGTCCGCCCCGCGCCGCCCAGGAAGACCAGTCGCCAGCCCAACCGCCGCTCACGCAACTCGTCGCGGGCGTCGGCGAAGTCCTCCCCGACCACCTCGGGGACCGTCAGGCCGGCGGGGCGGGTCGGCGCGCTCGTCCGCGCCGGCGACGACGTCGACCGCCCCGGCGTCGGGTGGGCGGCGCTCCGGGTGCCGGTGGGCGCAGCGGCCGCCGCCGTGTCCGGCGGGGTGGGTCCGTCGTTCTCGCCGGCCAGGAGCCAGCCACCCGTCGCGCCGAGGGCGGCGAGCAGCACGACGGCCAGCCCGCCGCCGAGCAGCGTGGTCGTCCGGCCCGCCCCGGCGTCGTCCCGCGCGCCGGCGCCCTCGCCCGTGTACCCGTCCGTCATGCCGTCCACCGCCTCGATCACCGGCGACCGTACCCGCCCCCGCCAAGCCCGACGCGGTCGCGGTCACCCCCGGCGGAACCGTGACGAGTCGCCGCGCCGAGCACGGGACGTTACGCTCCCCGGCATGGCCAGACGGGGCTGGGGAGGATCGATCGCGATCGCGGTCGGCGTCGCTGCCGGCACGAGCGCGGCCCAACTGGGCTTCGGCTACGGGCTGGGCATCATCAACTGGGCACCGGCGGACGCCACCGCCGGCGCGACCGCCTGGGTGGCCGGCCTCGTCTGGGCCACCTGGATCGCGGCCACCTCGACGGTCTTCGGCGCGGTGTGCGCCCAGCGGCTGCGCGACCGCGCCCCGGTGCCCGGCGGCGCCCCCGACGACGCGACGGCGGTCGAGCCCGTCGCCGGGCCCGGCGACGGCGTCCTCCGGCGCGTCGCGCTCGCCGCGGCCGCCGGGGTGGGCGCGCTGGTCACCGTGCTGCTGGTGGCCGTGCCGGCGCGGATGGCCGTGGCAGCGGACACCGGCTCTCCCCGGAACGTCGCCGCCACGTACGCGGCGGTCGGCGTCCTGGTCGGGGTGTCGACGGCCGTCTGGGCCCTGCGCTCGCGGGCCACCGCCAACAACGTGATCGCCACCGTGGGCTGGCTCTGGCTGCTCGCCGTGGTCGCCGTGCTCGACGGGGTGCTGGCCGGGCGCGGGCTGACCAGCGCCCAGCTCGGCATCTGGCAGCTCAGCTCCGACGACGGACGGTTCTGGATCCGGGACTACTTCTACTGGCCCGGGGCGCTGCTGTCGCTCGGCTCCGCGCTGGTGATCGGGGCCCTGGCCGCTCGGGGCAGCGCCCGGCACGCCGACCGGCGGGTCGGGGCGGTCGCCTCGGGCGCCGCCGGTCCCCTGTTGGTCGCGATCGCGTACTTCCTGGCGGTGCCGAGGGTGACCGCGATCAGCCCGGAGCAGGTGTCCGCACACCTGATCGCCCCGTACGCGGTGATCGTCGGGGTCGGCGGTTCCGTCCTGGTCGCCCAGCGGGCCGCCCGGCGGGACGCTGGGCGCGACCCGGTGCCGGTGCCGCGACAGCGCATTGGCGAGCCGTCCGTCGTGCCCGGTGACCCGGTACCGGAGGAGCACGGCCCCCCGGCCCGTGCCGACACCGGTGCCCTTCACCCGACGTCCGACGCCCCGGAGCGGGCCGGGGAACCGGCCGCGCCGACCGGGGAACCCGCCGCACCGGCTTCCGGGGCGGACCCCGCGGTGCCGACGTCCGACGGGCAGCCCGTCGCGTCCCTGGACCCCGACCCCGAGGATCGCGGGCCCGACGGCCGCCGTCCCCGGGCCGGCCGCCGCACCCGCTGAGGGAGCGCGGGCGGACCTCACGGGTGCCGGGCGGCGGCGCCCCCACCGGGCCCACCCGGGTCCCGCCCCGGCGGGGTCGGTCAGTCGACCGGCCAGGTGTGCACGGGCTCGTTGCCGCGTTGCAGCTCGGCGTAGCGCTGCACCATGTGGTGCAGGGCGGCGTCCCGGTCCATGCCCCGGTGCCGTTCGGCCGCCCAGACCGCCTCGGTCTGCCAGACGGCGCCGTTGCGGCCCGACCGGCAGCGCTGCTCGATGATGCCGAGCAGCCGGTCGCGTTCGGCCGACGCCACCCCGAACCGGTCCAGCCCGGCGGCGGCCTTGGGCAGCAGGACGTCCAGGACCAGCTTGGTCACCGGCACCTCGCCGAGACGGGGCCAGTGCAGGACGGCGTCCATGCCGCGCCGGGCGGCGGCGTGGAAGTTCTCCTCCGCCGAGCTGAAGGTGAGCTGGCTCCAGATCGGCCGTTCCGCCTCGGCCAGCCCCCTGGCCAGGCCGAAGTAGAAGGCGGCGTTGGCCAGCATGTCGACCACGGTCGGGCCGGCCGGCAGCACCCGGTTCTCCACCCGCAGGTGCGGGCGGCCGTTCATGATGTCGTAGACCGGCCGGTTCCACCGGTAGACGGTGCCGTTGTGCAGGCGCAGCTCGCCCAGCTCCGGCACGCCGCCGCCGTGCAGCACCTCGACCGGGTCCTCGTCCTCGCAGATCGGCAGCAGCGGCGGGAAGTAGCGGACGTTCTCCTCGAACAGGTCGAAGATCGAGGTGATCCAGCGTTCCCCGAACCAGACCCGAGGGCGTACGCCCTGGGCCTTCAGCTCGTCCGGCCGGGTGTCGGTGGCCTGCTCGAACAGGGCGATCCGGGTCTCCGCCCAGAGTTGCCGGCCGTAGAGGAACGGCGAGTTCGCCCCGACGGCCACCTGCACCCCGGCGATGGCCTGGGAGGCGTTCCAGTAGTCGGCGAAGCTGTCCGGAGCGACCTGGAGGTGGAACTGGAGGCTGGTGCAGGCGGCCTCGGGGGCGATCGAGTCGGTGTGGGTCTGCAACCGCTCGACACCCCGGATGTCGAGTTCGATGTCCTCGCCGCGAGCGCCGACGATCTGGTCGTTGAGCACCCGGTAGCGCTCGTCGGTGGAGAGGTTGTCCACCACCAGGTGCCGCTCGGTGAGGGTGGGCAGGATGCCGACCAGGACGATCTTCGCGTCCGACCGGGTCGCCCGCTCGTCGGCCCGGGTGAGGCTGCTGCGCAGGTCCCGCTCGTAGTCGGCGAAGCCCGACCCCTCGATCAGCCGGGGTGGCGCGTTCAGCTCCAGGTTGAACTGTCCCAGCTCGGTCTGGAAGAGCGGGTCGGCGATGTCGGCGAGGATCTGGTCGTTGCGCATCGCCGGCTCGGCGGACGAGTCGACCAGGTTCAGCTCGATCTCCAGCCCGGTCATGGGGCGGTCGGCGTCGAAGCCGAAGTCGTCCAGCATCAGGGCGAAGACGTCCAGGCACCGCCGGACCTTCTGCCGGTAACGGACCCGGTCCTCCCGGGAGAAGGCGCCCTGCTCGACGTCCCTGCCCATGTTTCCTCCCGGCGCGAGGCGCAGTCGGGACCACGCCGGGCCCGGAATGCGCGTGGTGAACCATCACGGTAAGAGCGCCGACCTCGCCGGGACCAGAGGCGGAACCCGGCTGTCCAGCGGCCGGGACGGCCGCAGCCGGCCGGCCAGCACGCTCCCGGCGGCATCTCTACCCAGCCCGTACGGCCCGCTACGCGGACCGGGCCACGAATGAGTCGTGACAAATCGCACCGGCCGGGCTCTTGCCCCGTGGACACACATCGGGCCCGCGCCGTGGTGCGGCGCGGGCCCGGCTGCGGTACGGCGGATCAGGCCTGGCGGACGGCCTCGCCCTCGATCTCGATCTTGATCTTCTTGCCGACCAGCACGCCGCCGGTCTCCAGGGCGACGTTCCAGGTCAGGCCGAACTCCTCGCGGTCGATCTCGGTCGAGGCGGAGAAGCCGAAGATGTCCTGACCGAACGGGCTGCGGCCGACGCCCTCGAACTCGACCTCCAGGTCGACCGGGCGGGTGACGCCCTTGACCGTCAGCTCGCCCGAGAGGACGAACTCGTTGCCGTCGCGGGACTTGACGCCGGTGCTGCGGTACTCCAGGGTCGGGAACGCCTCGGCGTCCAGGAACTCCGGGCTGCGCAGGTGTGCGTCCCGGTCGGCCTGGTTGGTGTTGATGCTGGCGGCCTGGATGGTCGCGGACACCGAGGACTGCAGCGGGTCGTCGGCGACGGTGATGGTGGCGGAGGCGTCCGCGAACTCACCGCGTACCTTGCTGACCATCATGTGCCGGGCGACGAAGCCCACGCGCTTGTGCGCCGCGTCCAACGCGTAGGTGCCGGCGCTCGGGATGGTGAGGCCGTCCCAGTCGCGGGTAACCGGTGCGGTGCTGCTGGTCATGGAAACTGCCCTCCGTGGAAGCTTGGTTGAGTTGCTCAACGACTGCTGCAGCAACTATAGAGGCAGCAATATTCCTTGTGTCAAGTACTGCTAGGATGAACAGGTGAACCAGAACGCGTTCGACGATCCCCGGATCACCGCCGTCGGCCTGCTCTACGAGGCGCACGCCGGGCTGTCGGCCCGGTTCGCCGCCCAGTTCGAGGAGCACGGCCTCTCGCCCGTCGAGTTCGAGGTGCTGACCCGGCTCGCCCGCTCGCCGGGCAACCAGCTGCGGATGACCGACCTGGCCGCGCAGACCTCCCTCTCCACGAGCGGGGTCACCCGGGTGGTCGACCGGATGGAGCGCGACGGCCTGCTCACCCGGCGCGCCTGCCCCTCCGACCGGCGCAGCTCGTACGCGGTGGTCACGGCCGCCGGCATGCAGCGGCTCGACGAGACCATGCCCGGGCACCTGCGCATCATCGAGCAGTGGTTCACCGGCCAGCTCGAACCGGCGGCGCTGGACGCCCTGCTCGACGGCCTGCGCCGGGTGCGGGACGCCGTCCACCCGGGCGCCACCGCCGGGAGCAGCGAGTCGGCCCCGACCGGGGACGGCGCGACCGCCCCGGCCTGACCGGTCGATCAGGACGCGACCGGGCACCGGCAGAAAGAGCGGCAGAAGTGCCGCGCCCACGGGAGATAGTCGATCAAACCGGACGGGGTCGCGAGCGCGCGGTGGCTAGTCTTCGGGCAGTGGGGACGCACCGGGGGGTGACGGCGCGGGCGACGAGCGAGGGGTAGCAAGAGGGGCTTCGTCGCCCGCGCCACCCCCGGCCCGCTCCGCGGGGCGCACCCACTCCCGGTCACGGCGCGGCCAGCCGTGGCCGGTCTACGTGGTCGCGGGGCCGCCGCCGCGCCGGCCCGCCGTCAGCGCGTAGAGCAGTTCCTCCTCCTGCGGCAGCAGTCGGATGCCGCTGCGACGGCAGGCCCCGTCGAGGCGGTCCAGCACGGTGGGGTCCGCCGTGCTCGCGGCCAGTCCCACCAACGCCTCCACCACGTCGCGCCGGTGCTGGCCCTCGGCGCCGGCCTCCGCGGCGGCGGCGAACCACTCCGCCGCCAGCTCGCGATCGCCCCGGCGCAGGGCCAGGTTCCCCTCGATCAACGCGCAGATCCCGTCCTCGGGGCGTGTCCCGCGCACCGGCGCCCGGCGCGCACCCCCGGGCCACCCGGCCTCCCCGAGACGCGGCGACGGCGGCACCGGGGTCGCGGTCGGGCGCAGCTCGGCCAGCACCTCGGCCGCCTCGGTGGGGCGCCCGTCCCGGGCCAGCGCCAGGCCCACGGTGCCGAGCACCCGGCGACGGTGGCCGGGGTCGCCGAGGTCGGCCAGCGCCGCCAGCACCCGCCGGCCCTGGTCGACGGCGTCGGCGTACCGGCCCTCCAGGCGGGACACCTCGGCGAGTTCGGCCCGCGCGAGCACCCGCAGCCACTGCTCCCCGCACTGCGCGGCGAGCCGGTCGACCGCGGCCAGCCGGCGGCGGGCTGCCGCGAGGTCGCCGACCCGGATGTCGTGCCAGGCGAGGTTGTTCTGCGCCACCGCCATGTCCCGGACCCGGCCGCCCCGGGCGGCCAGCGCGAGCACCGCCTCGGCCTGCTCCCGCGCCTCGTCGTGCCGGCCGACGGCGACCAACAACGCGCAGAGCACGGCCCGCGCCTCCACCTCCCCGGTGACGTCGCCGGCGTCCCGGAACGCGGCCAGCGCCGCCAGCGCCGCCGGCACCTCCTCGGCCCCGGCGCCGTGCTCGGCGGCGAGCCGGGCCACCCCCAGGGACGCCCAGGCCCGCAGCACCGGGTCGGCGTCGGCGGTACGCGGGTCCGCCAGCAGCCGGCGCAGCCACTGCCGGCCGGGGACGTCCCGCCCCCGGAAGCGCCACCACCGGGACAGCGCCGCCGCCAACCGGAGCGCCGTCAACGGGTCGTCGACGGCGGCGTGCGCCAGGGCGGAGCTGATGTCGCCGCTCACCTCGTCCAGCCGGTGCACCGCGGCCGGCAGATCGGCGCCCGCCAGCTCCGGCGCGGTCCGGGCCACCAGGCGCGCGACGACCCGGGCGTGCCGACGCCGGATCGCGGTCAGCTCGCCGGCGCCGGTGGCCTGCTCGGCGGCGAAGTCCCGTACGGCGTCGAGCAGGCGGAACCGGAACGGCCCGGTGCCCCGGACGCTCAGCAGGCCGAGCTCCAGGAACCGGTCCAGCAGCGGGACCGGGTCCACCGCGACCGTGCCGTCCCGGTCGGCGTCGTCGGCGAGCACCTCCTCGGCCAGCTCGACCGACCAGCGGTTGCCGAAGGCGGCGAGCCGGCGCAACGCGGCCCGCTCGGCGGGGGCGAGGAGACGGTAGCTGGTGGCCACCGCGTCCCGCAGTGTCTCGGCCACCGCCGCCCGGGGGCCCTCCGGGCGGCTTGGCTCCGCCGTGTCCCAGCCCGGACGCTCGGCCGTCCCCGACGAGGTGGCCAGGTCGAGGACGTGGTCCCCGTACCGGTCGAGCAGCTCGTTGAGGTCGAGGATCCGGCCCCGGGCCGCCATCAGCTCGATGGCCAGCGGCAGGCCGCCGAGGCGGCGTACCAGCGCGGCCAGGGCGGGCAGCTCGGCCGGGCCGGGCGGCTCCCGGCGGACCTGGGCGAGCCGGGCGGTGAACAGCGCCACCGCGGGGTAGTCGGCCAGCGCCGACGGGCCGACCCGCTCGCTCCCCGGCGGGGGTACGTCGAGCGGGGAGACCGGCCACACCCGCTCCCCGGGCAGACCTACCGGGTGCCGGCCGGTGACCAGCACCCGCAGCGACGGCACCGCGCCGACGAGCCGGTGCACCGTCTCGGCGACGGCATCGGGCGCTCGCTCGGCCGCGTCCACGAGCAGCAGCGCCGGCCGGCCGTCGAGTCGGGCGGCCAGTTCGGGCATCCGGCCGACCCCGAAGACGGCCACGGAGGCGGCGAGCACGTCGGCGGCGTCGGAGCCCTCGCCGATGAGCACACCGGCCGCCCCGCCGGGGTACTGGTCGACGACCGCGTGGGCCACCGACAGGGCGAGCGCGGTCTTGCCGACGCCGGCCAGCCCGACCAGGCTCACCAGCCGGGGACCGCGCCCGTCGGTGAGCAGCCCGACCAGCTCGGCGAGGTCGGTGTCCCGGCCGATCAGCGCGACGGGGAGCGGGAGCGCGACCGGCGTACCGACGTGGTGGTCGGCGTCGAGGCGGGCCGTCGGCGCGCCGACCAGGGCGACCGGCGGCGCGGCCGGCGCCTGCCCCCGGGCGGCGGCGAGGAACGCCGACCGGGCGGCACCGGTCAGCTCCAGCGCGCCGACGAGCAGCTCGACGGTGGTGCGCTGCGGCCGGGACGACCGGCCCCGCTCCAGGTCACGGACGGTGCGGACACCGACGCCGGCCTGGGCCGCCAGCTCGGCCTGGGTGAGGCCGGCGGCGAGCCGGTGCCCGCGCAACAGCTCCGGCAAACCGGTACGACCGCCCGGATGCCGCGAACGATCATGCACCGGAGTCATGGGCAGGAAGAGTACGGACGGGGTGCGACCGGCGGCAGCCGAGCGTCGCCCTGCCGACGCTGCCGTGCGGATATCCGACAGCGGGCCCGGCCGTGGGCCGGTCGACGGGGACGCGGGGCCGGGGCCCGCCGTGGCCGGTCGCCGGAAGCGCGGGGGCCGGGTCCGGCGGCGGGGGTCGACTGCCCGACGCCGCCGGACCCGGCGACGTCACATGCCCAGGTCGCGCGCGATGATCATGCGCTGCACCTCGGACGTACCCTCGCCGATCTCCAGGATCTTGGAGTCACGCCAGAAGCGCGCCACCGGGTACTCGTTCATGAAGCCGTAGCCCCCGTGGATCTGGGTCGCCTCCCGGGCGTTGTCGACGGCGACGGTGCTGGCGTGCAGCTTGGCGATGGCGGCCTGCCGCTTGAACGGCTCGCCGGCGAGCATCCGGGCGGCGGCGTCGTAGTAGGCCAGCCGGGCCGTGTGCGCCTTCATCTCCATGTCGGCGATCTTGAACTGGATCGCCTGGTAGTTGCCGATCGGCTGGCCGAACGCCTGGCGCTCCTTCGCGTACCTGATCGACTCGTCGACGCAGCCCTGGGCGAGGCCCACGGCCAGGGCGGCGATGGCGATCCGGCCCTCGTCGAGGATGCGCAGGAACTGGGCGAAGCCCCGGCCGCGCTCGCCGAGCAGGTTGGCCGCCGGCACCCGGCAGTCGTCGAAGGTCAGCTCGTGGGTGTCCGAGGCGGTCCAGCCGACCTTGGAGTAGCCCGGCGCGACGCTGAAGCCCGGGGTGCCCGAGGGGACGATGATGGTGGACAGTTCCTTGGCGCCGTCCGGGCGGATGCCGGTGACCGCGGTGACGGTGACCAGGGCCGTGATGTCGGTGCCCGAGTTGGTGATGAACGCCTTCGAGCCGTTGATCACCCACTCGCCCGTGGCCTCGTCGAGCACCGCGCGCGTCTGCGTGCCGCCCGCGTCCGAGCCGAAGCCGGGCTCCGTGAGGCCGAAGCCGGCCAGCGCCTCGCCGCTGAGCAGCTTCGGCAGCCACTGCGCCTTCTGCTCCTCGGTGCCGAAGCGGTAGATCGGCATCGCGCCCAGCGACACCGCCGCCTCCAGGGTGATCGCCACGCTGGAGTCGACCCGGGCCAGCTCCTCTAGGGCGAGGCAGAGCGCGAAGTAGTCGCCGCCCATGCCGCCGTGCTCCTCGCCGAAGGGCAGCCCGAACAGGCCCATCTTGCCCATCTGCCGGATCACCTCGTACGGGAAGGTGTGCTTCTCGTAGTGCTCCGCGATGACCGGGGCCACCACCTCGCGCGCGAATTCCCGCACGCTCTCCCGCAGCGCCTCTTGCTCCTCGGTGAGCCGGAAGTCCATGGATTCCTCCTGTGTGACGGGCCGCCGGGCGCTCGTGACGCCGGGACGGGTCGCTGGTGCGGGTCGGTCCCGCGCCGGCCGGGTGGGGTCGGCGGCGGGATCAGACCGGGGTGACGCCGTGCCGGCGCCGGGAGAAGTGCCGCTCCTTGGTGCGGGCGGCGGCGAACCGGCGGGTCAGCTCGGCGCGCAGCTCGTGCGGCTCGACGATCGCGTCCACCACCAGTTCGCTGGCGAGCCGGACGATGTCGATGTCACGCTCGTACTCCTCGCGCTTCGCGGCGACGAAGGCGGCCCGCTCGGCCTCGTCGGCGATCGCGGCGATCTTGTTGGCGTAGACCGCGTTGACCGCCGCCTCGGCGCCCATCACCGCGATCTTGGCGGTGGGCAGCGCGATCGTGGCGTCCGGCTCGAAGCCGGGCCCGGCCATCGCGTAGAGGCCGGCGCCGTACGCCTTGCGGACCACCACGCAGATCTTCGGCACGGTGGCCTCGGAGATCGCGGTGATCATCTTGGCGCCGTGCCGGATGATGCCCTGCTTCTCCACCGCGCTGCCGACCATGAACCCGGGCACGTCGGAGAGGAAGAGCAGCGGCACGTTGAACGCGTCGCAGAGCTGCACGAACCGGGTCGCCTTGTCGGCCGAGTCGACGAAGAGCACCCCGCCCTTGAACATGGAGTTGTTGCCGACCACGCCGACGACCTCGCCGTTCAGCCGGCCGAAGCCGATGGTCAGCTCCTTGGCCCAGAGCGCCTGGATCTCGAAGAAGGAGCCGTCGTCGAGCAGACCCTTGACGTACCGCCGCATGTCGAACGCCTGCCGCTCGCTCGCCGGCACCAGCGCGGCGAGGTCGGCCTTCTCCGGCGCGGGCACGGCCTCGGCGGCCGGCGGCGCCTGCGTCCAGTTGGCCGGGAGGTAGGACAGGTAGCGCTTCACCACGTCGAGCGCGTCAGCCTCGGTCTTGCAGAGGAAGTGCCCGACGCCCGACTCGGCGCAGTGCACCTTGGCCCCGCCCATCGCCTCCAGGGTGGTCTTCTCCCCGGTGACCATCTCGACCATCCGGTCGGAGCCGAGGTACATGCTGGCGTTGCCGTCGACCATCGCGACCACGTCGCAGAACGCCGGAATGTACGCCCCGCCGGCCGCGCTCGGCCCGAACAGCGCGCAGACCTGCGGGATCGAGCCGGAGGCGCGGACCTGGTTCCAGAAGATCTTCCCGGCGCCGCGTCGGCCGGGGAACAGCTCGACCTGGTCGGTGATCCGGGCACCGGCCGAGTCGACCAGGTAGACCATCGGCACGCCGGTGGAGTAGGCCCGTTCGATGATCCGGATGATCTTCTCGACGGTCCGGGCGCCCCAGCTGCCGGCCTTGACCGTGGAGTCGTTCGCCATGAGGCAGACCTGGCGGCCGTCGATGGTGGCGGTGCCGGTGACCACGCCGTCGGCCGGCAGGCCCTCGGCCATCGCGTTGGCGTAGAGGCCGTCCTCGACGAAGGAGCCCTCGTCCACCAGGAGGGCGACCCGCTCCCGGGCGAAGAGCTTGCCCTTGGCGGCGTTCGCCGCGTGGTACTTGTCCGCACCGCCGGCCCGGGCCCGCTTGCGCAGCTGCTCCAGAGCCTCACCGTCGAGCGTCACGCCGACCCCCTACCGCCGCCACCGTGGCCCGCCGCCTCGTGGGCAACCGAACCGACCTGAACGATCGTTAGGCTAGCGCATCGGCCCGCCCCCGACACCCCTCAACCCCCACCCCGCCCCCTCGCGCCGCGATCTTGCACATCCGGCCCCGTTTCTGCGGCATTTGTGACTTACGCCCGGGCGGGGTGAGGGTGGGGGGAGGAGGGGTGGGGGTCAGGCGGGGTGGGGGGTCAGGCGGGTGCGGGGGCCGGCGCGGAGGACGCCGGAGGGGAGCTGACGGCCGACCAGGCGCTCGGCCAGCTCCGCCACCTCGATCAGGGCGGCCAGGTCGATGCCGGTGTCGATACCCATGTCGTGCAGCATGTGCACCGCCTCCTCCGTGGCGAGGTTGCCGCTGGCGCCCGGCGCGTACGGGCAGCCGCCGAGGCCGCCGACGCTGGCGTCGAACTCGGTCACGCCCAGCTCCAGCGCGGTGAGCATGTTCGCCAGCGCGGTGCCCCGGGTGTTGTGGAAGTGCAGCAGCACGGGAACCTGGGCGTTGCGGTCGCGTACGGCGGTCAGCAGCTCCCGGACGCGGCGGGGCGTACCCATGCCGGTGGTGTCGCCGAACGCCACGCGGTCGGCGCCGTCGCGGACCACCCGGTCCACGATGGCGGCCACCCGGGCCGGGTCGGTGTCCCCCTCGTACGGGCAGCCGAAGCTGGTCGCGATGATCACCTCGGCCTGTGCGCCGGCGCCGTGCAGCAGGTCGATCAGCTCGGCGATGTCGTCCAGCGACTCCTCGGTGGAGCGGTTGACGTTGCGCCGGTTGTGCGTGTCGCTGGCGGAGACCACCACCTCGATCTCGGTGAACCCGGCGGCGAGGGCGCGCTGCGCGCCCCGGGTGTTCGGCACCAGCGCGGAGTAGCGCACCCCGTCGGCCTTCGCGGCCCGCTGCCACACCTCGTCGGCGTCGGCCATCTGCGGAATCGCCTTCGGGTGCACGAACGAGACCGCCTCGATCCGCCGCACGCCCGTGCCCGAGAGGGCGTCGAGCAGCCGCACCTTGGCGTCGGTAGGGATCGGGTCCTCGTTCTGGAGCCCGTCGCGCGGCCCGACCTCCCGGATCGACACGAAGCCTGGCAGTTCCGTCATAAGGGGTCACCTCACTGTGACGTGGTGCGTGGTGGGTCCGTCCAGCGTCCCACCCGCACACCGCCCCCCGCGAGGTGGCTCACCGCACGTGCCGGTAACCGCCCCGATCGTCGGTCCACGTCGTCGCCGACGGCCGTCGGAAATACTTCGGCCACCCGTGCAACCGGTCGACCACCCGCTGAGCACCTATCGGTGAAGGGAGCGGGATGCGCGACGAGGAAGAGGAGCGGCGCCGGTTCAGCGAGTACTTCGCGGCCCGGCGTGAGCTGGTGCGGCGTACCGCATACCTGATGTGCGGCGACTGGCACTGGGCCGAGGATCTGGCGCAGGCCGCCTTCATCCGGCTCGCCGCGAACTGGCACCGGATCCGGGACCCGCAGGCGGTGGACGCGTACGTGCGCACCTGCCTGATCCGGGCTTACCTGTCGGAGACCCGGCGGGTGTGGCGACGCCGCGAGCGGACCGTCGCCGAGCCGCCCGACGTGGCCGGTCCCGACGACGCCGAGGCGACGGCCCGCCGGGTGGCCTTCGCCCAGGCGCTGCGACAGGTGCCACCGCGCCAGCGGGTGACCCTGATCTGCCGGTTCTACCAGGGGCTCGACGTGGCCGAGACGGCCGCCGCGCTGAAGTGCTCCGAGGGCACGGTCAAGAGCCAGACGGCGCGCGGTCTCGCGACGCTCCGCCAGCTTCTCGGCGACGCCGTTCCGAGCCTCGCCTGCGCCATGAAGGGAAGGGCATGACCGGGCTGCGTGAACTCTTCGAGGATGCCGCGGGATCGTCGGCGCGGCCGAGCCGGCTGACGGCGAACGAGGTGTACGACGCCGGCCGCCGCCGGCACCGTCGACGGCTCGCGGCGGCGACCGCCGCCGGGGCCACCGCCCTCACCCTGGTCGCCGTCGCCGCCGTGAACCTGCTGGCGCCGGTACCTGCGCCGGTCGACGGGCCACCCGCCGCCGGCCGGACCGCCCCGACCGGGGACCCCGATCCGGCGTCCGGAAGGCGGATCCGGTGGGCCCTTGCCGCCGACCAGAACCACCTCTACCTGTCCCTGTCGACGTGCACCGGCGGACCGTGCCAGAGGAAGCAGACCGTCGCCCTGGTGGGCTCCACGGACGGCGGCCGGACCTGGAGCGACCGGGGTACGCCGATCACGGTCAGCGCGCTGGCGGTGCTCGGTCCCGACACGCTGATCGCAGCCGTGCCCGGCATCCGGCCAGGCGCCGACCTGACCCTGCTGGCCAGCCTCGACGGCGGTCGCACCTGGGCCGCCGCCCGGTCCGCTGGTACGGCCGAGGCGGTGCCGGCCGGTGGTACGGCGATCTGCTGGTCGCCGCAGCTCGGGACGCCGTGCACCCTGCACGCCGTGGATCCGGCGACCCACCGGGTGGCACCACTGGCCGAGCAGCCGCCGCTGACGATGCGGACGGACGCGCTGCAGATCGAGGAGTCGGCCGGTCGCCTCCGGGTCGCGGGCACCGATCCTGTGACGGGCCGCCCCGCCGTCTCGACGAGTGCGGACGCCGGCCGCAGCTGGTCCACCCACGTCTTCGCCGACGCGCCGGCCTGCCCGGAGGAGAAGTGCGAGGCACCGCTGCTGGCGGTGACCGGGACGGCGACGACGTACGCCACGACCACCGGCGGGGACGTCCGGGCCGTCTACCGCACCGACGGCGCCGGCGGACGGTGGCAGCGGCTCACCGACGCCCACCTGCCGGACGAGCCGGCCACGAAAGGGTCGTTCGTGACCGCCGACGGCACCCACGTGCTGTTCCAGCTCGTGAACGGCCGAAACGCCGACGCCCGCCGCTACTGGGCGGCCCGGGACGGCGGCGCGTACCAGGCGGTCGAACTCGTTGGCCTGCCGACCACCGCCGGCCCGGTCCGTCGTACGCCGGACGGCTGGTTCTACGCCTCCGACGACGCCGTCGGCACCCTGTACGGCTCCACCGACGGCTGGCGCTGGTCGCCGGTGACCCGCCGCTAGCACTCACACACCCCCGGAGGGGCGACCCGCTGCGCTCCTCTCTGCTCGAAAAGATAGGAAACAGGTGATCTATTCCATGCCACCCCGCCGTCGACGGTCGTGGTTCGTCGGCCTCGGGGCCGCCACGTTGGTCGTCGCGCTCGCCGCCTGCGGCGCGGAGGACCAGCCACCGGCGGTCGCCACCGCGGGCGGCCCGGGCACCCCGCCGTCGACGTCGGCGGCCGTCACCGGAGTCGTCGCCGAGTACGTGGAGGCGCAGCGGCAGTGGGTCGCCTGCCTGCGCGAGCGAGGCTTCCAGGTGCCGGACCCGGACCCCCGGGGCAGGGTCGACCTGCGGGCGCCCGGTGTCCCGAAGAAGGGCGACCCGAAGTGGACGGAGGCCCAGAGGACCTGCGCGAAGTACAGCGTGCCGATCCCGGACGAGCTGGAGGAGAAGCCGCCGACGCTGACCGCGGAGGAGGTCGGGCACCGGCGTGCGTACGCCAGGTGCATGCGCGAGAACGGGGTCGCGGACTTCCCCGACCCGGGCGCGGACGGCTACTGGCCGCAGGACAACGACAACGGCGGCGGCCCCACGGTCAGCGAGCAGCAGGCGGCCGCCCAGCACCGGGCCGGCCAGATCTGCGAACCGGTGCTCCACGGCCAACCGTCGACCACACCCGACCCGAACGCCACCGGCCGCGGGTGAGCGACCCGATGGACCCGACCGAGGTGAGCCGCCGTCGCTCACGGCGGCGGCTCCGGGCCGCGGCCGGCGCCGGTCTCGTGTTGGTGACGCTCGCGCTGGCCGGCGCGGCGACCCTCGGCCTGGGTGGCCGCGGCGACACCCCGACGCCGGCCCGCACCGGGCCCGCCGCCACCGCCCCGATCACCCGGCAGACCCTGGTCCGGTCCGTGGCGCTGGCCGGCGAACTCGGCTACGGCGCGGCCACCCCGCTCGCCTCGCTCGCGGCCGGCACGGTGACCTGGCTACCCGAGGTGGGTGCCACGGTCCGGCGGGGCGAGGCCCTGCTGCGCGCCGACGAGCACCCGGTGGTGCTGCTGTACGGTGCCCTGCCGATGTACCGGCCGCTGACCGTCGGCGTACGCGGCTCGGACGTGCGGCAGTTCGAACGCAACCTCGCGGCCCTCGGGTACGGCGGCTTCACCGTCGACGACACCTTCTCCGCGAGCACCACCGCCGCGGTGAAACGGTGGCAGGACGACCTTGGGATACCGGACACCGGAACGGTGGACCGGGAGCGGGTGGTCTACGCCCCCGGCGCGATCCGCGTCTCCCAGCACCTGTTGCCCGTCGGCGCGAGCGCGACCGGCACCGTGTTGGCGTACACCGGCAGCACCCGGGTGGTGACGGTGTCCGCGGGCACCGGCGAGGCGGCCTGGGCGAAGAAGGGCACCAGGGTCACCGTGACCCTGCCGACCGGCGTCTCGATCGCCGGGAAGGTCGGGACGGTGGCCCCGCCGACCGCGCCCGCCGGCGGTCAGGGGCCGGCCGATCCGGAGCGGCCCGGCACCGGCTCGGCCACCGTCCAGGTCACCATCGCCGTCGCCGACCAGCGGGCGCTGGGCGGGCTGACCGACACACCGGTCGACGTCCGGTACGTCGCGCAACAGCGCGAGAAGGTGCTCACCGTTCCGGTCGACGCGCTGCTCGCCCTCGCCGAGGGCGGCTACGGCGTCGAGGTCACCGGGCCCGGTGGCACCCGGATCCTGCCGGTGCAGGCGGGGCTGTTCGCCGAGGGACGGGTCGAGGTGCAGGGCGATGGCCTGGCCGAAGGGCTGCTGGTGGGGGTGCCGGGATGAGCGGGTACGTCATCGAGCTGGCGGGTGTCTCCCGGACCTATCCGGACGGGGTGACCGCGCTGCGCGAGGTCGACCTGCGCATCGGGTACGGCGAAATGGTCGCCGTCGTCGGTCCGTCCGGCTCGGGCAAGTCGACCATGCTGCACCTGATCGGCACGCTGGACCGACCGTCGTCCGGCTCGGTGCGGATCGACCGGCACGACGTCTCGGCCCTCACCGACCGGGAACTGTCCGCGCTGCGCGGCACCCGGATCGGGTTCGTCTTCCAGCAGTTCCACCTGGCCGCCGGGATGCCGGTGCTGGACAACGTGGCCGACGGGTTGCTCTACGCGGGCGTACCGCTGCGGCAGCGGCGGCGGCGGGCCGAGGCCGCGTTGCGCCGGGTCGGTCTCGGCCACCGGCTCGACCACCGGCCGCACGAGCTGTCCGGGGGTGAGCGGCAGCGGGTGGCCGTCGCCCGGGCGGTGGTCGGCGAACCGGCGGTGCTGCTCGCCGACGAGCCGACCGGCAACCTCGATTCCGCCTCCGGCACATCCGTGCTGGCGCTGCTGCGCGGCCTGCACGAGCAGGGCACCACCGTCGTGGTCATCACCCACGACCAGCAGGTCGCCGCCGACCTGCCGCGCCGGGTCGTGCTGCGGGACGGTCGGGTCGTGCACGATTCGGGCCGGACACCGGCGGTGCCGGCGTGACCGGGCGCGCCGGCCCCGGGGCGCACGGCACCAGCCTGCCGGCCGCCGGTGCGGGTGGGCCCGGGAAACTGCGGCCGCGTCGGCTCTCCCCGGCCGACATCGCGCGGGTGGGCTCCGTCGGGCTTCGGACCCACCCGCTGCGGGTCGCGCTCACCGCCCTGGGCATCGCCATCGGCATCGCCGCGATGCTGGCCGTGGTGGGCATCTCCACCTCCAGCCGGGCCGAGCTGGACCGGACCCTGGACCGGCTCGGCACCAACCTGCTCACCGTGACGCCGGGGAAGACCCGGGCCGGGGAGAAGGCCGTCCTGCCCGAGCATTCGGTGGGCATGATCGCCCGGATCGGACCGGTCGAGTCGGTCGGCGCGACCGGTGCCGTCGACCGGGCCGTCTACCGCACCGACCGGGTACCGCCCGGCCAGACGGGCAGCATCGCGGTGTTCGCCGCGCAGCCGGAACTGCTCGACACGGTCGGCGCGACCGTCAGCTCCGGTTCCTGGTTCACCGCCGCGACCGCGGAGTACCCGACGGTCGTCCTGGGCGCCACCGCGGCGCGGCGGCTCGACGTGCCGAGGGTCGGGCTCCGAGTGTGGCTGGGCGGCGAGTGGTTCACCGTGGTCGGCGTGCTCGCGCCCGTGCCGCTGGCCGAGGAACTGGACTCGGCCGCATTGGTGGGCTGGCCGGCGGCGAGGTCCTACCTCCAGTTCGACGGCCGGCCGACCCGGGTCTACGTCCGCACCACGGAGAGCCAGGTCGCGGCGGTGCGCGCGGTGCTGGGACGGACCGCGAACCCGCCGGCACCGGATGAGGTGGTCGTGTCCCGCCCCTCGGACGCGCTGGCCGCCCGGCAGGCCACCGACACCGCGCTGAACGGGCTGCTGCTCGGGCTGGGTGCCGTCGCGCTCCTGGTCGGCGGCGTCGGGATCGCCAACACGATGGTCATCTCCGTTCTGCAACGCCGGGCGGAGGTGGGGCTACGGCGGGCACTGGGCGCCACCCGGGGCCAGATCCGCGTCCAGTTCCTCGCCGAGGCGCTGCTGCTCTCCGTCCTCGGTGGGATCGGCGGCACCCTGCTCGGGGCGGGGATCACCGCGCTGTACGCGTACAGCCGGCAGTGGCCCACGGTGGTGCCGGCCTGGGCGATGGCCGGCGGCCTGGGCGCGACGGTGCTGGTCGGTACGGCCGCCGGTCTCTACCCGGCGGTCCGCGCCAGTCGGCTCCCACCCACCACGGCTCTGGCCGGCCCCTGACGCAGCACGATCAGCACGATCATGAGGTTGGCGGTGCGATCCGGGAGGGACGCACCACCAACCTCACGATCGACCGGATTCCCCGGCGCCGGGCGCGGTCAGCGCATGCGGGAGACGATGCCGGTGTCGTAGTCGCCCGAGAGGAACTCCTCGTTCTCCAACAGCTCGGCGAAGAACGGAAGGTTGCACTTCGGGCCGGTCAGCTCGAAGCCGGCCACCGCGGCGCGGGCGCGGGCGATCGCCTCCGCGCGGTCCTTCCCGCTGACGATCAGCTTCGCCATCAGGCTGTCGTAGAACGGGGTGACCGTGTTGCCGGCGACGTAGCCCGAGTCGACGCGGACGCCCTCGCCGGCCGGCTCCGTCCAGGCCGTGATCGCGCCCGGGCCGGGCAGGAACCGCTTCGGGTCCTCGGCGTTGATCCGCAGCTCGATGGCGTGCCCGCGCGGGGCGAGCGCGTCCGGGTCGAAGGTCGGCGCCAGGCCGGCGGCCACCCGCAACTGCTCCTCGACCAGATCGACGCCGTAGACCAGCTCGGTGACCGGGTGTTCGACCTGGAGCCGGGTGTTCATCTCCAGGAAGAAGAACTCCTCGGACGCGGGGCCGTCGCCCTTGAGGTCCCGCTCACGCGGGACCAGCAGGCACTCCACCGTGCCCGCGTTGCGGTAGCCGACCGCCTCGCCGGCGCGCACGGCGGCGGCCAGGAAGCGCTCCCGCAGCTCGGGCGAGACCGCCGGCGACGGCGACTCCTCGACCAGCTTCTGGTTGCGCCGCTGCACCGAGCACTCCCGCTCGCCGAGGGCCACCACCCGGCCGTCGGCCAGGCCGAGGATCTGCACCTCGACGTGGCGTACCCGGGGGAAGTAGCGCTCGATCAGCACCGAGCCGTCGCCGAACATCCGCTCGGCGAACGCGCGCACCTTGTCGTACTCCGTGCGGAGCGCGGCCTCGTCGTTCGCCACGCCCATGCCCATGCCGCCGCCGCCGGCCGCGGCCTTGACCATCACCGGGTAGCCGATCTCCGCCGCCGCGGCCACGGCCGCGTCCAGGTCGGCCGCCGGGTCGGTGGTGCCGGGCGCCACCGGCACCCCGGCCGCCGCCATCAGGTTCCGGGCGTTGATCTTGTCGCCCATCGCGGTGATCGCGTCCGCGCCGGGCCCGACCCAGATCAGCCCGCTCGACTCGACCGTACGGGCGAAGTCCGCGTTCTCCGACAGGAAGCCGTAGCCGGGGTGGATGGCCTGCGCGCCGGTCGACTTGGCGGCGGCGAGGATGGCCTCGACGTTGCGGTAGCTCTGGGCCGGGTTCGCCGGGCCCACGCACACCGCCTCGTCGGCCTCGGCCACGAACGGCAGGCCGGCGTCGGCCTCGGAGTGCACCGCGATCGCGCGGACGCCGAGCCGCCTGGCGGTACGGATGATCCGGCGGGCGATCTCGCCCCGGTTGGCGACCAGCAGCGACTCGATCATTTTTCCTCCCAGCATCCGGGATCGGGACGGGTGCCAGGTAACCACGGCCGCCCGGTTACTGACGAGTCGCCCCCGGGACGCCCGGGGTCACCGTTCGAGGTGGGCCAGCAGGGCGGCCAGGGTGGCCGCGCGCAGCAGCTCGGCCCGGCGACGCCGGTCCACCTCGCCGCCGAGGAACGGCGTCGAGTTCATCAGGCCGAACGCGGCGTGGGCCAGCACCCGCGCCTCGCCGTCGGGCATGCCTGGGTGCAGCGCGGTCAGCACGGTCACCCACTGCTCGACGTAGAGCCGCTGGAGCCGGCGGATCCGGCGGCGGGGCTCGTCGGGGAGACGGTCCAGCTCGTGCAGGTGCAGGGCGATCACCGCCGGGTTCGCCAGCGCGAACTCGACGTGGAAGTCGATCAGCGACTCCAGCGCGCCGCGCGGGTCGTCGGGGTGGCCGGCGGAGCGTTGCTGACCGCCGGCGAGCAGCTCCTCGCTGACCGGGATCAGCGCGGCGACCAGCATCGCCTCCTTGCCGGCGAAGTGGTGGTAGAGCGCCGGGCCGGTGACCCCCGCAGCCGCGCCGATGTCGTCCATCGAGACGCCGTGGTAACCACGGGAGGCGAAGAGGCCGACCGCGATCTCCAGGATCTCGTCCTTGCGGGACCGACGCCGGCCCGACCCCGCGGTGCCGCTCGCCCTGCGTGCCTGCTGCTCGACCGTCACCGGGCAAGCGTAGACCGAGTCGCGGGCGACGTGGAGGCTCGGTTACCCACCGGTCGCCTCCGTCCGGGCCGGGCACCTGGGGAAACCCGGCCCGGACGGCGCGACCATCAGTGCTCGGGGTCGAGGTCGTACTCGGCCCGCAGGGCGGCGGCCTCGGCCGGGCGGTCCAGCAGGTCCAACGCCCGGGCCAGCAGCCAGGCGGCCTGCTGCACCGGGCGGGATCCGGCCGGCAGGCCGCCGAGCACCTCGCGCAGCAGCCGCTCCGCCTCGGCCGGCCGTTCCAGCCGCAGCAGCAGCTCGCCGGTGAAGATCTCCACCTGCGCGGCCTCGCCGAACGCCTCGATCGACCGGAGCCGGGCGGGCACCCCGACCAGCCGGTCGTACGCCTCGGCCTCCCGTCCCTCCACGGTCAGCACCCGCGCCCCGACCTCGGCCGCCAGGGCCAGCTCGTACGTCACCGGCGGCGGCTCGTCGGGCTGGCCGGCCAGCCCCGCCGCCAGCGTGTCCAGCAGCTCGACGGTGCGCAGGGCCGTCGCCTCGTCGCCCGCCCAGAACTCCGCGTACGCCTGCCGGCGGCGGGTCCGGAGCTCGTCGAGCGGCAGGTCGGCCTGCCGGTACGCGGTCGCCGCCGCCGCGAACCGCCCCGCCGCCAGCGCGTCCCGGTCGGCGCCGTAGAGGATTCCGCCGGCCTCCTCCAGCACCTGCGCCCGGTGCGGGAGGTTGTCCGGTCCGTCCAGGTTCTCGGCGAGCTGGTCGAGCAGGGCGAGCGCCGGGTCGATCTCGCCCAGCCCCTCGTAGACGCCGGCCAGCAGGTGCCGGCACCGGTCCGCCTCGGCCTGCGCGCCGAGCCGGTCGAGCCCGAGCACCGCCTCCTCCGCGACCTCGGCCGCCTCGCCCAACCGGCCCGCGACCCGGTACGCGTTCGCCAGCTCCCAGCGCAGGAAGGCGTCCCCCTCCGCGCCCCGCTCGACGCAGAGGGTCACCGCCTCGGCGAAGTCGTCCACCGCGTCGGCGGCCCGGCCGACGGTCATCAGCGCCCGCGCCCGGGCGACCCGGACCGGCAGCCACGCCTCCGTCGGCGCCACCCGCAGCGCCTCGTCGCAGGCGTCGACCGCCTCGGCCGGGTCGTCGGCCGTCCGGGCGTACGCCAGGCAGGCGGCGGTGACGACGTCGCCGAGACCGAGGTCCCGGCCGAGGTCACGGGCCCGGTGGGCGGCGGCCCGGGCGTCCGCCTCCCGGCCGAGCTGTTCGAGCGTGTGGGCCCGGTGCAGCGCGATCCGGGCGGCCAGCCACGGGTCGCCGCCCGCCTCGGCCGGCACCCGGTCGAGGGCGTCGAGCGCCTCCGCCCAGCGCTCCCGGTGCATGAGCGCCAGCGCGACCCGGTCCAGCCCGGCGACCCGCTGCCGGTCGTCGCCCCGCCGGTCCAGCGCGTCGGCGGACGCCCGGACCAGCTCCAGCCCCTCGTCCGCGCTCTCGTCGGCCATGGCCAGCAGCACGCCGAGCCGCCCGGCGACGACCTGCGCCCGAACCTCGTCACCCAGCTCCCGGTACGCCGCGATCGCCGCCCGGTGGGCCTCGACCGTGGCCGGCGCGTCCTCGTCGCCCAGCTCGGCGGCACGCAACTCCAACCGGTGGGCCGCCGTCCCCGCCGGGAGTTCCCCGGCGCCGAACCGGTCGTCCCAGGCGGCCAGCGCGGCCCGGAACGCCGCGCGGTCGTGGCGGCGCAGCCGCTCCTCGGCGAAGTCGAGCAGCTCGTCGGCGCCGGCGTCGGCCGGCACCGGGACGCTGGCGGGGCCTGCGGCACCCGGTGCCGGGGCGCGGTCGGCCGCGCCGGCCGGACCGGCCGTCGCCGGCCGGGCCGGCCGACGGCGCAGGCTGGCCGAGAGCGGCAGGTGCGCACCCGTCGGCTCGGCGGCGAGCCGACGGGCCACCCACTCGGACTGGTACGAGGTGCCGTTGCGGGCGTCGAACCGGGCGGCCAGCGCGGTCGCGGTGCCGGTCAGCTCGGCGGCGAGCGCGGACGCCGTGATCTCCCCGGCCGGGCGGTCGCCGGCCGCCCGCCGGTAGACGGTCAGCTCGCCGGCCCGGCGCAGCGCGGCGGCACCGGCCGCGGCGAAGTGCATGGCGGCGGCCGGCGAGGGAGCCCGGTCCAGCCAGTCCAGGTGCCGCTCGACGATCTCCACCGCGCGGGCGTCGTTCCCGGTCAGCGTGCAGAACTCGACGTGGTTGCCGATGTCCCACAGGTCCGAGAGGTTGCCCCGCAGCCGGCGGTACGCCTCCCGGTGGGCGTCGCGCGCCTCCTCCCCGCGCTCCGTGCGCAGGTACGGCACCAGCAGCGCGGTGAGGATGGCCTGCGGCTGCTCGGTGCAGCTCAGCCGGCCGGCGAGGACCGGCTCCGCCAGCGCGACCGCCTCGGCGTGCCGGCCGGTGTCGGCGAGGTACTGCACCTGGGTGGTCGGGTCGCAGCCGGCGCAGTCGGACAGCTCGTCGCGGGGGGTGGTCTGCCAGAGCCGGTACCAGTGCGCGGCCGCGTCGGCGTCGCCCAGGTGGTCCGCCACCAGGAACCGGTGCTTGTGGACGGCCTGGAGGCTGTGGCCGCCTTCCCGGTAGCGGCGCTCCATGTCGTCGAGCACCGCGTACGTGCGGTCCAGCGGCACCTCGGGGAACCGGAGCAGGCCGGTGACCATGTACTTGACGTGCCAGAGCAGCTGGTGGGCGTAGCGCGGGTGGTAGGGCTGCGGGTCGCGGTCGAACTCGGCCAGACACCACGAGAAGGTGACGAAGGACTTGGCCGGCTCACCGCCGTAGACGTACGCGGTGGTGGCCTGCATCCGGGTCACGAAGGCCAACTCCCGGTCGTCGCCGGCGTCCACCCGGCGCAGCAGCTGCTCGATGGCGGCGATCTGCCCCGCGCCGTACGGCATGTTGCCGACCTCGCGGAGCACCCGCCACAGGTCCTCGTCTTCGGTGCTCACACTCACTCCTGTCCCGGCACGGCCCGGCCGAGCAGGCCGAGGAAGGAACTGTTCAGCAGCGCGGCGTCGGCCGCGCGGATCGGATGGTGCCCGAGCAGCAGCGCCTGCCCGTAGAGCGCCTCCACGGCCAGCCCGGCCAGCTCCGGGTCGGTCAACGTGGTGACCCGGCGGACCAGCGGGTTGCGGTGGTTGAGCACCAGTTGTGGCCGGTCCGGCGGCGCGGAGGCGGCGAGCGCGTCGAGCACGCCGCCCCACAGCTCGTCCGCCCGGTCCCGGGTCGCCGCGAGTTGGTCGTTGAACGCCGCCGACCGGCTCACCAGGTAGAGCGCCGGCAGCGAGACCGGGTCGTACGCCCGGACCACCACCTCGCAGCCGAGCCGTTCCAGGGCCCGCTGGGCGCCCGTGAGGAACGGCCGCAGGGCCAGCTCGACCTGCGGGTCGAGGCTGTCGAAGCGCGTGGTCAGGTCGCTGGGCTCCAGCCGCTCGATCAGCACGGAACGGTCCACCGTGGGCAGCCGCTCGATCAGCTCCGTGTCGTAGGTGTATCCGGCGTTCACCACCGCCAGGTCCTGCGCGGCGGCGACGGCGGCGAGCTGGCGGAACTCGTCCAGGCTGGCCGCGTAGCGGACCACCCCGTGCCGCTGCCGGAACTCGGCCAGGGTGAGCGTGCCGACGTTGGTGTCCATCGGCCACCACTGGTCGACCAGGCGGAGCATCTCGTCGTCGTGCAGGGCGAGCGCCTTCACCCCGAGGTGGTGCACCTGGAGGAACTCGGCGAGCCGCCGCGGGTCGTGCTTGGCGAGCCGGACCAGCCACCCGCGCACCTGGTCGCCGAGGGCCTCCCGGGTGGCCGCGAGCAGGCCGTCCTCGTAGAGCGCCTCCCGGCTGGCCGTCGGCCGCAGCTCGCTGGCGTCCACCACGCAGTGCGCGAAGAAGGCCCAGTCCGGCAGCAGCCCGTCGGCGTGCTCGGTGAGCAGCATCCGCTTGAGGTAGACCTTGTGGCCGGCCCGGGACGCCGGGTTCACCGGGTTCGGCAGGATGAAGGCCGCCCCGGTCAGGCCGGCCTCCGGCACCGACAGCGGCAACACGTCGAAGGGGTCGAAGCCGAGCGTCTCCCGGGCGTGGCGGACCAGCGCGGCCCGGTCGACCGGCGCGCCCGGGGTGGCCGGCCAGGGCGGCGGGCCGGCGGTGGTCACCACGTCGCCGACCCGGACGGTGACCGGCAGCAGCGAGCCGAAGAGCCGGGCCAGGTCGACCACCGTCGGGGTGCCGAACCACTGGTCGGCGTCCCGGCGCGGCACCAGCGTCACCGTGGTGCCCGGCTCGGCCCGCCCGGCGCCGGGCGCGGCCAGCTCAACGGCGTACCGGCCGTCGGAGTGACCCGTCCAGTGCACCGTCGGGTGGTCGCCGTGCCGGGTGACCACCCGGATCTCGTCGGCCACCAGGAAGCAGGAGAGCAGGCCGATGCCGAACTGGCCGAGGAACTCGTGCCGGGAGAAGCCCAGCTCGTCGCGCTTGGAGCTGCGGCCGATGGTGGCGAGCAGCTCGTGCACCTGCGCCTCGGTGAGGCCGATGCCGGTGTCGTGCACCCGCAGCGTGCCGTCGCCGGTCAGCTCCGGTGGCTCGACGCGCACCAGCGCGGGCGCGTCGGGGTCGGTCGCGCGGCGCGCGGTGATCGCGTCGACGGCGTTCTGCAGGAGCTCGCGGACGTACACCCGCGGGCTGCCGTAGAGATGGTGACTGAGCAGGTCGACCACGCCACGGAGGTCGACCTGGAAGGTGTGGTCCACGCTGGAGTGCTCCCCGGATCCGATGCCGGCGCCCACCGTACCGATGATCACCGACACGCGCGTCCCCCCTTTCCCCGCGGCTTGACCCTCGACCCGGTCGACCCCCGAGGCTCGCCGTCATGACCGCATCCCCGCTCGGCCGCGACTACCGGCTGCTCTGGTCCGCCGCCGTGTCCTCGCGCCTCGGCGACGCCCTGCGTACGCCGGCACTGGCGCTGCTGGCCGCGACGCTGACCCGCGATCCCCGGGTGATCGCGGCGGTGACCGTGGCCGGGCAGCTCCCGCCGCTGCTGTTCGGCCTGCTCGGCGGCGTGTACGCGGACCGCTGGGACCGCCGCCGCACGATGGCGGCGGTGGACGGGCTGCGCGCCGCCGTGGTGGGCGGGCTGGCGGTCGCGGTGGCCCTCGACCGGGCCGGCGTCGCGGCGCTGGTGGCGGCGGCGTTCCTGCTCGCCGCGCTCGGCACCCTGTTCGACGCGGCCGCGTTCGCGATGCTGCCGTCGGTGGTGCCGCCAGCCGCCCTGTCCCACGCAAACGGCCGCCTCCAGGCCGGCACGGCGGTGGCCGGGGGTTTCCTCGGCGCCCCCGCCGCCGGCGTGCTCTTCGCCCTCGCCGCGCCCCTGCCGTTCGCCCTCGACGCCCTCACCTTCGCCGCCGCCGCCCTCCTCACCCTCGCCCTGCGCCCGAGCCGCCCCCACTCTCCGCGTTTTTCGGACAGACCCGCCAACGCGCCGCAGAGCGACGACCACAACCGCAAGATCGCGGAGAGCGGGCGGGGGCGGGGGCGCGGCGGGAGGAAGGGGGCGGTGTGGCGGGAGGTCTTCGAGGGTGTGCGGTGGGTGCGCGGGGATGTGCTGCTGTGGCGGATCACCGTGCTGACCGCCGGGAGCAACCTGGCGATCAGCGGGTTGCTGGCGGTGCTGGTGCTCTACGCGCTCGACGTGCTGCGGGTGCCGCCCGCCGGGTACGGGCTGTTCGCCGCGGCGGCCGTCCTCGGCGGGCTCGCCGGGGGGCTGGGGGCGGGCAGGCTGGCCGCCCGACTCGGCACGGTGCCCGCGCTCCGCGCCGTGCTCGCCGCCCAGGCCGTCGCGCTGACCGGGTTCGCGCTGGCCCGGCACCCGCTGCCCGGCGGGCTGGCGCTGGCCGTCTTCGCGGCCGGCACCACGGTGTGGAACAGCCTCTGGGCCGCGTACGGGCAGGGCCACGTGCCGGCCCACCTGCTCGGCCGGGTGGGTTCCGCCCAGCGGATGGTCGGCCTGCTCACCGCACCGGTGGGGGCGGCGCTCGCCGGGCTGGCCGGTGCGGCGTACGGGGTCGGGCCGGTGGCGGCGGCGGTGGCCGGGGTCTTCGTGCTGGTCACCCTCGCGGCGTGGCGGGTGCTGCGACCGGCCGCGCCGGTGCCGGCCGCCGCCCCGCCCACCACCGCCGGGACAGCAGGCCAGCCAGGGCGGCACCCGTCGCGTTGAGCAGCACGTCGTCGACCGAGGAGACCCGGCCGAGGTCGAGCGCGTACTGCAACGACTCGACCAGCACGGAGCCGGCCGCGCCGAGCAGGAACAGCCGGCCGACGCCGGCCAGCGCGACCAGGCGTACCGGAGCGAAGAAGCCCAGGGCGGCAAAGACCAGCAGGTTGCCGACCACCTGGACCACGGCGGTCGCCGGCGGCCCGGTCAGCAGGTCGACCAGGTCCCGCAGCGGCACCGCGTCGACCTGGCGGGGCGCGTCGCGCGGGGTGAGGATCATCCACACCCAGGGCAGGGTGCCGGCCACCGCGCCCACCTCGGCGACGCTGCGCCGCCACGCCTCCCGCGCGGTCGCGGCGTCCCGCCGGCGGCGGGCGAGCACGGCGGTGGCCAGGACCAGCAGGGGCAGCCCGGCGAGCACGGCGAGCAGGACGCCGCCCCAGTCCCGCCACACCTGCGCCATCGGCGCAGCCTAGCCGGGCCTCCGCTCCCGCTGGTGCGGGCCGGAGGGCGCATCACGATTCGGTGCCGGGACCGCCCAACCTTTTCCGGTCCCCGTGCGTCTGCCAGGTGACGCCTCACGCGACGGCCGGCCGAAGGGAGGGCGGATGGGACCGGCGACGACCGACGACGGGCGGGACGGCTACGTCACCTTCGTCGAGTGCCACCAGCACCGGCTGCTGCGCGCGGCCTACCTGGTCTGCGGCAACCGGCACCAGGCCGAGGACCTGCTCCAGGACGCGCTGCTCAAGCTCGCCCTGCGCTGGCCCACCGTGCGGCACGGCGACCCGGCCGCGTACGTGCGGGCCATCCTCTACCGCGACGCCGTCTCCTGGTGGCGGCGCCGCCGACGGGAGTGGCTGAGCGCGTACCCGCCGGAACGGGCGGCGCAGGAGGGCGACGGGGCGCTGCGGCTCGCGCTGCGCGACGCGCTCGACCACCTGCCGCCCCGGCAGCGGGCGGTGCTGGTGCTGCGCTACTTCGAGGACCTCACCGAGGCGGCCACCGCCGAGGCCCTCGGCGTCACCGTCGGCACCGTGAAGAGCCAGTGCCACGCGGCGCTGCGCCGGCTCCGCGAGGTCGCGCCGGAACTGGGCCGCGACGACGGCCTGGCGAGCGGGATGGAGGTGAAGTCGTGAAGGAAGAGGAACTGACCCGACTGCTGACCCTGGCCGCCGAGGACGTCCGGCCGGCACAGCCGGCGACGGCGGGCTGGGAACGGGCCCGGCGGGTCCGGCGTACCCGCCGCGTCGCCGGTGCCGGTGCGCTCGCGGTCGCGCTGCTCGCCGGCGGTACGGCAATCGCACTGCGTCCCGCCGACCCGCCGCCACCGGCCACCAGCGCGACACCGAGCCCGACCCGGCACCCCGCGCCCGTGCAGACGCCGCCGGCAGAGCTGAGCTACCCCGGTGATCCGCTGGGCCGGCTCGGTGACCCGGTCGGCGCGACGCTATCGGCCAAGCCGGTCCGCCGGGCGCTGGCGCTGCACCAGCCGGTCGACCCGCAGACCGGCACCGAGGGGCGGATCCGGGTGCTCGGCGACGACGGCATCGTCCGCGACCTCGACGTGGTCACCCCGGCCCGGACCCGCGACGCCGATGGCAACGAGGCGGTGCCGCTGAAGACCGGCAGCCTCTCCCGGGACGGGCGGACGGCCGCCTTCGCCCAGACCGACGAGGTGATCGTGGTCGACCTGACCACCGCGGCGGTCCGCCGATTCCCGCTCAAGGGCTACCTGGAGCACGTCCTCTGGTCCGGCGACCGGCTGCTCGTCGGCGACGACGCCACGACGTACGAAGTGGACCCGCGCACGGGTGCCGCCCGGAAGCTGCCGGTGTCGCCCTGGAACGTGGTGACGCCCGACCCGGCCGCCCCCGACCTGCGCGACCCGGCCGACCCCGGTCGGGGCGACCGGCCGAACGTCCTGCTCGAGCTGGGCGGTACGCCGCCGGGCCTGACGCGGATCGAGTGGGGCGACGGCACGCACCCGGGCGGCGGCACGCACCGGGGCAGCGGCCCGGTCGACTTCCGCGCGCTGCCCCCCGGCAACCTGGTCGAGGAGTTCTACGGGCGCGGCTGGCAGCGCGGCGACCTGGTGGCCCGGGCCGGCTGGATCACCACCGGCAACATGGGCTCGCTGGAGGGGGTCGCGGTGCTGAACGCCCGGACCGGCGTGGTGACCCACCTGCTCGTCCTGGGCCGGGACCGTTGGAAGGGCTGCTGCGAGGTGCTCGGCTGGGACCGCGACGGCGCGGTGCTGCTCCGGCACAGCCCCGGCGGGCTGCTGCGCTGGCGGCCGGGCACCGTCGAGATCACCGGCGTGACGCGGAACCTGTACGGCGCGGTCTCCCTCGCCGCCGGCTGAGCGCGCCGGACCGGCCGGCGCGTCAGCTCGGCAGGCCGCCGGGCTGGTCGCCCTTCACGACGGGGGCCCGGACCAGGTTGCCCCACTCGGTCCACGAGCCGTCGTAGTTGCGCACCTGCGGGTAGCCCAGCAGGTGCCGCAGCACGAACCAGGTGTGGCTCGACCGCTCGCCGATCCGGCAGTAGGCCACGATGTCGTCGTCCGGGGCGAGCCCGAGCTGGTCGGCGTAGATCGCCCGCAGCTCGTCGGGCGACTTGAACGTGCCGTCGTCGTTCGCGGCGGACTTCCACGGCTTGTTCACCGCGCCCGGGATGTGCCCGCCGCGCAGCGCGCCCTCCTGCGGGTAGTCCGGCATGTGCAGCATCTCGCCGGTGTACTCGCCCGGCGACCGGACGTCGACCAGCGGGCGACCCGCCGCGACGTGCGCCATCACCTGCTCCCGGTACGCCCGCACCGGCGCGTCGTTGCGCTGCGGCACCGGGTAGTCGGCGCGCGGCCGGGACGGCTTGTCCCGGGTCAACTCCCGGCCCTCGGCGACCCACTTCTGCCGCCCGCCGTCGAGCAGCCGCACGTCCGGGTGGCCGAAGAGCGAGAACACCCAGAGGGCGTACGCGGCCCACCAGTTGAAGTTGTCGCCGTAGAAGACGACCGTGTCGTCCCGGCCGATGCCCTTGGCGGCGCACAGCTCGGCGAAACTTTTCGCGTCGAGGTAGTCCCGGGTCACCTGGTCGTTCAGCTCGGTGTGCCAGTCCACCTTGACGGCGCCCGGGATGTGGCCGGTGTCGTAGAGCAGCACGTCCTCGTCGCACTCGATGACGACGAGGCCCGCGTCGCCCAGGTGATCGGCCAGCCACTGGGTGGTGACGAGCCGCCGCGGGTCCGCGTACGACTGGAGTCGGGGATCGGGATCGCTCGGCACAGGCATGATCCCCAAGGTACGCCGGATCGCGGTCCGGCGGCCCGCCATCGGCAACCGGGTCGCCGGACACGCTGGTGCCGACGCTCGGGAGGTGGCCACGGGTGCGGGGCGGCGATGCGGGGTGGCGGTCAGGCGCGGCGGTGGGCGATCCGACCGGCGACCACGGTCACCAGGCAGGCGCCGGCGGCGTCGAACACGGCCAGGTCCGCGCGACCCCCCGGCACCAGCACCGGCGGCACGGCGGCGGGCAGCACCCGCAGGTCGCCCCGGTCCACGGCGGCCCGCAGCGCGGGATCGGCCACCTGTCGCGCCAGCACCGCGGTCACTCCCCGACGCAGCAGCGCGTGCACCCGCTCGCGCGGGGTGTCGGCGGCCGGCAGCGGGGCGTCGTGCAGCAGCCCCGGCCCGAGCGTGCCCGGCCAGCGGCGGACCCGGGCCCCGGCGTACGTCCCGGTCAGCTCGGCCAGCGGCCCGACCGCGACGATCCGGTCGTCCCGGACCGCGACGGCGGCCCCGGCGGTCGGCGGGGCGTCCGGAGCGGTCCGCAGCAGCGGCGCGGTGTGCAGGGTGAGCACGGCTCAGTCCGTGACCGGGCCGAGCGACGGCCGCTTCGCGGTGACCGTGTCGCCGGACGAGCGGCCGGTGAGCCGGCGCTTGATCCACGGCGCCAGGTGCTGCCCGGCCCAGCGCAGGTCGGCGGCCCGGGCGGCCAGCCAGGGCGTCGGCGCCGGGTGCGGCGGCACCATCAGCCACTCCTCGTCGCAGCCCACGCCGAGCGCGGTCAGCACCTGCCCGGCGACCCGGCGGTGCCCGGCCGCCGAGAGGTGCAGCCGGTCGGTGCTCCACAGCATCGGGTTCAGGTAGGTGTCGTCGGCGTACAGGTCGACCAGGATCGCGCCGTGCCGCTCGGCCGTCTCGCCGACGGCCCGGTTGAGCAGCTGCACCCGGGGCGCGACGAGCCGCTGACCGGGCAACCGGGCCATCACGTCGGCGAACCGGAAGAGGACCACGTCGGCGCCGCCGGAGCGCAGGTCCCGCACCACGTCGTCGAAGCGGGCCACCAGCGCGTCCGGGTCGAAGGTGCGGCGCAGCACGTCGTTGCCGCCGGCGGCGAAGCTGATCAGGTCGGGCTTCATCGCGAGCGCCGCCGGCACCTGCTCGGCCACCACGTTCGGGAAGAGCCGGCCCCGGATGGCCAGGTTCGCGTACCGGAAGTCGGGGCCGGCCTCGGCGGCGAGCCGGGTGGCCACGAGGTCCGCCCAGCCCCGGTACGTGCCGTCCGGGTACGCGTCGTCCATGCCCTCGGTGAAGCTGTCTCCCACCGCCACGAAGCTGCGCCAGCGCACTGGTGACCCTCCGAACCTCCGGCGAACCGTAGCGCCGGACAGTCTGTCACCGCTTCCGCCGCGACCGGGGCCGCCTGCCCGACAAACGTGGCGGAGGTCATCGACGGCGTCAGGACGGTGGGTCCGCCGGCTCGACCAGGGGCCGACGGTAGGGCCCCACCACCCGAGGCGTGGCAGTCGTTCGTCGACCTCGCCAAGCGGCGCTGACCGACGTAGCGCAACCACTCCGCTGCGGCTCGGGCACCCTCAGATCGCCGACGCCGATCGCCCCGATCAGCATGCGGAACGGCCGGCGAGCCGGCCAAATCCGATCGCCCGTCCAGCACCCCCGCCGTACGCTGCGCCAATGCTGCTACGCATGTCGACCCTGCTGCTCCGGACCCTGCGCGAGGACCCGGCCGACGCGGAGGTGCCGAGCCACCGGCTCCTGCTGCGGGCCGGCTACATCCGTCGCGCCGCACCGGGCGGCTACACGTGGCTGCCGCTGGGCAAGCTGGTGCTGGACCGGGTCACCGAGGTGGTCCGGCAGGAGATGACGGCGATCGGCGACCAGGAGGTGCACTTCCCGGCGCTGCTGCCGGCGGAGCCGTACCGCACGAGCGGCCGGTGGACGGAGTACGGCGACGACATCTTCACCTTCGCCGACCGGCGCGGCGCCGAGCACCTGCTCGCGCCCACCCACGAGGAGCTGGCCGCGCTGCTGGTCAAGGACCTGTTCACCTCGTACCGGGACTTCCCGGTGACGCTCTTCCAGATCCAGACGAAGTTCCGGGACGAGGCCCGGCCCCGGGCCGGCCTGCTGCGTGGGCGCGAGTTCCTGATGAAGGACGCCTACTCGTTCGACCTCGACGACGCGGGGCTGGCGGCGGCGTACGACCGGCACCGGGGCGCGTACCGGCGGATCTTCGACCGGCTCGGGCTGGAGCACACGATCGTGCACGCGACGTCGGGGGCGATGGGCGGTTCGGCGTCGGAGGAGTTCCTGGCGGCGACGCCGGTCGGCGAGGACACCTTCGTCGGCTGCACCGCCTGCGACTACGCCGCGAACACCGAGGCGGTGACCACGCCCGCCCCGCCGGCCGGCGACCCGGACGCGCAGCCGGCGGCCCAGGTGCACGACACCCCCGAGACCCCGACCATCGCCAGCCTCGTCGAGTTGGCCAACACCCGCCGGCTGGGCGGCCGGGACGACTGGACCGCCGCGGCCACCCTGAAGAACGTGGTGCTCCGCCTGCGCCGGCCCGGCGCGGAGGAGGCCGAGCTGCTGGTGGTGGGGCTGCCCGGCGACCGCGAGGTGGACCTGAAGCGGCTCGGCGCGGCGGTCGCACCGGCCACCGTGGACATCTTCGACGGCTGGGACGCCCACCCCGAGCTGGTCCGCGGCTACATCGGCCCGCAGGTGATGGCGAAGCTCGGCATCCGCTACCTGGTCGACCCGCGGGTGGTGCCGGGCACCGCCTGGCTGACCGGCGCGAACGAGCCGGGCCGGCACGCGACCGGGGTGGTCTGCGGCCGGGACTTCGTCCCGGACGGCACGATCGAGGCGGCCGAGGTGCGGGCCGGCGACCCCTGCCCGGCCTGCGGCACCGGTGAGCTGACCATGCGGCGGGGCATCGAGATCGGACACATCTTCCAGCTCGGCCGCCGCTACACCGACGTCTTCGCCGTCGACGTGCTCGGCCCCGCCGGCAAGCCCGTCCGGCCGACCATGGGCTGCTACGGCATCGGGGTGTCCCGGGCGGTGGCCGCGATCGCCGAGCAGCACCACGACGAGCGGGGGCTGATCTGGCCGGCGGCGGTCGCGCCGTGCGACGTACACCTGATCGCCGCCGGGAAGGGACCGCAGTTGGAGGCGGCGCTGGAGCTCGGCGGGCGGCTCGCCGCCGCCGGCCTGCGGGTGCTGGTCGACGACCGGACGCACGTCTCGGCCGGGGTGAAGTTCACCGACGCCGAACTGGTCGGCATCCCCCGCGCCGTCGTGGTCGGCCGCCGCCTCGCCGAGGGGTACGTCGAGCTGCGCGACCGGGCCTCCGGCGAGCGCGTCGAACTGCCGGTGGACGGGCTGGCGGAGCGACTCGTCGCGGAGGTGCACCGCGAGCGCGGCGACGTGTAGCGGGCGCGCCACGGGGTACCGCAGTCGGATCGGCCGGATGTGTTCTCTGGAGGCTCTCATGACCGGTTACCGGGTCAGCGACGTGATGACGAAGCAGGTCATCTACCTGCCCGCCGAGACCACCCTGGACGAGGCGGCCCGGGTGATGAAGGAGGCGGACATCGGCGACGTGGTGGTCACCGACGGTGCCACCCTCGCCGGCATGCTCACCGACCGGGACATCGTGGTGCGGGCGGTGGCCGAACGCAGCGATCCGGCCGCCACCACGATCGGCTCGATCATCACCCGGGAGGTGGTGATGATCGAGCAGCACTCGACCGCGGCCGAGGCGGCGGCCCTGATGCGGGAGCGGGGCATCCGGCGGGTGCTGGTCTGCGACGCCGATCGGAAGCTGGTCGGCATCGTCTCCCTCGGCGACCTCGCGATGCAGCTCGATCCCCAATCGGCGCTGAGCGAGATCAGCGAGCAGGCCCCGACCGTGTGAGGCGCGAGGAAGGACCCTTCCGCACGCCGCCGCTAGCGGAGAGGGTCCTTCCGCTACCGGCGGTAGCCTCGAAGGCATGTCTTCCATGCCGGCCCGGCTGTCCGAGATCGTCGACGAGTTCGCCACCGCGCCCCGCGACGTGGTGCTGGAGATGCTGCTGGAGTACGCCGACATCGTCCCGCCGCTGCCCGCCGGCTCCACCGACCGGGAGGGCATGGAGCAGGTGCCGGAGTGCCAGACGGCGTTCTTCCTGCGCGCCCGCGTGACGCCGGAGAAGACGGTGGAGACCCTCTTCGACTGTCCGCCCGAGGCGCCCACCACGCGGGCGTTCGCCGGCATCCTCGCCGAGGGGCTGGCCGGGGCGAGCCCGGACGAGGTGCTCGCCGTCCCCGACGACCTCTACCAGCGGATGGGGCTGGCGCAGGCGATCAGCCCGCTGCGGGTGCGCGGCGGCACGGCGATCCTGGCCCGGCTGAAGCGGCAGGTCCGGGAACAGATCGGCTGACCAGGGGGTTGTCAACCGGCATGGAGATCGAGATCTACGCCGACGTGGTCTGCCCCTGGTGCTACATCGGCAAGCGTCGGCTGGAGCAGGCCCTGGAGTCGTACGACGGCGAGGTGACCGTCCGCTACCGGCCGTACCAGCTCGACCCGTCGCCGGTGCCCGAGCCGCGCCCGCTGGTGGAGGCGATGGCCGCCAAGTTCGGCGGGCAGGACCGCGCCCGGCAGATGTTCGGGCACGTCACCGAGGTGGCGGCGGGCGCCGGGCTGAAGCTCGACTTCGACCGCGCCGTCGCGGCGAACACCTTCGACGCGCACCGGCTGGTCTCCTGGGCCACCGACCGCGGCCGTGCCGCCGAGACGGTCGACGCGCTCTACCGCGCCCACTTCACCCACGGGGTCGACGTCGGCTCCCGGGACGCGCTCGCCGCGCTCGCGGGCGAGGTCGGCCTGGACGCGGCGGAGGCGCGCCGCTTCCTCGACTCCGACGAGCGGGTGGCCAACGTCTCCGCCGAGCTGGCCGCCGCCCGCCAGATCGGGGTGACCAGCGTGCCGACCTTCGTCCTGGCCGGCAAGTACGCGGTCACCGGCGCCCAGGAACCGGAGACGCTGCTCGCCGCGTTGGCCGAGGTGGAGCGCCGCGAGTCCGCCGGCTGAACCGACCCGCCCGACCGGACGCCGATGTTTCACGTGCAACGGCATCGACGTCGGTCAGCGGCTAGGCCGGTCTGGCCAGGTCCTCCACCACGCGGGCGCCGGGCAGCGCGCCGAGCGCCGGCCCCGGCAGCGCGATCTTGCTGTGCCGTACGCCGGACCCGATGATCACGTGCGGCGTGGCGACCACCCGGGAGTCGACCAGGATCGGCCACTGCTCCGGCAGGCCGATCGGGGTGATGCCGCCGTATTCCATGCCGGTCAGCTCCACCGCGTCGGCCATCGGCGCGAAACTGGCCTTGCGGACGTCGAGCGCCCGGCGGGCCACCCCGTTCACGTCGGCGCGGGTGGTGGCGAGCACGACGCAGGCCGCGTAGCGGACGACCCCCTCGCGCTTGCCGGCCACCACCACGCAGTTGGCCGACACGTCCAGCCCCACCTCGTACGCCGCGCAGAAGGCGGCGGTGTCGGCCAGCTCGGCGTCGATCGGCGCCACCAGCACGGCGTCGACGTCCACCGGAGCGTCGGCGGGCCACTGCCCGATGGCGGCGGCGACCGGCGGGGCGAGCAGGTCGAGCCGGGTGCGGGCGGGTTCGGTCTTCAGCGTCCCCATCACGCCTGCGATCCTCGCACCGCTCCGCCCGCCCCGCCCACCGGAGCCCGGCCCGTCCCGGGGACCGGTCACCCAACCCGGGGACTACCCGTCCGGCGAGCGCTCACCGGGCGGTCGGACGTCGGTCAGCTGCCGGTGAGGAAGCCGTTCTCGCGGAGCAGGGTCCGGTCCCGCGCGGCGGCCAACTCCTCCGCCCGCTCGGCCTGGATCCGGCGCACCTCCATCTCCTCCAGGGCGTGGCGGATGGCGAGTCGGATGACGCCGTACAGGAAGATGAAACCGGCGACGTAGAGGATGACGGTGGCGACCATGGCGAACATGGCGTCACGGTAGGCCGGACGTGAACGCGCAGGCCGTTCATCTTGCGCCGGTTCCCCCGTACGTGTCGGCCAGGTGGTCGGCCCAGGTCCGGGCACCCGTCGGGGTCGCCTCGGTGACCAGGCCGCCGGAGCGCAGGGCGCGGCCGACCTTCCCCGGGATCCGCACCGGCAGCAGCGGGCGGCGGGACCGCCGGGCGGCGTTCCAGGCCCGGACCGCCTCGTCGAAGCGGATCACCTCCGGCCCGCCGTGCTCCTCGACGCCGTGCAGCGGACCGGCCGTGAGCCGCTGGACCAGCCGGCCCGCGACCTCGCCGGGGTCGACCGGCTGGGCGAGCACCGCCGGGTCGCCGATCACCGGGCCGAGCCGGCTCACGCCGCGCAGCATGCCGTCGAGGAACTCGGGGAACTGGGTGGCCCGCAGCACCGTCCAGGGCACCGGCCCGGCCGCCACGACCTGCTCGGCGGCGAGCTTGTGCCGGTAGTAGGGGATAGGGACCCGGTCCACCCCGACGATCGAGACGTAGCCGAGGTGCCGTACGCCCGCTCGACCGGCGGCGACGACCAGCCGGCGGGTGCCGAGCACGTCGACCCGGTGGGTCTGCCGCCCCCGGTTCGGCGACGAGGCCAGGTGCAGCACGGCGTCCACGCCGGCCACCGCCTCGGGCAGCCCTTCCCCGGTGGCCAGGTCGACCACCACCCACTCCGCCGACGGATCGGTACGCGGCCGCCGGCTCGTCGCCCGCACGCTCCAGCCCTCGTCGCGCAGCCGCGGCAGCACCACCCGCCCGAGCCGACCGCCCGCCCCGGTGACCAGCACCCGCATGGTTTCCCCCTTCTCCGGCGTCCCGCGCCCGCCGCGCGGCCACGGTGCTGACGGCGCCGCCCCGACGGGCGTGACCGGCTGTGCGCCGGCTCACCCGAGCAGATCGGCCACCGTCACGGCGTGGCCGGCCGTGCCCCGCTCACCGGAGCAGGTCGGCCGCCGTCATCAGCACGAAGAACCCGATCACGATCTCGCTGACCACCCAGGAGTGCTGCCGGGCCCAGTCCTGGATCCGGGGCAGCACCGCCGCGGCCCGGTGCCCGAGCAGCAGCAGCGCCAGCAGCGGCAGGGCCAGCAGCGCGAGGGTGAGCAGGACGAACGGCAGCAGGTGCCACCAGGGCAGGTCGTGCCGGGCGGCGCTCGCCCCCACGGTCACCATCGTGAGGTCGTCCGACGGCATGGCCAGGAAGAGCAGCACGCCGAGCCGCAGCGCGTAGCCGGGGCCGGCCCGCTGGAGCCCACCCATCCACTTCGGCGTGCCCGCGCTGTGCCGGCGCAGGAAGACGACCACCGCCAGGACGACCAGCAGCGCCAGCACCACCACGTCGATCCGGCTCTCGACCGCGCGACGCCCGCCCCCACCGGCCCCGACGTTGACCTTCACGGCCCGGGTGACCAGCCAGCTCGCCGTCACCCCGCCCGATACCACGAGCCCCGCGCCGGCCAGGTAGCCCAGGGAGGCGGCACGCGGCCGGTCGGCCGAGGCGAGGAAGACCGCCGCGACCAGCTGGGTCCCGGCGACCATCACCACGGCCATCGGCAGGACGGTCAGGAAGTTCATCGCCCGCCCATCCTCCCGGCCGCGCCGTCCGTCCCGGGCCGATACGCCACATCCCCGGCCCGGACGGCGGCGCGCCCAGGGCCGGCGCACCCCACCGCGCGTCCGGCCCGACACGGGGCCCGGCCGGACGCGCGGTTCAGCCGGACGCGGTTCAGCCGGACGCGCGAACTCCGGACGCCTCGGGCACCACCCGGCCGGCGAGTCGGACGCGGTTCAGCCGGACGCGCGCACTCCGGACGTCCCGGGCACCACCCGGCCGGCGAGCAGGACGCCCACCAGGGCCAGTCCGCTCGCCACCGCGAGCGTGCCGGCGTAGCTGCCCGGTCCCGGGGCCGCGCCGGCGGCGAGCACCGCGCCGGTGAGCGCCAGCACGGTCGCCGCGAAGAGCGAGTCGCCCAGTTGCAGGGACGAGCTGTTGCGGCCCTGCTCGCCGGGGGCGGACAGCTCCAGGGTGAGCACCGACAGCGAGGGGTAGAGCAGGCCCATGCCGAGCCCCGCGCCGGCCCAGCCGAGCACTCCGACCCACACCGGCACGGCCGGCGCGACGGCGACCGTCACCACGGCGATGCCGGCCGTGATGCAGGCCAGCCCCGCTCTCGGCAGGGTGGCCCGGGAGCGCGGCGCAGGCATCCGCCCCTGCACCCAGGAGCCCACCGACCAGGCGAGCGCGCCGGTGGTGAGGACCAGGCCGGCCGCCGTCGGCGACAGCCCGCGCTCCCGGGAGAGCATCAGCGGGATCACCACCTCGGCGCCGACGAACGCCGCCGAGGCCAGCCCACGCAGCCCGATCACCGTCGGCAGGCCGCGGCCGGCCCGCAGGAACCCGGCCGGCAGCAGCCGCGGCGCGCAGACCAGCAGACCGACCAGCGCCAGGGCCACCAGGCCGGCGGCGGTGGCGCCGCGCTGCTGGCCCCCGATGTGCAGCAGCGCGGCGCTCACCCCCGCCCCGCAGGCCCAGCCGATCCGGGCCGCCGCGCCGGCCGGCGGTCCCGTCGTCGTCGTGGCCGCGCCGATCGCGCGCAGCCCGGGGTGGATGAGCAACACCGCCGGCACCGCCACCACCGGCACCGCCAGGAAGACCCACCGCCAGCCGAGGTACTCCACGATCAGCCCGGCCAGCGCCGGCCCGACCAGCGACGGTACGACCCACGCGGCGGCGAACGCCGCGAAGATCCGCCGGTGCAGCGTCTCCGGGTACGCCTGCCCGACGATGACGTAGAGCGCCACCGAGAGCAGCCCGGAGCCGAAGCCCTGCACGATCCGGCCGGCCACCAGGGCGCCCATGGCCGTGGCACTGCCCGCAATGACCAGCCCCACCACGAACCAGACGAGCCCGTGCCACATCGGCGCCCTGGGGCCCCGGGCGTCGCACCAGATGCCGGAGGCCACCATCGCGAGCACGCCGGCCGCGAACGGGCCCCCGAAGGCGATCCCGTAGAGGGCCAGCCCGTCGAGGCTGCGGGCGACGGTCGGCATCGCGGTGCCCACCGCGAGCGCCTCGAACGCGAGCAGCGAGACCAGCGCGACGCTGCCGACCGTCATCGCCCGCAGTCGGGGCGCGAAGAGGCCGGCCGCGGGCGGAGCCGGGACGGGCGGCGCCGCCGTGTCGGTCACCGCCGGCCTCCCGGGCGGGGCAGCCGGAGCGGCCGGTGGCGGGCGCGGACCCGGGGATCCGCCGAGCCCGCCTCAGAACGGAGCGGTTCGTTCAGCATGGGATCAGCCTCGGACCTCAACCCGTATTGAGGTCAAGGGTGACCCGGCTCTCAGGCCGCCTCCAGCGCCTCCCCGAGCCCCTTCGCCAGCCCGGACAGGTGCTGGTCGGCCAACAGGTGGCCGGCGGTGATCACCAGCGCCAGCGGCCACTCGATGACCTGGAGCGCGGCGAGCACCCCGAGGCCCGCGTAGTAGGCGAGCTTGTCCGGCGGCGGGACGGCGACCTCCCCCAGCCCCGGGATCTCCACCCGCCGGGTGAACGCCCGGATCGTCTCGTGCGCCCCGCTGAGCGGTCGCGTCAGTGTGCTCATCCCGGCCTCCCCGATGACGGTGACAGTGGATCCGGGATTCCACCGGCGCAGCCGTCCATGCACCGCCGGTGGGCAGAAAATTCCCCTGCTCGGAGGGCATAACGGACGGCCCGCCGGGAAGCCAGGGCGCCGGAGCGGAGGCGTGGGAGGCGAGATGGCGTACGGCGGGAGCAGCGGCAGCGGGGGGCCTGGCCGGCGCCTGTCCGGTCGTACGCCTCGATGACCTCGCTGGGCCGCGCCGCCGGCCGGCTCCTGCCGTCCGTCGCCGTGCCGCAGGTCGTCGGCGAGGCGTCCCGGACCGTCGGCGCCGCCGCCACCCGGCTGGCCCGCGTGGCCGGGCTGACCAAGCGTCGGGTCTGGTCCCGGCCCGGGCGGCACCACATCGAGGTGCACGGCGTCTGCCAGGACGGCGGCGACACCCTCGCCCGGCAGGTCGAGGCGGCGCTGGAGCGGATGCCGGGGGTGGAATGGGCCCGGGTCAACGCCCCGTCGGGCCGGGTGGTCGTGGCCGTCGGTACGCCGGAGCCGAGCCTGCGCGACCTCATCGCGACCGTCGCCCGCGCGGAACGCACCTGCCCGCACGAGCCGGACCCGGAGATCCCGCCGCCGCACCCTCCCGAGGAGGGGCCGCGCACGCCGCGCACCCTCGGCGGGCTGGCCTCCGACGCCCTCGGCCTGACCATCTCCGCCGCCACGAGGATCCTGCCGTTCACGCCGGTGCCCGGAGAGGTCGCCGGGCTGCTCGGCGCGGTCGACCTGCACCCGAGGCTGCACGCGCTGGCCGACCGGGGCCTGCGCGCCGATCCGCGCGCCGACCTGCTGTTCCCGCTGGCCGAGGCGGTCGTGCAGGGCCTGACCGGCGGCTGGACCGGGATCGTGCTCGACGGCGCGCAGCGGGTGGTGCAGTGGGGTGAGGCGCGGGCCCAGCTCCGGGCCTGGGCGCAGGCGGAGCCACGGCTGACCGGGGACCCGGAGCGGGCCGTCGCCCGGACGCCGAAAATCGAGCGTCCCCGCCCGAAGCCGGACGGCCCGGCCGAGAAGTACGTCGTCCGGATGCTCACCGCCGGCGCCGCCGCCGCGGCCGCCGCCACGCCGGTGGTGGGCCGGAAGCGGGCCGCCGCGCTGGGGCTCTCCGCGCTGCCGAAGGCTCCCGGCAGCGGCCGCGAGGGCTACGCCGCGCAGCTCGGCCGGATCCTCGCCCGGCGCGGGGTGATCGCGATGGACCGCAGCGTGCTGCGCGAGCTCGACCGGATCGACACGCTGGTGCTGGACGCGGCGGTGCTCGGCTCCGACCGGGGCGTGCTGGCGGACCTGGCGCCGCTGGACGGGGCGGACGTCGGACAGGTGGCGACACGCGCGTTCACGCTGTTCGACCCGGCCGCACCGTGGGAGCTGCGGCGCGCCGACGGCTGGCGGCTCGGGCCGCTGGACGCGCTGGACGCCGGGGACCCGGGCGACACCGCCGACAGCCGCCGGCTGCGCGAGGGCGGCGGGTCCCTGCTCGGCCTGGCCGACGGCGACACCCTCGCCGCCGTGCTGCGGGTCGACCCGGAGCCCGCGCCGGGCGTGGACGCCCTGCCCACCGCCGCCCGCCAGGCCGGCCTGCGGGTGGTCGTGGCCGGCGACGACGACCAGCGGTACGGCTTCGCCGACGCCCACCTGCCCGGCGGCGACCGGTTGGCCGAGTCGGTGCGGACGCTGCAGTTCGCCGGGGCGGTGGTGATGGTGGCCTCCGGCGACCGGGCCGCGCTCGGTGTCGCCGACTGCGGCCTGGGGATCTCCGCCCCGGAGGACCTGCCGCCCTGGGGCGCGCACCTGCTGGTCGGCACCGACCTGCGGGTGGTGGCGCTGCTGATCGAGGCGACCGGGGTGGCCCGCCGGATGACCCGGCATAACCTCGGCCTGGCCCTGGCCGGCACGGGCCTCGGCGCGCTGGGGGCGTTCACCGCCGCACCCGAGCAGCTGCCCGGCCGCACCCTCGCTGCCGTGAACGGCGCGGCCGCGCTGGCCTTCGCGCACGGCGTCGTACGGGCGCGCCGCCTGCCCGACCGGGCGGACAGTCCGGCGCCGGCGGTCACCGCCTGGCACCTGATGCCGTCCTCGGCCGTCCTCGACCAGCTCGGCACCGTGCCGGGCGGGCTGGCCACGGCCGAGGCCGAGCGCCGCCGGAGCGGCGGGACCGGGCAGCCCGCCGGGCCGACCGGGCTGCTGCGCGCCTTCGTTGACGAGCTGGCCAACCCGCTGACGCCGGTGCTCGCCGCCGGGGCGGTGCTCTCCGCCACCTTCGGCTCGATGGTCGACGCCGCCCTGGTCGGCGGGGTGGTCGGCGGGTCCGCGCTGCTCGGCGCGGTGCACCAGCGCAACACCGAACGGTCGCTGGCCGAGCTGCTGTCCCGCTCGGCGGTGACCGCCCGGGTGCGCCGGGACGGCGCGGAGCGGGTGCTGTCCGCCGAGGACCTGGTGCCGGGGGACGTCATCCTCCTCGAATCGGGGGACGCCGTCCCGGCCGACTGCCGGGTGCTGGAGTCGGCCGGCCTGGAGACCGACGAGTCCTCGCTCACCGGCGAGTCGCTGCCGGTCGGCAAGACTGACCAGCCGGTCGTCGCCGCGGCGGTCGCCGACCGGCGGTCGATGCTCTACGAGGGCACCACCGTCGCCGCCGGCCAGGGCACGGCGGTGGTGGTGGCGACGGGCGCGGACACCGAGGCCGGGCGGAGCCTGGCGATGGCCCGGCAGGCCCCTCCGGCGAGCGGCGTGGAGGCCCGGCTGGGCAGGCTGACCCGGGCGGCGATCCCGCTGGCCGCCAGCTCGGCGGTGGCGGTGGCCGGCGCGGGTCTGCTGCGGGGCGTGCCGCTGGTGGAGACCGCCGCGACCGCCGCGAACCTGGCCGTCGCCTCCGTGCCGGAGGGGCTGCCGTTCCTGGTCAGCGCCGCCCAGTTGGCCGCCGCGCGGCGGCTGGCGGAGCACGGCGCGCTGGTCCGCAACCCACGCACCATCGAGGCGCTCGGCCGGGTGGACGTGCTCTGCTTCGACAAGACCGGCACGCTCACCGAGGGGCGGCTGATGCTCGCCGGGGTCGGCGACGACAGCCGGTACGCCCCGGTCGACCGACTCGACGACGGTCAGCGCGCCACCCTCGCCGCCGCCCTGCGGGCCACCCCGGCCGCCGCCGACCCGCACGAGCTGGCCCAGCAGACCGACCGCGCCGTCCGCTACGGCGCCCAGGCGGCGGGGGTGGTCGAGCAGACCGGCGCGGACGGGTGGGAGGCGGTCGGCGGCCTGCCGTTCGAGCCGTCCCGCGGCTACCACGCCACGGTGGGGCGCAGCGGCGACCTGCTGCTGCTCAGCGTGAAGGGGGCACCGGAGTCGGTGCTGCCCCGATGCTCCGCCTGGCGTACGCCGGGGGGACGCGACGAGCCGCTCGACGACAAGGGGCGCGACGGGCTGCACGCGACGCTCGCCGACCGGGCCGGGGCGGGACACCGGATCCTCGCCGTGGCCGAGTGCCGGGTCTCGTCGCCGGGCGTCACCGACGAGCAGGTGCGCGACCTGACCTTCCTCGGCTACCTGGCCCTCGCCGACGGGGTGCGGGAGAGCGCCGCCCCGGCCGTACGCCGGATCCGCCAGGCCGGCGTGCACACCATCATGATCACCGGAGACCACCCGGCGACCGCCGAGGCGATCGCGGCCACCATCAGCCACCACGACGACCAGCGGGTGGCCACCGCGACGGAACTCGACCAGCTCGACGACGAGGCCCTCGCGGCCCGGCTGGCCGCCACGGACGTGGTGGCCCGGTGCACCCCCGCGCACAAGGTGCGCATCATCCAGGCGTTGCAGAAGTGCGGGCGTACGGTCGCGATGACCGGGGACGGCGCCAACGACGCGCCGGCGATCCGGCTGGCCGACGTGGGCATCGCGCTCGGCCAGCGGGGCACCCCGGCGGCCCGCGCGGCCGCCGACCTGGTGGTCACCGACGACCGGTTGGAGACCATCATCGCCACCCTGGTCGAGGGCCGGGCGATGTGGTCCTCGGTACGCCACGCGCTCAGCATCCTGGTCGGCGGCAACCTCGGCGAGATCGCGTTCAGCGTGCTCACCGCCGCCGCCACCGGCCGGTCGGCGCTCACCGGGCGGCAGCTCCTCCTGGTCAACCTGCTCACCGACCTCGCTCCGGCGCTGGCGATCGCGATCCGACCCCCGGCCGCGGACCGCACCGACGGGCTGCTGCGGGAGGGACCGGACACCTCCCTCGGCGAGACGATGACCCGGGAGATCGGCCTGCGCGCGGCCGCCACCACGCTGGGCGCCACCGCCGGCTGGACGCTGGCCCGCTACACCGGGCGGCCCCGCCGGGCAGGCACGGTCGCGCTGGTGTCGCTGGTCGGCACCCAGCTCGGGCAGACCGTGCTGGCCGGCGGCACCAGCCCGGCCGTGCTCGCCTCCACCGCCGTGTCGCTCGGGGCGCTGGCGGTGGTCGTGCAGACGCCCGGGGTCAGCCAGTTCTTCGGCTGCACGCCGCTCGGCCCGGTCGGCTGGACCATCGCCACGGGCTCGGCGCTCGGCGCGACCTTCGCCAACGGCGCGCTCACCCGCCTGGTGGAACGCCTGCCGCAGTCCGGCCCGCACGGCTCCGAACAGCCCGACGCCGACGAAGCGGGACAGCCCGACGCCGACGAAGCGGGACAGCCCGACGCCGACGAAGCGGGACAGCCCGACGCCGACGGAGCGGGACGGCCCGACGCCGACGGAGCGGGACGGCCCGACGCCGACCGGTGAGCCCGGTGACCGTCACCAATTCGCATGTCCGCCCCGATGACGGGTACGGCGATCAGTGGGGGTGGGCAGGTTGACGACGCAGCCGGAGGTCACGTTCATCGGCACCGCCACCACGGTGCTGCGCATCGGCGGGTTCACCCTGCTGACCGACCCGAACTTCCTGCACCGGGGGCAACGCGCGTACCTGGGCAAGGGGCTCTGGTCGCGCCGGCGCACCGACCCGGCGCTGCGGATCGCCCAACTGCCGTCGCTGGACGCGGTGGTCCTGTCCCACCTGCACGGCGACCACTTCGACCGGGTGGCCCGTCGGCACCTCGACCGGGAACTGCCGATCGTCACCACCCCCGAGGCCGAGCGGAAGCTGCGCCGCTGGGGATTCCGGGCCGCCGAGGGCATGCCCACCTGGCGCTCGTGGGAGCTGCGCCGGGGTGGCGAGACGCTGCGGCTGACCTCGATGCCGGGACAGCACGGGCCGGGCGCGCTGGACCTGCTGCTGCCCGACGTGATGGGCACGCTGATCGACCTGGAGCGGGACGGCAACCGCGAGTTCCGCCTCTACGTCACGGGCGACACCCTCAACCGACCGATGCTGGCCGAGATCCCGGAGCGGTATCCGGACATCGACGCCATGCTGATCCACCTCGGCGGCACGCGGATCGCCGGCGTCCTGCTCACCATGGACGCCCGGCAGGGCGCGGACCTCGTCGAGCTGGTCCGGCCGAAGCTCACCGTGCCGATCCACTACGACGACTACCGGGTGTTCCGCTCACCCCTGGGCCACTTCGTGGCGGAGGCCCGCCGGCGGGGCCTGGCCGGCTGCGTCCGCACCATCGCCCGCGGCGAGACCGTCCCGCTCACCCCGCCAACCTGACCCGGCTGCCGGGCCGAGGGCGCGGGGCGACCGCCGCCGAGGGAAGCCCCGGCGCTCTCCGCGTACGCCGGTCGCCGCCTCCCGGCCGGGGCCGGAGGGCGGCGACCGGTCGTGCCGTGCGGTCAACCGCGCTCGGAGATGGCCTCGATGAGGTCACCCACGGGACGCTCGGGCAGGGAGCGGGCCACGTCGGCGACGGCCACGATGCCGACGAGTTCGTGCCCGTCGATCACCGGCAGCCGGCGCACCTTGTGCTGGCTCATGGTCCGCAGGATCTCGGTCGCGTCGTCGTCGGCACCGATGGTCACGGCCTCGCCCTGGGCCAGCTCACCGGCGGTGACGCTGCCCGGATCGCGGCCCTCGGCGAGCACCTTAACCACGATGTCGCGGTCGGTCAGCATCCCCTTGAGCCGGTTGTCGTCCCCGCAGATCGGCAGCGAGCCCACGCCCAGCTGGGCCATCTGCTTGGCAGCCGTCCTGAGGTCGTCCTGCTCACGGATGCAGGTCACGTCGTCCGTCATGATCTCGCGTGCGGTCGGCATTGGCATGACACCTCACTTCCGGGGGGTTGTTGCCGTTTCTCCTACCCCCGCCGCCCCGGCCCATGCACCGGGCCGGGTTCGCGCGGACCACCCGCCCGCGAGGCGTCGAGCCCCGCCGCCCCCGGTCGGGCGTCAGTCCGCCGGCTGCCAGGTGGCGGCGGCGCGGCGCAACCGGTCGTTGATCGCGCGGCCGACGCCGACCTCCGGAACCGGCTCGACCACGATCTCGCCGACCCCGGTGGCGTCCAGTTCGTGCAGCGCGTCGAACAGCCGCGCGGCGGCCTCGGTCAGGTCACCGGCGGCGGAGAGCACCTCGACCGCCGCCCAGTCGCCCGCCGGCGGCTCACGGAAGGCCAGGAAGCCGCGCCGGACCCCGTCGGCCGCCGGCGGCTCCCCGCCAGACGCCAACCGCAATGGCGTACGCGGGGCGTAGTGCGCCGCCAGCGTGCCGGGCGCGACCGGCTGCCCCGAGCTGCCGGGGCGTACGGTCACCGGGCCGACGGCCTCCTCCAGCGCCTCCAGCGGCAGCGCGCCGAGCCGCAGCACCACCGGCCGCTCGCCCCGGGCGTCCACGATGGTCGACTCGATCCCGCACCGCGTCGGCCCGCCGTCGAGGACCACGTCCACGGCCGCGCCCAGGCCCCGTACCACGTGCTCCGCCCGGGTCGGGCTGAGCTGACCGAACCGGTTCGCGCTCGGCGCCGCCACCGGCACCCCGGCCTCGGCGATCAGCGCCCGCGCGTACGTGTTGTCCGGCACCCGGACCGCCATCGTCGCCAGCCCGGAGGTGACGATCGGCGGGATGGCCGCCGGCCGGTCCACGATCAGCGTGAGCGGCCCCGGCCAGAAGCGCTCGGCCAGCGTCGCCACGGCCGGCGGCACCGCCCCGACCAGCTTCTCCAGCTCGGCCGCGTCGGCGAGGTGCGTGATCAGCGGGTCGAAGCTGGGCCGCGCCTTGGCCTCGAAGATCCGGGCGGCCGCACGGGGGTCCAGCGCGTTCGCGCCGAGCCCGTAGACGGTCTCGGTGGGAAAGGCCACCAACCCGCCGGTACGCAGGACGGAGGCGGCCTCGGCGATGCCGCTGCCGGCCGGGAGCACGCGCGGGGATCCGGTCACGCTCCGACGCTAACGTGCCGGGGCAGGCGGACCGCAGGCGGCCGCCGATGTGGCTGTACGGTCCCGCGGCGGCACATGTCCGGTGGGATCCCTGCCCGTAGGCCGCCACCGCGCGTCGCAGTTCGCGCGTCTGCCTATCACGGCCGTCCGGCCCGTGGGGGAAGAGTTCGAATCAGCCGGCACGCCCGGGTCGTCCGTGGTTACCTGACGACGGGTCGCGCCCCACTTCAACAGGTGTTCACGGAGATTCCACACTTGGGGTGATTTTGTTGTCAATACGGACATTGGCCCGTCTCGGGGCAGCCACCATCCTGGCAGCCGCGATCGGCCTCGGGTCGGCCGCACCGGCCTGGGCCGACACCACCATCAACATCGATCCAGCGGACGTCGGCACGACAGCGGCCGCGTTCGGCACCCAGAAATGCGATCCGAACCTCGGCGGCGGCCCCTTCCAGGGTGAGGACGTCTGGGTCTTCGCACTGCCGTCTCCCAAGCAGCAGGGCACCTTCACCTCGCTGACCATCGAGTTCGCGACGGAGGGTGGCCCCGTCACGGAGACCATCACGACCACACCCGCCGAGGACCGGGCGATCGTCGGCGACAAGGCGTGGATCAGGACGCCCGCCGGCCTGTCCTCGACCGGGGAGCTGGTGAACCCGTTCGCCCTCACCAACGCGACGGCGGTGATCACGGGCACCGACGGCACCTTCGACCTGGCGCAGACCTGCCCGGCGACCGGCGGGACAGCCCGCCCGAGCCTGCCCGTGACCGACGCGGGGATTTCCGGCCCGGCGCTCGGCAGGCTCGCCGCGATGGGTGGCAGCCTCGTCGCGGCCGGCCTCGTACTCCTGCTTCTCATGCGGGGGCGTCGCCGCAACGAGGCATGAGTCGAGCTTGAGACAGACCTGACCCGCGGGACGGAACCAGGGGCATGGCCCACGACGCGATGTCGTGGGCCATGTGCCGTCGCATCCGCCGACCCGACCCGGCGCTGCCCCTGCGGTGCTGCGTGAAGGCAATCGCCTCGGTCAGGCGTACACGCCCGTCGATCAGCCGGTCAGAACGCGAGCTACTCGGTGGCCGTACCGAGCGTCGATCCGACATGCCGCTCGGCTTCGCTGTACGAATGGCTGTACGACGGGTGCCGACGACCCTCGCGATGTACGAGGTGGCGTGGTGCTTCCGATGATCGTGATGCAGGATGCAGCAGTGACGTCGATCTACCGGACTCCTGCGGGCAGGGACAGCGTCCGCCAGTGGTGCGAGCAGCAGCTGAGTGCTTGGCCGATCCAGCACGATCGACACGTGATCTGCGCCCAGGGCGAAGACACGCACGTCGTCACCGCTGGCGCAGGCCCGGTCACGGTTGTCTTCGTCGCTGGTGACCGCTTCAGCACGGCCGCCTATCTGCCGCTGCTCACGGCTTTGGCTCAGCGGTACCGGGTGGTCGCTGCCGACATTCCGGGTCAGCCTGGGCTGAGTTCTGGTGAGGCGGGTGTCGCCGGCGGCGGGCTCACCTGGTACGGCTCATGGCTGGGAGAGGTCGTCCAGGAAGCCACCGCCGGGCCGGTCGTGGTGTTCGGGCATTCGTTCGGTGGCGCTGTCGCGCTCGCCGCAAATCATTCGCGGATTCGGGGCAAGGTCGCCGTGGCTCCAGGAGGGCTTTGTCGGCTCAGGGTCACTCCTCGTGTCTTGCTGGCGTTCCTGAGCTGGCTGGTGCGGCCACGGGCTGCTTCGAGCCTTCGGTTGCTGCGCATTCTGTCTGCCCCCGGCCGAGCGCCCCGCGCCGAGCTAGTGGAGTGGATGACGCTGGTCGCCCGACACGCCCGTCCGGTGAGTTCCGATGACCTCGCACCGGCGGCAGCTCGCAGGGTGCCGGTCGTGATCGCAAGCGGAGACCAGGACGTGTTCTTGCCCCCGGACCGGCTGCGCTCAGCGGCACAACAGCGGAGCCATGTCGACGCTGACATCATCCCCGACGCCGGCCACCTGGTCACCGACGAGTACCCCGACAAGCTCGCCGCTCTGGTTGGCCGGCTAGTCAACTGACCGGCGACCCTCAAGCACCTCGCGTCGCACAGAATGTGGCGGTAGGTGCTGACAACCTGCGGATCTCCTCGTCGGGCAGTCGTCGACCGGATCCTTGGCGAGGAGGGGACGGCGTGACCGCTTGGCTGTACTCGGAGCCGAGGTAAACCGAGGAAAGTGCTGGTGGAGCCCAGGGGACTCGAACCCCTAACCCCTGCCTTGCAAAGATCAAGACGGCTGTCGGCCGACGTCGGCTACTGCCGCTGGCCTGCTCGTTCCGTCGGCCCGCGTCCACTCATGACCGGCTCGGTCTGCCGGCTTGGCTGTACGGATGGCTGTACAGCCACACGGTTTAGGAAGTGTGGACACAGGCGGAAGCCGCTCGGCAGTGACCTGGCTTGGCCTGCTTCGCCGCGCTGGCTGCCACGTCCAGGAGCTGACCGCCGTTGACCGTCGGCACCCATCCGAACGGGCGCGCAAGGGGCACGCGACTGTCGCTCCCTCCCAGTAGAAGCCGATCCACGATGCCGTCAAGCCGTCCTCTCGTCGTGATCACCTGGTGACCGTCGATGCTCACGCTGAAGGGATGCGACGGACGGGGATGCTGGGAATGATCTGCGCGTTGGTGCTGGCCGGGCTGACCGGCTGCAGCCCGGCCACCGAGGGCGCGGTCGGGGTACGGCTGGACGCCGACGGCCGGCTGGTCGGGGTATTCGACTGGTGCCGGGGCAAGGGGACCGACGGGATCACCCTCTACCTCAGCGAGGACGACGGCGGGGTCACCGACAAGGTAATCCAGCTCGAGCGGGATTCCGGCCGCAGCGCCCGCACCGCAGAGGAAGTCGTGCTGCTCGACCCGGCGGCCGGCTGGCAGACGAAGCTGGCACCGCCCACGTTAAACGACGGCCAGATTTACGACCTGCGCGCGTGGAACAGGGACGGCGGCGCAGTGGAGGACTTCCCGTTCAGGATCAGCGAGCTGCGCGGCCGGACCGGCTCCGCCGTGATCCTCACCAAGCGGTGGGAGGGCAGGGAGCACGGCGGCTACGTCGCCACGTTCCATACGCCCGAGGACTTCGCCCGCTACGCCAACACGGTGTGCGACGGCTGAAGAGGCCGCACCTGACCCGGTCGGCATCGATCTGCGGCACGCCTTCGCCACGTTCCTGCTCGACCAGGGCGAGGAGCTGCGGACGGTGATGGAACTGCTCGGGCACTCCACGATCCGGATGACGGCCGACACCTACGGGCACGTTCTGCCGGCTCGGGCTCGCCAGGCTGCCTCGGCCATCGACCGGATCCTTGGCGAGGAGGGGACGGCGTGACCGCTTGGCTGTACGAATGGCTGTACTCGGGGCCGAGATCAACCAAGGAAAGTGCTGGTGGAGCCCAGGGGACTCGAACCCCTAACCCCTGCCTTGCAAAGGCAGTGCTCTGCCAGTTGAGCTAGGGCCCCGGGGCGGACGTGCCGCCGGTGCTGGCAGTGGCCGATGCGATCAGCGCAGGTCGGGCGCGGTGGTCGCCTCGTGCCAGAGGGCGCGCTCGTCGCTGGAAGCCTTGATCTTCGTGGCGACAACGGCCACCACCCCGACGACGCCAGCCAGGATCAGAAGCTTCTTGAACATTGGGGCCTACCCCTCGCGCTCGACTGCCGTCGGACGAATGTGCGGTGGGGCTAGCTGGAATCGAACCAGCGACCTCAGAGTTATCAGCTCTGCGCTCTAACCGACTGAGCTATAGCCCCGCGTAGCGACGAGCGCAACATTAACCCATCCGCCCGCCCGGCCCCAAATCGGGGGCCACCCGGACATCGGTTGTCGCCGTCGCCCCCTGAACCTACCGGAGGCGCCGCGCCCGGCCCAGGCGATTTCGCCGGCCACGCGACACGGCGCCCCGGCACCTGCTCCCAGAAGCACGGAAGCCGGGGCTCCGCGCATCGGCGGTGCCCCGGCTACCCGAGGTGGATCAGTCGCGCTCGGCGAGGGTCAGCTCGATGCCCCCGACCAGGTCGGCGCAGACGTTGTAGACGAACGCCCCGAGCGTGGCGAGCGCCGTGAACAGCACGACGTTGACCAGGCCGATCAGCGCCGAGCTGAGAATCACGCCCTTGGCGGTGATCTGGAAGCCGCTGGTGCTCTGGCCGCCGCCCGCGCTGACCAGGTCGGTCAGGCTGTCGTTGACGCTGGCGAACACGCCCATCGCGTCGAGGGCCAGGTAGAGCACCGAGGTGGCCACCACCACGACGATGAAGAGCACCACCGAGACGGCGAAGGCGAACTTCATCACGGACCAGGGGTCGATCCGCTTGAGGTTCAGCCGGGCCCGGCGCGGTCCGCGCGACGCGGCCGAGCTGACCGACGTACGCGCTGCGCGTACCGCCTCGCCCACGCGCGCGGCCCCGACGGCGGCCGCGCCGCTGATGCCCGGCGGCAGGCCGCCGCCGTTGGCCGGCCGGCCGGCGCCGGTCGGACGGCCACCGTCCGGCTGCGGCTTGGCCGTGCCGGTGACGCGGGGCTGGGTGCCGGTGGCGGTGCCTGTGACCCGCGGCTGTGTGCCGGTGGTGCCGGTCGGCTGGCCGGCACCGACCGTGAGCGGCTGGGTCGTCGTCGGCTTGGCGGCGGTCGCCGTGGCGGCGGGGGCCGGCTTGTCGACCCCCGCTGTCTCGGTCCTGTCCGCCGCGTCCGCGTCCTCGGAGGGCTTGTCCGGCGGCGGTGTCATGCCGGGAGCCCGGGTGAATTTCGGGGCAGGCGCGTCGGCGGGGACCGTCGCCCGGCCCACGGCCGCGCGGCCGGTCGCTGGTGTGCCGCTCTTGGCGGCCTCCTCGTCGACCGGGTTGGCCGAGGTCCCCGTGTTCCCCGACTTCGCCTGTGTCTCCGTCATTCAACTAGTCCTGTTCGTCAGGCTCGTCGGCATTGCGAGCAATCGCCACGATAGTCACGCCGTCCGGAAGGTCCATCAGCTTGACCCCCATTGTGTTCCGATCACGCGTACGGCGTACAGGCTTCACCGGAGTCCGAATGACACCACCGTTACTGGTGATCGCGAACAGCTCGTCGTCCGGGTCGATCACCACCGCGCCGACCAGACCACCACGTCGCTCGGTGATCTTCGCAGTCAGCACGCCCTTACCTCCCCGGCCCTGGACCGGGTATTCCTCGATCGGGGTACGTTTCGCGTAACCCCCGTTCGTGGCCACCAGGACGTCCAGCCCCTCGCGGACGACCTCCATGGCCAGCAGGACGTCGTCCTCGCTGAAGCGCATGCCGATCACGCCCGAGGTGGCCCGGCCCATGGGGCGCAGCGCCTCGTCGCTCGCGTTGAACCGGATCGCCTGCGCGTTCTTGGAAACCAGCAGCAGGTCCTCCTCCGGGGCGACCAACGCCGCCCCGACCAGCTCGTCCTCGTCGCGCAGGTTGATCGCGATGATGCCGCCGGACCGGGGGGAGTCGAACTCCTCGAGCCTCGTCTTCTTCACCAGACCGTTCTTCGTGGCGAGCACCAGGTAGGGAGCCACCTGGTAGTTCGGGATCTCGATGATCTGCGCGATCTGCTCGTCGGCCTGGAACGCGAGCAGGTTCGCCACGTGCTGGCCCTTGGCCACCCTACTGGCCTCGGGCAGCTCGTACGCCTTGGCCCGGTAGACCCGACCCTTGTTGGTGAAGAACAGGATCCAGTCGTGGGTCGAGCAGACGAAGAAGTGGCTGACGATGTCGTCCTGCCGCAGCGTCGCCCCGCTGACGCCCTTGCCGCCGCGCCGCTGGGAGCGGTAGAGGTCGACCTTGGTCCGCTTGGCGTAGCCGGTACGGGTGATCGTGACGACCACGTCCTCGCGGGCGATGAGGTCCTCCATGGAGACCTCGCCCTCGAACGGAATGATCTTCGTCCGCCGGTCGTCGCCCCACTTCGCGACGATCTCGCCGAGCTCCTCGGAGACGATCTTCCGCTGCCGCTCGGGCTTGGCGAGGATGTCCTTGAGGTCGGCGATCTCCAGCTCCAGCTTGGCCAGGTCGTCGAGGATCCGCTGCCGCTCCAGCGCGGCGAGCCGGCGCAGCTGCATGTCCAGGATGGCGGTCGCCTGGATCTCGTCGATCTCCAGCAGCCGGATCAGGCCCTGCCGGGCGTCCTCGACGGTGGGCGAGCGCCGGATCAGGGCGATCACCTCGTCGAGGGCGTCCAGCGCCTTGGCCAGACCGCGCAGGATGTGCGCCCGCTCCTCGGCCTTACGCAGCCGGAACGCCGTCCGCCGGCGGATCACGTCGATCTGGTGGTCGACGTAGTAGCGGATGAACTGGGCCAGGTTGAGCGTGCGCGGCACCCCGTCGACCAGCGCCAGCATGTTGGCGCCGAAGGTCTCCTGGAGCTGGGTGTGCTTGTAGAGGTTGTTCAGCACCACCTTGGCGACGGCGTCGCGCTTGAGCACGAGCACGATCCGCATGCCGGTACGCCCGGAGGACTCGTCGCGGATGTCGGCGATGCCGGCGAGCTTGCCCTCCTTGATCAGCTCGGCGATCCGCTCGGCCAGGTTGTCGGGGTTGACCTGGTAGGGCAGCTCGCTGACCACCAGGCAGGGGCGGCCACGCTTGTCCTCCTCGACCTCCACCACGGCGCGCATCCGGATCGACCCGCGCCCGGTGCGGTACGCGTCCTGGATCGCCTGGGTGCCGACGATGAGGCCGTGGGTGGGGAAGTCGGGGCCCTTGACGATCTCGATCAGCGCGTCGAGGGTGGTGGCCTCGTCCTCGTCCGGGTGCTCCAGGCACCACTGCACCGCCGCGCCGATCTCGCGCAGGTTGTGTGGCGGGATCTTGGTGGCCATGCCGACCGCGATGCCCTCGGAGCCGTTGACCAGCAGGTTGGGGATCCGCGACGGCAGGATGGTGGGCTCCTTGGCCCGGCCGTCGTAGTTGTCCTGCAGGTCGACGGTGTCCTCGTCGATGTCCCGCAGCATCTCCATCGCCAGCGGGTCGAGCTTGCACTCCGTGTACCGCATGGCGGCGGCCGGGTCGTTGCCGGGCGAGCCGAAGTTGCCGTTGCCGTCGACCAGCGGGTAGCGCAGGGACCAGGGCTGCGCCATGCGGACCAGCGCGTCGTAGATCGCCGAGTCGCCGTGCGGGTGGAACTGACCCATCACGTCGCCGACGACGCGGGAGCACTTCACGTAGCCGCGGTCCGGGCGGTAGCCGGAGTCGAACATGGCGTAGAGGATCTTGCGGTGGACCGGCTTGAGCCCGTCCCGGACGTCCGGCAACGCCCGCCCGACGATGACGCTCATCGCGTAGTCGAGGTAGGAGCGCTGCATCTCCACCTCGAGCCCGACCGGTTCGATGCGGTCGTGCGCGACGACGGCGCCGACCGTCTCGGGAACCTCGGACTCGTTCGGTGTGGACTCGGGGATATCGGTCACTGTTAACCCTTATCAGACTCAGAGTCGTTTTCGTGCTGTGGATAACGGCTGTGGAAACCGGCCATGCTGTGGATAACTCTGTGGATTGCCGGGCCGACCGGTGGATGACCGGTCGGCCCGTCGAGCCCCGTCAGATGTCCAGGAACCGGACGTCCTTGGCGTTGCGCTGGATGAACGAGCGGCGCGCCTCGACGTCCTCACCCATCAGCACGCTGAACAACTCGTCGGCGGTTGCCGCGTCGTCGAGCGTGACCTGACGCAGCGTACGCGTCGCCGGGTTCATCGTGGTCTCCCACAGCTCCGGGTAGTTCATCTCGCCGAGACCCTTGAACCGCTGGATGTCGTCCGGCTTCGCGTTCGGCTTCTTCTGCTGGCGCAGCGCGATCAGCCCGTCCCGCTCCCGGTCCGAGTACGCGTATTGCGCGTCGTCGCCCCGCTTGTTCCACTTGATCTTGTAGAGCGGCGGAGCTGCCAGGTAGACGTGCCCCAGCTCGACCAGCGGGCGCATGAAGCGGAAGAGCAGGGTGAGCAGCAGCGTCTGGATGTGCTGGCCGTCGACGTCCGCGTCGGCCATCAGCACGATCTTGTGGTAGCGCAGCTTCTCGATGTCGAAGTCGTCGTGGATGCCGGTGCCCAGCGCGGTGATCAGCGCCTGGACCTCGTTGTTCTTCAGCACCCGGTCGATCCGGGCCTTCTCCACGTTGAGGATCTTGCCGCGGATCGGCAGGATCGCCTGGGTGCGCGGGTCGCGGCCCTGCTTGGCCGAGCCGCCGGCCGAGTCGCCCTCGACGATGAAGACCTCGGACTCGCGCGGATCGGTGGACTGGCAGTCGGCCAGCTTGCCGGGCATCGAGCCGGACTCCAGCAGCGACTTGCGCCGGGCCAGCTTGCGCGCCTGCTGGGCGGCGATCCGGGCCCGGGCGGCCTGGGACGCCTTCTGGATGATGATCTTCGCCTCGGCCGGATTCCGGTCGAACCAGTCCACCAGCCACTCGTTGCAGACCCGCTGCACGAAGCTCTTCACCGGGGTGTTGCCGAGCTTGGTCTTGGTCTGGCCCTCGAACTGCGGGTTGGTGAGCTTGACCGAGATGATCGCGGCCAGGCCCTCGCGGATGTCCTCGCCGGAGAGCTTCTCATCGCCCTTGAGCAGCTTCTTCTCCGCGCCGTACCGGTTGACGACGCTGGTCAGCGCGGCCCGGAAGCCCTCCTCGTGGGTGCCGCCCTCGTGCGTGTTGATGTTGTTGGCGAAGGTGTAGACCGACTCGCCGTACGACTCGTTCCACTGCATGGCGATCTCGACCGACATGCCCTCCTCCTCGGCGCCGAACTCGACCACCGTCCGGTGGATCGGGTTCTTCGAGGCGTTGAGGTGCCGGACGAAGTCCGCGATGCCGCCCTCGTAGCGGAAGGTGACCTCGCGGATCTTGCCTTCCTCGCCCTCCGGAACCCGCTCGTCGAGCAGGTGGATGGTGAGGCCGCGGGTGAGGAAGGCCATCTCCTGAAGCCGCCGGTAGATGGTCTGGAAGTCGAAGTCGACCGTCTCGAACACGTCCGCGTCGGGCCAGAAGGCGACCGCGGAGCCCGTCCGGTCCGTCGTCTCGCCCTTCTCCAGCGGGGTCGGCTTGGAGTTGTGGTACTGCTGCCGCCAGACGAAGCCGGACTTGTGGATCTCCACCGCCATCTTCGTGGAGAGGGCGTTCACCACGGAGACGCCCACGCCGTGCAGACCGCCGGAGACCGCGTACGCCTTGCCGTCGAACTTGCCGCCCGCGTGCAGCACCGTCAGCGCCACCTCGACACCCGGCTTCTTCAGCTTCGGGTGCAGGTCCACCGGGAAGCCCCGGCCGTTGTCGGTGACCCGGACCCCGCCGTCGGCGAGCAGCACCACGTCGATGGTGTCGCAGTGCCCGGCCAGCGCCTCGTCCACCGCGTTGTCGACGACCTCCCACACCAGGTGGTGCAGACCACGCTCGCCGGTCGACCCGATGTACATACCGGGCCGCTTGCGGACCGCCTCCAGACCCTCGAGAACGGTGATCGACTCTGCGCCGTACTCCTGCTTGTCCTGCGCTGCCACCCTCGGCCACTTTCTCGCGCCCGTGCGCGCCTGGTGGCGCGTCGGGCGCGGGTTCGGCGGACAGGACGCGACGTCGGCACGCGGACCGGCACCGGGGACAATTCCGGGGTACGGGTCGAACGCGCCGGTCGCCGCGGTTGCCCGCGGATCGCGATCGGCTCGACCCGGCATGGAGAATGATCGCGGGCCCCGCACCGGGCCCGTGTCTCGTCGCTCCGCACCGGGTCTTCGTCTCGGGGTCAATCTTACTGTGCGGCAGCGACAGAACCACCACTCGGCACCCCTGCGAGGCGTCTCAGACCGACGTAGCCGGCCGAACCGCGCCGCCCGCGACTCCCCCTACACGCCAGGGCCCGATCGGGGGCGCGACCGGCCGACGATCGGTGTCGGCCGGCGGCCAGGAGAGATCCGCCCCGCCGCGCCGACGGCCCGGCCTTGATCTTTTCCGGCCGGAACCGGACGATCGACCCGATCGAACCGACACACGCTCATTAAGAGGTGACGCCAGATGGGGCTGGACAACGTCGCGGTGCAGTGGCCGCGGACCGGCCGCTTCTACGACCCGGTCGCGCCCGCGGAGTTCGTCGACTTCGGCGACATCGTCGACATGCCGCGCATCTCCGCGCCGACCGCGGCGCTCGCCGAGCTGATCGCCAAGACCGGCACCGTCCGGGCCACCGCGTACACCGAGCTGGTGGACCTGTTGCTCGGGCTCGAAGGTGTGCTCTACGCCACCGACGCCGCGGCCGAGGACGAGGACCCGGTGATCGACCCGGACGGCTGCGCCTGGATCGCCGGCGGCATCGAGCGGTTCGTGGCGGGCCACCGCCCGCACGGCGAGGCGGTGACCTTCGACTCGGTGAGCCAGGTGCTGCGGTCGCTGCTCGCCGACGGCCGGCTGGCCGAGCAGCAGTTGCGCTGGCTCGACAGCCGGCTGGACGCGCTGCGCGACGAGAGCGGCGCACCGCCGCAGTGGAACTTCACCTGTGCGGAGCTGAGTGTGCTGGCCGCCTTCTACCGGCGCTGCGCCGACCGCGGCTTCGCCGTCTACGCCGACGCCTGACCCGGCGCCCCGCCCGACCCACGCGGCTCGGGCGGGGCCGCGGCGCCGGCGCGGTTGGCGGCGGTGATGACCCGGGTCAGCACGGTGTGCAGGTGACGCAGGTCCGCGATCGGCAGGCCCAGCCGCTCGACGATCGCGGGCGGGATCTGCTCCGCGCGCTCCCGCAGGGCCTCACCGGCCGGGGTCAGCGTCACCGCGAGGCTGCGCTCGTCGGCGGGGTCGCGCTCCCGCCGGACGTAGCCGTTCGCCTCCAGGCGCTTGAGCAGGGGCGACAGCGTGCCCGGGTCGAGCTGCAACAGGCGGCTGAGGTCGCGTACGGACAGTGGCGCGTACTGCCACAGGGCGAGCATCACCAGGTATTGCGGGTGGGTCAGCCCCATCGGCTCCAACAGCGGCCGGTAGACCGCGACCACGCCGCGCGCGGCGACGGAGAGCGCGAAGCACACCTGCTGCTCCAGCGCCAGGGGATTCCCGTCGAAGTCGTCGGGCACGGGCTGGACCTCCTCGTCGTCGCTGCTATCGTACCAATGGTTGGTGTACTAATTATTTGCACGCTAACGGAAGGGTCAGTCGATGAGCGAGGAGAAGCCTCCAAAGGGCTCTGGCGAGGGTGGCTGGCTGATGGCGTGGGCCTTCCGACGCTGGGCCGGCCCGCCGGAGGTGCAGGGCGCCGTGCAGGGTGGCTCCAACGAGGCCCGCGAGGCCTGGAAGCAGGACCTGGAGCGCCGCAAGCAGTGGAGCCGCGAGCAGCGGGAGCGCAAGCGCGCCGAGCAGGAGGCCCGGCGCGGCGGTCACTGACCGTCAGCCGTAGCGGTCACCGTCAGCCGTAGGTGTCCCGGGGGCCGCGTCCGCGTACCCGGCGGGGGCCCTTCGACCAGGAGGGCGCGGCGGGGCCGTGGATGTGCAGCTTGCGCACCACGTTGTGGCCGACCTCGCGGGCGATCTGCTGGAGCAGCGAGCCGGCCAGCAGCCGTAGCTGGGTGGCCCAGGCGGTCGACCGGGCCTCCACGGTCAGCTCGCCGTCCTCCAGCTTGACCGGCCGGCTGTGCTGGGCCACCTCCGGGCCCACCACCCGCTCCCAGGCGCCGAACACGGTCGCCTCCGCCGCCGGCTGCTGCCAGCCGCGCGCCTTCACCAGCCGGTTGAGCACCGCGCCGAGGGGCTGCGGGTCCCGCGGGTCCGGCCCCGGGCCCGAGTAGCCGCGCAGGCGGCGCTGCGGGCCGCTGTCGTCGCCACCCGCGCCACCGCCGGGGGCACGCCGGCGCGTGCGCGCCGCCGCCTCCCGCCGGGCCCTGGCGGCGTCGAGCACCGCCCGGGCCAGCTCCGGCCCGCTGGCGCCGGCCGGGGCGTCCCCGCCGCCCGCCGCGCCGCCGGGATCACCTGTCGTCCTGCCGGAGTCGCCGCCGGCCGGCCCGCCGCGCCCCGGGCCCAGGCGGGCGGGGGGCAGCTGCTCATCCGACACGGCGCACCGTCCCCTCGCCGACGGCGTACCGGGTGCCGCGCAGGGACGCCGGCACGTCGTCGTCGACCGCGCAGGTCACCAGCAGCTGGCTCGCCCCGCCGACCAGCCCGGCCAGGCGCTCCCGCCGCCCGGCGTCCAGCTCGGCGAAGACGTCGTCGAGCACCAGCACCGGCTCGATGCCGTCGGAGCGGAGCAGGTCGTACCCGGCCAGCCGCAGCGCCAGCGCGTACGACCACGACTCGCCGTGGCTGGCGTACCCCTTTGCGGGCAACGGACCGAGGCTCAGCGCCAGCTCGTCGCGGTGCGGGCCGACCAACGTGGTGCCCCGCTCGACCTCGGCGGTGCGGGCCTCGGCGAGCGCGGCGGTCAGCGCCGCCGCCAGCGCCTCCCGGTCGGTGGTCGGCTCCGCCAGCTCCACCGAGGGCCGGTACGTGATCCCGGCCGCCCCCCGGCCCGCCGCCACCGCGTCGTACGCCTTGGCGACGTGCGGAGCGAGCGCGGCGACCAGCTCCAGCCGGCCGGCGAGCAGCTCCGCGCCGTGCCGGGCCAGGTGGGTGTCCCAGACCGCCAGGGTCGACAGGTCCCCGCCCCGCGACCCGCCCGTCTTGCGGGCGAGGTACGCCGTGCGCAGCAGGGCGTTGCGCTGCTTGACCACCCGCTCGTAGTCGGCGCGCACGCCCGCGTAGCGGGGCTGGCGGCTGACCAGCAGGTCGTCGAGGTAGCGGCGACGCTCCGCCGGGTCGCCCCGGACGAGCTCCAGGTCCTCCGGGGCGAACAGCACGAGCCGCAGCGCGCCGAGCACGTCCCGCGCCCGGCGGGCCGGGGAGCGACCCAGCCGCGCCCGGTTGGCCTTGCCCGGCACGATCTCCAGCTCGACCAGCAGCTCGCGCCCCTCGTGCACCACGGCGCAGCGGATCACCGCCGAGGTGGCGCCCATCCGGACGAGGGGGGCGTCCGTGGCGACCCGGTGCGAATCCAGGGTCGCCACGTAGCCCAGCGCCTCGACGAGATTCGTCTTGCCGACGCCGTTGGCGCCGATCAGGACGTTCGCCCCCGGCTCCAGGTCCACGCCGACCCGCTCGTACGAGCGGAAGTCGACCAGTTCGAGCCGGCGGACGTACACAGCCTGTGGATACCGGTCAGCGCTTGCGGACGGCGTGCCCGCCGAACTGCTGACGCAGCGCGGCGACGGCCTTCATGGCCGGCGAGTCGTCCTGCCGGGAGGCGAACCGGGCGAAGAGCGAGGCGGTGATCACGTTCAGCGGCACGGCGAGCCGGACCGCCTCGTCGACCGTCCACCGGCCCTCGCCGGTGTCCTCCGTGTAGCCGCTCAGCTCGGCCAGCTCCGGGTCCTCGTCGAGGGCCCGGTCGAGCAGGTCGAGCAGCCAGGAGCGCACCACGGTGCCCTCGCGCCAGGACTTGAACACCCCCGGCACGTTGGTGACCAGCTCGGACTTCGCCAGCAGCTCGTAGCCCTCGGCGTAGGCGTGCATCAGGCCGTACTCGATGCCGTTGTGCACCATCTTGGCGTAGTGCCCGGCGCCGACCGGCCCGGCGTGCACGAAGCCGAACTCGCCCGCCGGCTTCAGCGACTCGAAGATCGGCATGAGCCGCTCGACGTGCTCCCGGGCGCCGCCGACCATCAGCGCGTAGCCGTTCTGCCGGCCCCAGACGCCACCGGAGACGCCGACGTCGAGGTAACCGATGCCCTGCTCGTTGAGCCGCTCGGCGCGCGGCGCGTCGTCGCTGAACCGCGAGTTGCCGCCGTCGATGATGATGTCGCCCTCGCCGAGGACGCCGGCGAGCTCGTCGATGGTCGCGTCGGTGACACCGGCCGGGACCATGACCCAGACCGCGCGCGGAGACTCCAGCTTCTCCGCCAACTCCGCCAGGGTCGCGACGTCGCTCAGCTCCGCGTTGTGGTCGAAGCCGACCACCTCGTGCCCGGCGGCGCGCAACCGCTCGCGCATGTTGCCGCCCATCCGGCCGAGCCCTACCAGGCCGAGCTGCATGTGTTCCTACCTCCGTGCGTCGGGGTCTTCTCGGGCGCGATCAGCGGGAGACGCGGATCGGCATGATGAGGTAGCGGTACCCCGGGACGACCTCGCCATCCTCGCCGGCGGGCGAAATCACCGCGGGCTTGAAGGCGTCGACGAACGAGAGCACGGCGAACTGGGCCCCCAGGTTGGCGAGGCCGTCGATCAGATACTGCGGGTTGAAGCCGATGGTGAGCGGGTCGCCGGTGAAGGTGGCCTCCATGGCCTCGCTGGCCCGCGCCTCCTCGGTGCCGCCGGCCTCGACCACCAGGCCGTCGGCGCTGAAGCTGAGCAGCACCGGGGTCGCCCGCTCGGCCACCAGGGCGACCCGCTTGACGACCTCGATCAGGGTGCTGACGGGCACCCGGGCCTCGGCGTTGTGGGTGGCCGGGAAGAGCGAGCGCACCGGCGGGTAGTTCGCGCCGTCGAGCAGCCGGCTGGTGGTGCGCCGGGTGCCGCCGGCGAAGCCGATCATCCCCTCGCCGGCCGCGCCCTGGGAGAGTGCCATGGTGACCTGGCCGCCGAGCGGGCCGAGGGCCTTGGCGGTGTCGTGCAGCGTCCGGGCCGGCACGAGGGCGTTGATGCTGACCTCGGGGTCGTCCGGGTTCCACTCCATCTCGCGCAGGGCCAGCCGGTAGCGGTCGGTGGCGAGCATGGCCAGCGTGCCGCCGGAGAGTTCGATGCGTACGCCGGTCATCATCGGCAGCGTCTCGTCGCGGCCGGCGGCGACGGCGACCTGGGCGACGGCGGCGGCGAAGGCGGCCGCGTCGACGGTGCCGGCGCTCTCCGGCATCTCCGGCAGGGACGGGTAGTCCTCGACCGGCATGGTGGGCAGGGTGAACCGGGCGCTGCCGCAGACCAGTTCGAGGTGCGCCCCGACGGCCGCGATGTCCACCGGCTTGGCGGGCAGCGCCTTGGTGATCTCGGCAAGCAGCCGGCCGGAGACCAGGGCGGCCCCGTCGGCGTCCCCCTGCACCTCGACGGTCACCTGGCTGGAGACCTCGTAGTCGAAGCCGGAGACCTGCAGGTTCCCGTCCGTGACGCGCAGCATCACGCCCGCGAGCACCGGTACGGACGGCCGGTTGGGCAGGCTCTTCGCGGTCCAGGCCACGGCCTCGGCGAGCGCGTCGCGCTCTACTCGGAACTTCATCAATGCCTCCGCGTCGACGTCAGCGACAACTCTCTCATGCCGACCGCTGCCTACCGACCCGCCTGTCCGTGCGGGTACCCATCGCACCTTAGGGCGCGCGGGCATCGGCTGTGCGCCCGACCCCGTGGACTCCCCGGTGCCGGAGGCCCGCCCACGGCGGGTCCGGCCAATCCACAGGAAGTCCAACGGTGGTGATTGGTTTTTGTTGTCTTAGAAGAGATAACTCGTCATCTTCATCGCACCTGTGCAAACTGTGGAGAACCGCCGTCTGCGCAGGTCAGACACGTTATCCACCGGTGGTTTGCCTGTGGAGAACCAGGGGTACAACCCGTGTCGCGATCCACAGGCGGCGACTTCCCCCAGGTTTTCCACCGTTGTCCACCGGTTGTCCACCGGTAATCCACGGACTTTCTCCCCAGTCCTGTGGACAGGCGGAACCGCCTCGACGGGCGTCATCCCCAGAACCTTCAACAGCTCGCCCACAGGCGGACCGTCGTCGGTGGACAACGACGACGTTGTCCCCAGGCGTCCACAGCGTCGTCCCCAGGGTTTCTCCACAACCTGTGGGTAACCGAGGATTGTGCGGACGGTAGTTATCCACGGGCTGTGGACAACGAGCTGTGGACAACGATCCGGGCGGTGGACGGACACGGCTTCGACGGTGTGGTCTCCACCATGTCGAGGGTCAAGCCCGGGCCGGCTGTGGAGAAGAAAGAAGCGCCCGGCCGATGGTCCGGCCGGGCGCTTCCGTCACTCCTCGCCCACCGCGCGCGACGGTGGGCGTACGCGTCAGGTGTTCTGCTTGATCCGGTTCGTCAGCTCGGCGATCTGGTTGTAGAGCGAGCGGCGCTCGGCCATCTGCTGGCGGATCTTGCGGTCCGCGTGCATGACGGTGGTGTGGTCCCGCCCGCCGAACGCCTGCCCGATCCGGGGCAGCGACAGGTCGGTCAGTTCCCGGCACAGGTACATGGCCACCTGGCGGGCGTTCACCAGCACCCGGGAGCGGGAGTGCCCCCGCAGGTCCTCCAGGCTGACCCCGAAGTACTCGGAGGTGGAGACCATGATCTGGTCGGCGGTGATCTCCGGCCCGGCGCCGTCGGGGATGAAGTCCCGCAGCACCTCCTCGGCGAGCGACAGCTCGACTGTGGACCGGGTCAGGCTGGCGAACGCCGTCACCCGGATCAGCGCGCCCTCCAGTTCCCGGATCGAGTTCGACACCCGCGAGGCGATGAACTCCAGCACGTCCGGCGGGGCGTAGAGGCGCTCCTGCGCCGCCTTCTTCTGCAGGATCGCGATCCGGGTCTCCAGGTCCGGCGGCTGGATGTCGGCGAGCAGCCCCCACTCGAACCGGGTACGCAGCCGGTCCTCCAGGGTGGCGAGCTGCTTCGGCGACCGGTCGGAGGTGATCACGATCTGCTTGTTGGCGTTGTGCAGCGTGTTGAAGGTGTGGAAGAACTCCTCCTGGGTGCGCTCGCGGGTCTCCAGGAACTGGATGTCGTCGATCAGCAGGATGTCGACGTCGCGGTAGCGCCGCTGGAACGCGCTGGTCTTGTCGTCCCGGAGCGAGTTGATGAAGTCGTTGGTGAACTCCTCGGTCGAGACGTACCGGACCGAGCGGGCGTTGCCCAGCGTCGTGGCGTAGTGCCCGATGGCGTGCAGCAGGTGCGTCTTGCCCAGCCCCGAGCTGCCGTAGATGAACAGCGGGTTGTACGCCTTCGCCGGCGACTCCGCCACCGCGACGCTCGCCGCGTGGGCGAAGCGGTTGGACGAGCCGATGACGAACGTCTCGAACATGTACTTCGGGTTGAGCCGGTTGCCGCCGCTCTCGACGCCGCCGGGCAGCCGCCGGTCGTCCCGTCCGCCGGGCCGGTGATCCACGCCACCCCGACCCGGCCCGCTGTCGGTGCCGGTGTCCCGGGGCAGCGCCCGGATCACGTGCTGGTCCCGGGGGGAGACGGCGTCCTCGCGGTAACGCGGCTCGAACCCCCGGGTGTCCGCGGTCGGCGGGTCCAGCCGGGCGGCCTGCTCGTCGAAGCCGCGTCGGTCGGGCGCGCGCCGGGACGGGGCCGCCCGGTCGGGCCGCGGCGGCTCGGCGAACGCCGTGCTGAACAGGGCCTCCTGGCCGTCCCGGTCGTCCGGGCCGGGCCGGAGCCCGTCGTCGACCGGCAGCGCGGCCGGGACCGGGCCGTCCGGCCGCCGCTCCGGGTGCGCCTGCTCGGGGATGAGCGGCGCCTGCTGCCCGCGGTCGAGGGCCGCGCCGTCCAGCAGGCCCACCGCCGCGCCGTCGAACGTCACCGGCCCGTCGCCGAAGTCGCGCGGCCCGCCGTCGTGGTCCACCGGCCCCGGCTCCGGGGCGCTGCGGTAGACGGTGCCCGCCGGGCGGCCGGAGCTGTCGTCGGCCACGCGTACGGTCACCGCGACCTGGATCGGCCGGCCCAGCCGGCGGGTGAGCGCCTCGGTGATCGCCGGGCGCAGCCGGGACTCGATCACGTCCCGGGTGAAGGCGTCCGGGACGGAGAGCAGCGCGGTGTCCTCGACGATGGCCCGCAGCCGGGTCAGCCGCAGGTACGCCCGCTGCTGCGCGGAGATGATCTCGTCGGCGAGTTCGTCGGTCGTCGCCGTCCACACCGCGGCAAGGTCGGTCGTGCCGGTCACCGTCGTGCCACCCCCTCGCCTCTGCTCCGCCGACGCCGCCGTCTTCTCCGGTCGGTCGCCCCGGGCCCGCCGCGTTCACGGGCGGAACGACACCCACCCGGACGGCCGACCGGTCCTCGTCCACAAGTTATCCACAGCCTGTGTACGTACCGATTGTGGCCGCCCGCCGGATGCGGGTCGGACCTGCCCCCTGCCTGAACGGGCGCTGAAGCGGGTTCACCGTGCCGAACGATTCACTGCCTTGTCCGGTCTTGCCCGCCAGCGACGACCGGACCCCTCGACGCTGACCGCAATCGGGCACGGTAACAGCGTTGTCCGCGCGCCATCAACCGCCGACGCGCGGCGACCCTTGGCAACATCAGCGAAAACCGCCGCTTCGGTCGTCGGCGGAGCACCGGTGTCCGCCCTGGTGGGGGTGTTTGACGGTGGTTGCCCGCCTGCGTAGGCTGGATCGGCTGCTCTCTCGCCCTCTGCTAGGGTGATGGGTGCTTGCTGTCCGCGGTCGCTTCCCCGCATCGCCGAGGTCCCGCATCGCCGGGCAGCACCGATCGGGGGCCACCGCCGAGGTGGCCTGGACCACCACACGACCCCGGCGACCCCTCGCCCGGGGCGTACGAAAACGGAGAGCCTGACGTGAGCAAGCGCACCTACCAGCCGAACACCCGCCGGCGCGCGAAGACCCACGGCTTCCGGCTGCGCATGCGCACCCGTGCCGGCCGCGCCATCATCTCGACCCGTCGCTCCAAGGGCCGCGCCCGCCTGTCGGCCTGAGGCCGACCGGGTCAGGTCCGGGGGACGTGGGCAGTCGTGCTGGCGGCCGCACAGCGACTGCGGCGCAGCACTGACTTCGCCGCAGCGGTCCGGGGTGGCCGCCGCGCCGGCCGTGGCGCGATCGTCGTCCACCTGAGCCTGCCGTCGACCCCCGACGCCGCGACAGCAACCTCGCCGGAGCCGGCGCGGAGCAGCGGTGCGGAGCAACCCTCCGCGCCGGCCCGCGCCGGCTTCGTCGTGTCCAAGGCAGTGGGCAACGCGGTCGTCCGCAACCGGGTCCGCCGCCGCCTGCGGCACCTGGTCCGCGAGCGGCTGACGGAGCTGCCCCCTGGGAGCACCCTGGTCGTCCGCGCGCTGCCGGCCGCGGCCGAGGCGGCGTACCCGCGACTGGGCGCCGACCTGGACGCGGCGATCGCCGCCGCGCGGGTGCCCCGCGGACGGCGGTCGCGGTGACCGCCGGGCCGGCCGCGCCACGGCCTGCGACGATCGGTGCCCGGGTGCTGAGCGGGCCGATCATCGCGTACCGTCGGTGGATAAGTCCGGCTCTGCCGGCCCGCTGTCGGTTCTACCCGTCGTGCAGCGCCTACGCCCTAGAGGCGGTGGCCCGGCACGGCGCTGTCCGGGGAGCTGGCCTGACGGTCCGGCGGCTGTTGCGCTGCCACCCCTTCCACCCAGGTGGACACGACCCGGTGCCGGAGCCGGGCGGACGCCGCCGTGCCGATGTGACTGGAGCCTGAGAATTGAGTCTCGACTGGATCTACTACGCGATTTCGTGGATCCTGCTGGCCTGGCATGGGGCCTGGGACGCCATCGGGGTGCCGGACACGGCGGTGCTCGGCACCAACTGGGCCTGGATCCTCGCCATCGTCTTCCTGGTGGTCACCGTCCGGGTGATCCTCTTCCCCGTCTTCGTCAAGCAGATCAAGTCGCAGCGGGCGATGCAGGCGCTCCAGCCGCAGGTGAAGGCGCTGCAGGAGAAGCACAAGGGTGACCGGGAGACGCTCCAGAAGGAGATGATGGAGCTCTACCGGAAGGAAAAGGCCAACCCGCTCATGGGCTGCCTTCCGATGGTCCTCCAGATCCCGGTCTTCCTCGGCCTGTTCCACGTGCTCCGCCGACTCGATCCGGGGAAGAGTGAGAGCGGCAAGACCCTCTACGGCTGGACGGTCGGCCAGTTCGAGAGCGCCTCGGCCGCGAAGCTCTTCACCGCGCCGATCGCCGGCAAGTTCGGCTCGACCGCCGACGAGCTGGCGGCACTGAACGCCAACGGCACCACCGTCAAGATCATCGCCGGCATCCTGGTCTTGTTGATGATGGGCACGACCTACCTCACCAGCCGCCAGATGATCCTCAAGACCGGCTGGGCCGAGGATCCGCAGCAGCGGATGATCCAGAAGCTGATGCTCTACGGCATCCCGCTGTCGCTGCTCGTCTCCGGCGCCATCTTCCCCATCGGTGTGATCATCTACTGGGTCACCAACAACCTCTCCACGCTCGCGCAGCAGCAGTGGGTGCTGCGCAAGTTCCCGCCGCCGCCGACCGCCACCACCGGCAAGCCGGGCACCTCGGCCCGCAACCCGGTGCAGCCGGCCAAGACCGGCCTGCTGGGCCGCGCCAAGCCGGCCCCCCAGGCCCCGGCCAAGCCGGCCGCGCCGAAGGTCGCCGGCCCCAAGCCGGGCGCCAAGCCGGCCAACCCCAAGAAGGGCCGCCCCGCCAAGCGGCAGGGCTGAGGACCTCCGGGCCGCCGTCGGGAGACCGGCGGCGGCCCGTTCCGCACCGTGCAGCCGCCGTACGGCCGGCGCCGGGCGGAACCCGCCGCGCGCGGCGCGGTCACGGGCGAGACTGCCCGTACGACAGACGTGCCCGTGGGCACCGGCGACCTCCCGCCGGCCCCGGGAAACCAGCGGACCCGACGGTCCGGCCGAGCGAGTACGGAGATGAGACCGTGACCGACACCAGCACCCCCCGCGCTGAGCAGTTCCTGGACTCCGAGGGGACCGAGCCGACCGCGGTGAACGGCGAGACCGAGGAGACCGACGAGGAGTCGGCCACCAAGGAGAAGAAGCCCGCCGGCGAGAGCGAACTGTTCCGGCAGAGCGAAATCGCGGCCGACTACGTCGAGGGCCTGCTCGACATCCTCGACTACGACGGCGACATCGACGAGCTGGTCTCCGGCGGCCGTCCGGTTGTCGAGGTGGTCGGCGGCCGGCTGCAGAACCTGGTCGGCCAGCGCGGTGCCACCCTGGAGGCGCTCCAGGAGCTCGCCCGGCTCGCCGTCTTCCGGCAGACCGGCACGCCGAGCCGGCTGCTGCTCGACGTCGGCGGCTACCGGGCGAACCGCCGCAAGGAGCTCGCCGCCGTCGCCAAGAACGCCGTCGAGAAGGTCAAGGAGTACGGCGAGCCCGTGCGCCTGGAGCCGATGTCCGCGTTCGAGCGCAAGTGCGTGCACGACGTGGTCAACGCGATGAGCGGCGTGGAGAGCGAGTCCGAGGGCGTCGAGCCGAACCGGCGCATCATCGTCCGGCCGGCGGACTGACCGGGTGGACCACGACGACACCGCGGCCGGTGCCGCGGCCGGCCCGGGTGGCACGCCGCCCGGGCCGTCGCCTGTCCGGCCCGACTCGCCCGTGCCTTCCGACGCCGCCGCGTCGTCGGCCGGCGGCCGTGCCCCGTCGCCGGCCGACGCGGTGCTGCCGCCCGAGCTGGCCGGCGCGGCACGCACCCTCTTCGGCGACCGGATCGACCTGGCCGCCGCGTACGCCGAGCTGCTGGTCACCGACGGCGTGGTCCGCGGCCTGATCGGGCCGCGGGAGGCCCCCCGGATCTGGGACCGGCACCTGCTCAACTGCGCGGCGGTGGCCGAGCGGATCCCGGAGGGCTCGACGGTGCTCGACGTCGGCTCCGGGGCGGGACTGCCCGGTCTGGTGCTCGCGATCGCGCGGCCGGACCTGACGGTGACCCTGATCGAGCCCCTCGCCCGGCGCACGTCCTTCCTCATCGAGGCGGTGCAGCAACTCGGATTGGCGAAGTCGGTCCGGGTGTTCCGGGGCCGGGCCGACGAGGCGGCGACCGGGTCGACCGGGGTGGGCCCGCTGAGCGGGGACGTGGTCACCGCGCGCGCCGTCGCCCCGCTGGACCGGCTGTCGACGTGGTGCCTGCCGCTGGCCGTTCCCGGCGGTCGGCTCATCGCCCTCAAGGGCGCGTCGGCTGCCGACGAGATCGCCGAGCACGCGGAGACGGTGGCGCGGCTCGGCGGCGGGGAGCCCGAGATGCACCGCTGCGGCGAAGGAATCATCGACCCGCCGACGACCGTGGTGGAGATCGTGCGGGAGCGGGTGGTGGGACCGGTCCGGCCCAAGGCGCCGAAGAGGTCGCGCGGCGGTCGGTCCCGTCGACGCTGACTCCACGTCGGAGGCGACGCCCGAGCGGGTGCCCGCCGGCGTCCCGGGCGGCGGTTGCTTCGTTGAACCGGTACGGGTGGACGGAAGGGATGAGAACCCGACGTGGACCGGCTGCGCCCGTGAGCCGTAGGCTGGCCGCGCGTCGATAGTGTGGAGCGGGCGGCAAACGGACGTTCACCGGGTCCCGACCGCTCCCGCCGGCCGTACCCTCCGCGGTGCGAGCACCACGTGCGGCCGGTTGACGGGGTGCGGACCGACCATCCGAAGCGGGCAGGGATGACAGGTGCATGACGACGGCAGGTACGACGATCCACGCGTGACCGGATCAGCGGGCGATCCGGTTTCACGTGAAACCGACTATCCGAGCTGGTCGCCCGACGGGCCGTCCCGCGGTTCGTCGACCCGACCGCCGGACTGCGATCCGATCGTCCAACGGGACACCGCCGACCCGGCCGGGTCGGAGCTGCCGGCCGCCCGCCCGGCCTCCGACGGGCTGTCGCGCCCGGGCAACTCCGCCGGCGGTCGGGTGATCCCCATCCGCCGCAACCCCTCGGCCTCGGCGCGGTTCGAGGCGGCCGTGCCACAGCAGCCGACCCCGGACGCGGTGCCGGACGCCGCCCCCGAACCCGTACCCGTCACGGACACGCCCGCGTCCCCGGCCGCCGCCTACGGACCCGCCGCGACCGAGGCCGCGTACGTTTCACGTGAAACCCCGACGCGCGAAGAGGATGACCCACCGTTGGCTATGGAGGCGATGCGCGCCGTGCAGATCCTGAATCCGAGTGGCGAGGTGACGATGCCTCGCCCGGAACGGACCCGGGTCATGTGCGTCGCGAACCAGAAGGGCGGCGTGGGGAAGACCACGACCACGGTGAACCTGGCGGTGGCGCTCGCCCTGCACGGCAACCGGGTGCTGGTGGTCGACCTGGACCCGCAGGGCAACGCCTCCACCGGGCTCAACGTCCCGCACCACACCGGGGTGCCGGACGTCTACGACTGCCTCATCAACAGCGTGCCGCTGGAGGAGGTCGCCCAGGGGGTCGAGGGCATCCCCAACCTCTGGTGCGTACCGGCCACGATCGACCTGGCCGGCGCGGAGATCGAGCTGGTGTCGGTGGTCGCCCGCGAGTCCCGGCTGGCCCGGGCCATCGCCGCCTACCCGGGCCACTTCGACTACGTCTTCATCGACTGCCCGCCGTCGCTCGGCCTGCTCACGGTCAACGCGCTCGTCGCCGCGCAGGAGGTGCTCATCCCGATCCAGTGCGAGTACTACGCGCTGGAGGGACTGAACCAGCTGATCAACAACATCAACCTGGTTCGGCAGCACCTCAATCCGAGGCTCGAGGTCTCCACGATCCTGCTCACCATGTACGACCGGCGTACGCGGCTGGCCGACGCGGTGGAGCAGGACGTCCGGAACCACTTCGGCGACAAGGTGCTCCAGGCGGTCATCCCGCGCAACGTCCGCGTCTCCGAGGCACCGAGCTACGGCCAGTCCGTGATGACCTACGATCCGGGATCGCGGGGGGCAACGAGCTACTTCGAGGCCGCCCAGGAGATCGCCGAGCGTGGTGTCAAGGAGCCGGTGAGCCGGAATGCGTAGTGCGGAACAGTCGCTGGGAGGCGTGGCATGAAGAACCGTCCTCGGGGCGGTCTCGGTCGGGGCCTGGGGGCCCTCATCCCGACCGGACCGGCGCCGACCGCCGACGCCGCCCCGGCTGAGCCGGCGGCACCTGCGACCGCCGTCGTCGGCACGCCTGCCGAGCCGGCGCCAACGCCGGTCAGCCCGCCCGTCGCGGCGCAGCCCGAGCCCACGCTCAGCCCGGTTCCGGGCGCCCGGTTCGCCGAGATCCCGGTCGACGCGATCGTGCCGAACCCGAAGCAGCCCCGACACATCTTCGACGAGGAGGCTCTGGAGGAACTGAAGACCTCGATCCAGGAGGTCGGCTTCCTCCAGCCGATCGTCGTACGGCAGCTCGACGACGAGAAGTACGAACTCGTCATGGGCGAGCGGCGCTGGCGGGCCGCGCAGGCGGTCGGGCGGGAGAGCATCCCCGCCATCGTCCGGGACACCCGGGACGACGCCATGCTCCGGGACGCGCTGCTGGAGAACATCCACCGGGCCAACCTGAACCCGCTGGAGGAGGCCGCCGCGTACCAGCAGTTGCTGGACGAGTTCGGCGCCACCCACGAGGAACTCGCCCGCCGGATCGGCCGGAGCCGCCCGCAGATCTCGAACACCATCCGGCTGCTCAACCTTCCGGCGCCGGTGCAGAAGCGGGTCGCCGCCGGCGTGCTCTCCGCCGGCCACGCCCGGGCGCTGCTGAGCCTCGACGAGTCGGAGGCACAGGAGCAACTGGCGGCACGGATCGTCGCAGAGGGGCTCTCGGTCCGGGCGACCGAGGAGATCGTGATGTTGGCGGTGAGCGATGGCAGCGCCGGTAAGAAGGAGACGGCCAAGCGCCGGCCCAAGCCACACGCGCCCGCGCTGACGGATCTGGCCGACCGGCTCTCCGACCGGTTCGACACCCGGGTCAAGGTGGACATCGGCCGGAGCAAGGGCAAGATCACCATCGAGTTCGCGACGGTCGACGACCTGGAGCGGATCGTCGGCCTCATCGGCGTCGGCGAGGAGGAGGAGTCGGAGGGCTGATCCTTCGACCGCCGGCCGCGTGACCCCACCGGGTCACGCGGCCGTTCCATGTCTGACGGTGGCGTCCATCCTCGGCGGTACGCCGACCGTGCCGGCGCCTTCGGCAGCTCGGTGCAACTACCGCTGTCGACCGCGCCGGGGCCCCTCATTTGAGCGCCACGGGCCTGAGGCGGCCCTGCCCTACCCGACTCTTGCTCGCTCGCACTTCTGGCGCTGTGGGGCAGCAGGAGGCGTTTTCGTCGCGCCCCCGAAGTGGCCCGCTGCCGGGAACCGGGGTGTGGGTGTGGTGGTAGCGGTGGCTCCCCGGTTTCACGTGAAACCGGGGAGCCCGCCAGGCGTTCGCGGTCGTGACGCGGGTCGCTGGGCGGGCGGCTCTCTTCGGATGCCGACACGTGCGGCGTTGGTGGGTGTGGCTCGTGAACCTGCGCGCACCGGCTCCACGAACCGTGAACTTGGAGGCGGGAGTTGCGCTGGCGCCGAGGTGCCGAATCTCAGGCTGCGCGGTTTCACGTGAAACGGGGTGCAGCGAGCAGGCCGGCCGTGCCCGCGCCTCCTTCTCACAGGAGGTTGGCCGGCGAGGCTGGACCACGCCCGTTTGTCGTCGTCCTTCGGAAGCTGCCCTATGACACCGTTGCGCCCTTCCCGGTCCGGGTCTCGGCACCTGGCCCCGGCGCCCGGCCGTCGGTTCCGCCCACGCCTCCGGCGGTGTCCCCGCCGTCGCGCCCCTTGATTCCCGACCCGCGCCCGGCTGCCGGATTCCGGCACCTGGCTTCGGCCTGTACAGCCCGGCCCTGTACAGCCCGGCTTCGACGTATGCCCCCTGCCTTGGTGCCCGGCATCGGCCTGTGCGGCCCCCGGCCTTCGGCGCCCGGCATCGGCCTGTGCGGCCTCCGCCTTCGACGCCCGCATCCGCCTGCGTGGCCCCCGGCTTCGGCCTGTACGACGGCCTCCGTCTCCGGCGCCCGACCCGGCCTCCGGGAGCCCGACACCTGCCTCCCGGACCGGCTCCGGCAGCGATTGGAGGAGTCCAGCATCCTGACCCGGACCCCGCCGGGCGACCCGACCTCGGCTTCCGGCTTCCGGCTTCCGGAGCGTGACCCTCGTCCGGCCTGTGGCTCCGACACTGGCCGCCCGGCTTCCCTCTCTCGCTCGGCGCTCTGACCCCGCCGACGAGCCGGTGAACCGAGCGGGACAGCGCGTCGGGCGGGACGTCGACGGAAACGGCGTCAACGGGAAACTCCCCCGTCGACCGGAACGGCGTCGACGGGTAACGGCCTCGACGGGTAACGGCGCGACCAGAGGGCGGTCGGGGTTGACGGCGCGGAGAGAGTCTCACGACCGAGTGCGCGACGACCCCGGGCCGGCCGGCGGTTTCACGTGAAACGGCTGCCCTCCCGCGACGCCCGGTCGGCGCGGATCGGGGGCCGGAAGTTATCCACACCAGTTATCCACAGCCGCGCCTCGTTTCACGTGAAACCCCGCGTGAAACCCGTTGCTGGCCTGTGGATGACGGGGTGTGTTCCGGGTCTCAGCACCCTGTGGATATCTGTGGACAAGCCCTCTGGGTGGCCGCCTCGCGGCGGCCGACGCAGCGCCGCTGTCGGCTCTTTCGGGGTAGGGACACCGGTGGCGGAAGCGGTTAGTGTCAGCGTCGTGCACGACACCCCTCCCGTAGTCCCGGACTTCGCCCAGTGGCCGTCCTTCCCCTTCGAGGGCGACCTTCGTGTCAAGCAACTCGATGATCCGGTCCCGGTCGAACCGCCCCGCAAGGGCGAGGGGCACCGGGAATGCACGGCCTGCAACGCCCCCGACGACGCCTACATCTGGGTGGGCGAGCGCTGGCGGGTACGCGCCATGGACCGCCCCACGGGGCTACCGATGGTGCTGATCCTGGAATCCCGATCGCATCTGGACCTCGGCGACCTGCCGAACCTGCTCGCCGCCGAACTGGGCGTGATGACCGTACGCCTGGAACGGGCGATCCGGTCCCTGGACGGGGTCGCGAGGGTGCACGTCAACCGCTGGGGCGACGGCTCGGCGCACCTGCACATATGGTTCCTCGCCCGGCCCTACGGTCGACTCCAGCTTCGCGGGACCTTCCTCTCCCTGTGGGACTCGATCCTGCCGCCCATCTCCGAGGCGCAATGGCGAGAGAATCTCGCCCTGGTCGCGGCCTGGCTCGCGGAGTTCGGGGGGAGGCCCCTGGCCGAGCCGTCGCGCATCCAGTGGCAGGCCCCGTCCAGCTTCACCGGGCAGCCCGCGCCGGGGGACGATGCCACCATGGGCGAGGCGCTGTCCGTGATCGAGTCCGCCGAGGAGGCGCATCTCCCGACGGCCGACAGCCGGGAGGCCGACGCCGCCGCTCGGGAGGACAGGCAGTCCGACGACTGACGCGGTACGGGCGGCCACCCGAGGTCGCGGGGTGGCCGCCCGTACCGGCGGAAGGAATGGACGGTCAGGCCCGGCGCGTCGCGGCGCGTGCCACCAGCGCCCCGATCATCTTGCCGAAGTCCAGACCGGCGGCCTGCACGGCGAGCGGCAGCAGTGAGGTCTCGGTCATCCCCGGCGAGACGTTGACCTCCAGCACGTGCGGCTGCCCCGCCGAGTCCACGATCAGGTCGACGCGGCTGAGGTCGCGCAGGCCGAGCGCGGTGTGGGCGGCCAGCGCCACGTCGGCGACCGCACCGGCCACCTCCGGCGTCAGTCGCGCTGGCGTGTGCCACGTCGTCCGGCCGGCGGTGTAGCGGGCGGCGTAGTCGTACACCCCGTTGCGGGGCACGATCTCCACCGCCGGCAGGGCCTGCGGCCCGTCGCCCAGGTCGACCACGGAAACCGCCACGTCCATGCCGGGCACGTACCGCTCCACCAGCGCCGTCTGGTCGTACGCGAAGCAGCCGACCATCGCGGCCGGGAGGGACGCGGCGTCCCGGACCACGGCGGCGCCCAGCCCCGAACCGCCCTGGGCGGGCTTCACCATGAGCGGCAGCCCCAGCCGGTCGACGATGCGGTCCAGCACCGCCACCGCGCCCAGCTCGGAGAAGCGGTCGTGCGGGAGGGCTACCCAGTCCGGGGTGGGGATGTCCGCCTCGCGGAGCACCGCCTTGGCCGACGGCTTGTCCCAGGCGAGCCGGGAGGCGCGGGCGTCGCACCCCACGTAAGGGACACCGCAGAGGTCGAGCACGCCGCGCAGCGAGCCGTCCTCGCCGGTCGCGCCGTGCAGGGCGATGACGACGGCGTCCGGCGGGTCGACGCTCAGGGCCGGCAGCAGGGTCACGTCGGCGTCCCGCAGCTCGGCGTCCATCCCGACGGCGCGCAGCGCGTCGAGCACCCGGCGGCCGGACCGGAGCGAGACGTCACGTTCGTAGGAGAGCCCGCCGGCGAGCACCAGCACCCGCAGGTCGGCGGTGACGGCGGAGTCGGTCACGACGGAACGGTCGGCAGCGGTGGGAGCCATGTCGGAATCATGCCAAGTCGGGACCCGGCGTGTCCGAGCCGGCCTGCCCCCGCCGCGATCCGGGGCGGCCGACGGCGCCGAACACCCGCCGCATGGCGATGTCCTGCTCCATGACGCCGGCCAGCCGGCGCACGCCCTCGCGGATCCGCTCCGGGGGCGGGAAGGAGAAGTTGAGCCGCATGTTGCCGCTACCCGTGCCGTCGGCGTAGAAGCCGGTGCCCGGCACGTACGCCACGCGGGCGGCGATGGCCCGCGGCATCATCGCCTTCGAGTCGAGGCCGTCGGGGAGGGTCGCCCAGACGAAGAGGCCGCCGCCCGGCGTCGTCCAGGTGGTGCCCGCCGGCATCAGGTCCTCCAGCGCGGCGAGCATCGCGTCGCGCCGTTCCCGGTAGACCTCGCGGTAGACCTTGAGCTGCTCCCGCCAGGGCATGGTGCCGAGGTAGGTGGAGACGGCGGCCTGCGCGTAGCCGCTGGGGCAGAGGATCTGCGCCTCGCTGGCGATGACCAGTTTGTCGCGGACGGCGTGCGGCGCCAGGATCCAGCCCACCCGCAGGCCCGGGGCGAAGGTCTTGGAGAAGGTGCTGAGGTAGAAGACCCCGTCGCGGCGCCGCGCGCGCAGCGGCGCCGGCGCGTCCCCCTCGAAGCCCAGCTGACCGTACGGGTCGTCCTCGACCACCAGGAGGCCGGCGCGCTCGCAGATGTCGAGCACCCGTTCCCGCCGCTCCTCGGTGAGCGTCACGCCGGTCGGGTTCTGGTAGGTGGGGATGGTGTAGAGGAACTTCACCCGCCGGCCGGCGCGCGCCTGCTCGGCGATGGCCGCCTCCAGCGCCTCCGGGATCAGCCCGTCGTCGTCCATCGGCACGTGCACCACCTGCGCCTGGGCGGCCTGGAACACCCCGAGCGCGCCGACGTAGGTCGGGCCCTCGGCGAGCACCACGTCACCCGGGTCGAGGAAGAGCCGGGCCACCAGGTCGAGCGCCTGCTGCCCGCCGACGGTGACGACCACGTCCTCCGGGGAGGCGCCGCAGGCGGCGTCGATGCCGGAGAGCGCCATCACCTCGCAGATCCGCTCGCGCAGCTCCAGGGTGCCCTGGCCGATGCCGTACTGGAGGGTGGTGACGCCGTGCTCGGCGCCGAGCCGGCCGAGCATCTCACCGACGGCGTCGAGCGGCAGCGCCGCGATGTAGGGAGCGCCGCCGGCGAGCGAGACCACCTCCGGCCGGCTGGCCACCGCGAAGAGCGCGCGGATCTCCGAGGCGGTCATGCCCCGCACACGGCGGGCGTACCGGTCGGTGTAGTCGTCGAGCGTCGTGCCGGTCATGACATCACCTCGATGGCTGCTCGGGTGGATCCCGCCCCGGCGTACCCGGGACAACGGCGACCATGGCGACGCGGGACGCCGGGTGCCGATCCTAGTCGCCCCTGCCAGGAAGGCCGCTACGACGTGACCAGCGTCCACATCGCGGACCACCGGCGGCCCTCCCGGAGGTGGTCGTTCGCGCGTCCCCTCCCGTGGCGTCCGGAACCGGCGTACGATCGCTCGTCGGGGGCAGGAAGGCGGCGTTGTCGTTCCGTGCCGGTCTCACCTCCGAGCCTAGTGTGGAGATGCGCCAATGTCGCGACGTCTGGTCAGCTTGACCCTCGACACCCTGGAGGACGTGCCCCGTCCGTGCCGGCAGTGCGTCTACTGGGAGCTTGACCCGGTTTCGGCGGACCGGGCCTGCGCTGCGGGCGACCCGGGGCTGGAGAAGGAGGCATGGGTCTCGCAGACGCTGCTGGAGTGGGGGTCCTGCGGCAAGCTCGTCTACGTCGACGGCATGCCGGCCGGCTACGTCCTGTACGCCCCGCCGGCCTACGTGCCCCGCTCGATGGCGTTCCCCACCTCCCCGGTCTCGGCCGACGCGGCGCTGCTGATGACGGCCAACGTGGTGCCCGCCTTCGCCGGTGGCGGGCTGGGCCGGATGTTGGTCCAGGGGGTCGCCCGGGATCTCACCAAGCGCGGCATCAAGGCGATCGAGGCGTTCGGCGACGCGAAGTTCGGTGACGCGGCGGACCCGGCCGGCACCTGCGTCGCCCCGGCCGACTTCTTCCTCTCCGTGGGCTTCAAGACGGTCCGTCCGCACCCGCGCTTCCCCCGCCTCCGGCTGGAGCTGCGCACGGCCCTGAGCTGGAAGTCCGACGTCGAGTACGCGCTGGAGAAGCTGCTCGGCTCGATGAGCCCCGAGACGCTGCTCCGCCCGGTCCGCCCGGCCCCGGCCACCCGCTCCACCGCCGGCTGACCGCGCCGACCGCCCACCCGCTCCACGACAGCACCGGCCGCTGCCCGGCCCACGCCCGCCCGGCCCACGACCGCGCCGACCGCCGTTCAGTCCACCACCGTGCCGGCGGCCACGACCGCCCGCAGCTCGCTCACGTCGATCGAGCCGGTCGGCACGTCCCGCTCCACGGGGAAGTACATCCGCTGCACCGCGGCCACGACGGCCTCGGCCACCAGGTCCCGGAACCGGGGGTCGACCAGCCGGGCCCGGTCGCCGGGCGAGGTGAGGTAGCCGACCTCGACGCGTACGGCCGGCATCCGGGTCAGCCGGAGCAGGTCCCACGCCTTCGCGTGCGTACGGCAGTCGCGCAGCCCGGTACGGGCGACGATCTCCCGCTGCACGAGCCCGGCGAGCCGTTCCCCGGTCGCCGAGGTGACCCCGTTGTCGGTGCCGTAGTGGTAGGTCGCGACGCCCTCGGCCGCCGGGTTGGCGTGCCCGTCGAGGTGCAGCGAGATGAACACGTCGGCCCCGAGCGAGTTGGCCAGCTCGGCCCGGTCGACGTCCGGCAGGCAGTCCTCCGGGGCCGGCCCGCGGGTGAGCTGCACCCGGACGCCGGAGGCGGCGAGCCGGCCCTCCAGTCGACTGGCCAGGTCGTGCACCAGGTCCGCCTCGGTCCACCGCAGCAGCCCGTCCGGCACCACCACGCCCGGGTCGGTGCCCCCGTGACCGGGGTCGACGACCACGGTCCGCCCCACCAGCGTCGGGCCGGACTGTCGGATGGCGTCGGACTCGCGCAGCCACTGCGGCCGCCCGCCGACGACCTTGCGCCCGAGCCGGCGCAGCGCGTTCATGGTGTGCGGCCCGCACGAGCCGTCGGGTGTCAGCCCGACCTCGCGCTGGAACTGGGCGACCGCCCGCGAGGTCCGTACGCCGTAGATCGCGTCGGCGCGGCCCACGTCGTAACCCATCTCCAGCAGTCGTTCCTGGAGCGACCGGACGTCCTCGCCGGTGAGCGGCTCGGGGACCGAGTGGTAGAGGGTGCGGGCGCCGAGCCGCCAGCGGGCGGCGTCCAGGGCCCGCCAGGTCTCCGCGCCGACCCGGCCGTCCACGCTGAGCCCCCGGGACTGCTGGAAGGCCCGCACGGCCCGTTCGGTGTGGGCGTCGAACTCGTCGGCGTCGGGTGCCATCGGCGCGAGCAGGTCGAGGCCGGTCAGCACCGTACGGATCTCGGTGACCGCGGGTCCACGGTCACCGGGTCGGATCGGACGCACGCACGACCCCCTCTGCACGGACGCTGGCTGGCCGGGCGGCCCCGGGGTTGAGGTTATGCGTTCCGGGGACCTCAGGTGGGCGCGCCGGGAAAAGACGTCGACCCCGTCCCCCGGGCGGACCGGGTACGGGGTCGACGTGCGTACGTGTAGCTCAGAGCGCCGATTCGATGAGCCTGACCAGCTCACCCTTCGGCTTGGCGCCGGCGATCGACTGCACCGGCTCGCCGTTCTTGAACACGGTGAGGGTCGGGACGGACATCACCCGGTACGCGCGGGCGGTCTCCGGGTTCTCGTCGATGTTGAGCTTGACGATGGTGACCTGGTCGCCCATCTCGCCGGCGATCTCCTCCAGCAGCGGCGACACCTTGCGGCACGGCCCGCACCACTCGGCCCAGAAGTCCACCAGAACCGGCTTGTCGGACTTCAGCACGTCGGCGGCGAAACTCGCGTCGGTGACCGACTTCGTTGCTCCCACTATGACTCTCCTCCGGAGTTCTCGGTTGTTCAGCCCTGCAGCGTGGCGATGAAGCGCTCGGCGTCCAGCGCGGCGGCGCAGCCCGTACCGGCGGCGGTGATGGCCTGCCGGTAGGTGTGGTCCACCAGGTCGCCGGCGGCGAAGACACCGGGCACGCTGGTCCGGGTGCTCGGCGACTGGACCTTCACGTAGCCCTCGTCGTCCAGCTCCACCTGACCCCGGAAGAGCTCGCTGCGCGGGTCGTGACCGATGGCCACGAAGACGCCGGTGACGTCGAGGACCTTGGACTCGCCGGTGTGCGTGTTGCGCACCCGTACGCCCGAGACCTTGCCGTCGTCGCCGAGGATCTCCTCGACCACGGTGTTCCACTCGACCTTGATCTTGTCGTTGCCCAGCGCCCGCTCGGCCATGATCTTGCTGGCCCGGAAGGAGTCCCGGCGGTGGATGATGGTGACCGACTCGGCGAACCGGGTGAGGAAGCTGGCCTCCTCCATCGCCGAGTCACCGCCGCCGACGACCACGATGTGCTGGTTGCGGAAGAAGAAGCCGTCGCAGGTGGCGCAGGACGAGACGCCGTGGCCCAGGTACTCCTGCTCGCCCGGGACGCCCAGCGGACGCCACGCCGAGCCGGTGCTGAGGATGACTGCCCTCGCCCGGTAGGCGGTCTGACCCACCCAGACGGTGCTGACCGCGTCGGAGCCGACGCTGCCGGTGTCCTTCAGCTCCACCCGCGTCACGTCGTCGGTGAGGAACTCCGCGCCGAACCGCTCGGCCTGCTTGCGCATGTTGTCCATCAGCTCGGGGCCGAGGATGCCGTCGGCGAAACCGGGGAAGTTCTCCACCTCGGTCGTCGTCATCAGCGCGCCGCCGGACTGCACGCCCTCGATGATGAGCGGCTTGAGGTTGGCGCGCGCCGCGTAGACCGCCGCCGTGTAACCGGCCGGCCCGGAGCCGATGATGATCAGGTTGCGGACCTCGTCCACTGCCGTCTCCCGATAGTGTTGTTCGCCATCGGCGCGCGCACCGATGCCGATCCGATGCCGACGCCCCTCGCGGTGCCGGCAGTCTGATGTGCAGAACGTCATCGTACGAACCGGGAATTCCCGAGCCGGTCATCCGGTGGGTCAGGTCACGTGGACGGTCAAACGTCCGGTGGCCGCGAATTCACCCTACCCGCGTGCGGTAGCGGCTGTCCGAGCCGGATCCGGCCACCCCGCATTCCGGTCCGCTCACCCAGGCCCAGAGGGCGCCGCTGTTGTCGGTGAACCGGACGACCAGCGCCGGCTGGCCCTGGAACCGGGCGTAGTCGACCACGTCGACCACCAGCGGCCCGCCGCCGTGCTCGGCGCCGATCTCCTGGATGCAGTCGCTCAGCGCGGCCGGGTCGGTGAGCCGGTCGAGGCCGACCGCGTCGCCGGGCAACCGCCCACCCTCCGCCTGGCCGTCGGGCCCGGGGCCGGCGCTGAACTGCTGCGCCCGCATCGTCGGCGAGACGTCGGCCAGGGACGCGGGTGTGTAGTCCCTCCCACTGCGCAGTGTGGGCTCGCCCGCCCGGAACGGCGTGCCGGCGGGGGCGGCGACCTCCGGTTCGGTCGGCCGGGACAACGCGGTGTCGGCGGCTCCGTCCCCCTGCTCCCCGGTGAGTTGACTGACGCCCAGCCCGACCGCCGCGATCGACGCCGCGGCGAGCGCGACCGGGCCGGCCAGCCGGGACCAGCGTCGGCGCCGTCGGCCCGGCCCCGTGGTCGCGGCCCGGCCGGGCTCCGAGCGGGGTACGCCGGCAGGGCGCCGCGCGGACCCGCCGAGCGGCTGTGCCGGCACGGCCCCGCCCGACCTGCCCGTCCCCGGCTCGTCGGCCGGCAGCGCGTCGCCGCCCCCGGCCCGGGAGCGAACGTCCTCGGAGCGGGCCGGCACGGAGTCGCGCGGCTCGGGATGCACCAGGTCGGAGCGGGCCGGCGTCGGATCGAGCGGGCCAGAGTCGGGCGCGGGGGCGTTGGCCAGGGCCGCGACGAGCCGGTCGGTGACGTCCGTGGGCATCTCGGGGGCCGGGCCAGCCCAGGCGGCGGCCAGGTCGGCCCGGACGCTTGCCAGGGCCGGTGCCAGCAGCGCGTACGCCTCCGCCCAGGCCACGTCCTCGTCGACCAGCCGGGCGACGCGCGCTTCGTCCGGGGTGCCGTCCAGCGCCCCGCCGACGTAGTCGGCGAGCAGGTCGTGGTCGACCTCTCCGAACCCCCCGGCCGTCACACGTCCTCCTGGTGGGCATCCTGCCGGGACCGTCCCGACCCCGATCGGACGCCCTCGGGCGGTCGCGGGTTCCCTCCGGTGACGGCCGGCACGTTGGGGCCCGCCGCCGGGGCGGGCTGCGGCGACTCCTGCCGCTGCGGGGCGGGGCCCGGCGGCTCGGACTGCTGTGGGGTGGGCCGGGGGCGCAGGTGCCCGAGTTGCGTCGCGAGGCGGGCCCGGCCCCGGGCGCACCGGCTCTTGACCGTGCCCTCGGCGACGCCGAGGATCCGGGCCACCTCGGCCACCGGGTAGCCCTGCACGTCCACCAGGATCAGCGCCGCCCGCTGCTCGGCCGGCAGCCCGGCGAGCGCCTGGCGGACCACCAGCGCCGTGTCGTGGTCGTGGACGGGAGCCGCCGGCTCGACGCCGCCGGTGGCGGAGCCGGAGTCGCCGTCCCGGACCCCGTCCGGCAGCGGGACCGTGGGATGCGCCTGCCGGCGGCGGATCCGGTCCAGGCAGGCGTTCACGACGATCCGGTGCAGCCAGGTGGTGACCGCCGAGTCGCCCCGGAACCGGCCGGCGGCGCGGTGGGCGGACAGCAGCGCGTCCTGGAGAGCGTCGGCGGCCTCCTCGCGGTCGCCGAGCGTCCGCAGCGCCACCGCCCAGAGGCGGTCGCGGTGCCGGTGGAACAGCTCGGTGAAGGCGTCCCGGTCGCCCGCCACGTGGGCGTGCAGGAGTTCGAGGTCCGTCGGCCCGTCCGGCGGCACCGACGACGCGACCGGTGGGCCGCTCACTCCGCCCACCGGTCCACCGCCCGTCCGCTCCCCGCGTACGCCCATCACCACGTCCGGCGGGTGCGGTGCCCTGGGCGCGGCGGCCGGCTCACGATCCCTGGACCGTGATCTCCTGGACGCCGAGCTTGTAGCCGCCGTCGCTCGGGGGCAGCTCGGTGATCCAGAGCAGCAGGTAGCGGTACTTCTGGTCGGCGTTGAAGCCGTTGAAGGTCATCTTGGTGCCGTCGTGCTCCTCGAACGGCTGCCCGATCGGCTTCCCCTTGTATTCGGCGTAGAGCTGGCCGTCGCCCGTTGACGACGAGGGCGGGTTGGATGCTCCGGTGAGCAGTTCCGCGGAGGCGCCCCGGGCGGAGAGGAGCACCTGCACCGACTTGACGGTGTGCTCGCCGCCGAGGTCGATCCAGACCCCCATGCCCTTCTTCAGGTTGCCGAAGTTGGACCGGTTGTAGGTGTCGGTCTCCCAGCCCTTGTCCTCGTTGTTGTCGAAGACCTTCTCGGCTCCACCGAGCTCGTCCCGGGACTTGCTGTCCGGGTCGATGATCCGCGCCGCGCTGATCTTCAGCGGTCCGGTCGTGGTGGCGGCCGGGGTGGCTTCGCCGGCGGGCGGGGCCGACGAGGGGGCGGCGACCGGGCTGGGCCGTGGATCGTCACCGCCACGCAGCGCGCTGATGCCGACCAGCAGGCCGACCAGGGCGACCGCCAGCAGACCGGCGATGCCGATCGCGACCTTGCGGCCGCCGGCTGCGGCCAGCGGGGACGGCTCGTCGCCGGTGTCGGCGGCGAAGCGCAGCGGGCCCGTGTTGTCCAGGAACTGCTCGTCGGCCGGCACGTCCAGGCGGGCCAGCTCGGCGGCGAGCACGTCCGACGAGGGCGGCGCGATCTCGGCGTCGAGCAGGTCCATGGTGAGGTCGTCGAGGTACGCCGGCACGCCCGCCCGGACCTGCCGGGGAGCGGCGATCGCGCCGGCGGCGTCGCGGACGGCGTCGGGGATGGCGGCCCGGCCGTGGCCGGCGGTGGCGCCCCGCAGTGGGGCCTCGGCGTGCGGCCAGTGCCCGGTCAGGGCGAAGTAGAGGATCCCGCCGATCGCGCGGACGTCGCTCTGCTGGCTGTCGTCGCCGTCGGTACGCGCGTCGGCCAGCACCACCCGGCCGTCGTCACTGATCATCACCGTGCCGGGGTGGACGTTGCCGTGCACCATGCCGGTGGCGTGCACGGCGGCGAGGGCGCTGGCGACGGCGTTGCCGATGGTGGTGGCACGGGCCGGGTCCAGCGGGCCGTCGGCGGCCAGCTCGCGCAGGGACTGCCCGTCGACCCACTCGCGCACCACGTACGCCCGCTCGGCCTCGTCGATCGCGTCGTAGACGCCGACCAGGTTGGGGTGGATGACCCGGCTCGCCGCGACGGCGCCCTGGAGCATCTCGGTGGCGGAGTCGCCACCCGGGTAGCGCAGCACGACCGCGACGGGACGGCGGAGGATGACGTCGACGCCCCGCCAGACCAGCCGACCCGCGCTGTCGTTGTTGATGTGCTCGACCAGCTCGTAACGCTCGGCGAGGATCTCACCGGCCGTGGGAGCACCGAAGGTCATGACGTGCGGAGCGCTCTCCTCCGCCTCCTGACCCTCGCCGACCTGGGTCACCCGTCCTCCCTCGGTGATCGTGTCGATCGATGGACCCGCGCTGCTGGGCATGTGGCTTCCCGCTCTGCCTTCGAAGGAACCGGCCGACCGGTGTCGACGCGGAGCGTCGGCGCCTGCCGTACCCGTCGAGAGCGACCTTACCCGGGTTGACGGTCTCCCCGACATGTCATCTTCGCGCCGCTCCCGGGTCGGGCTGCCGGCTGGCGATCAACTTGTCCGGTTGCGACCGTTGTCAGCCACGTTGCTGGCACATGTACTAACCAATCTAGACGTTGACCGCAAGTGTTCGCCGGAGGGGTTGACCTGTGTGGCGGCGACGCCGACGCCCCGGGTTTCCCTCCGGCCGTGCCGCCATGCTCAGCCGTACGGCTGGTTATCCACAGGCCCTTCCGGCGGCTGAGCGGTGACTCGCGGAGTTATCCACAGGCGCATCCCCAGGCTGGTGATCCTCGTTCACAGAGCGTGCAGACCATCCGAGGGTCGTCGGCCCGCACCCGAGCGCGGCGCGTCAGCGGCCCAGCCGGCGGCGGACCATGCCGACGACCTCGGTGATCTCACCGATCCGCAGCGCCATCGCCAGCCCGAGGTAGGTCCCGCCGATCACCGCGCCACCGACCACGAGCTGGATGACCGCCTCCAGGCGGGTCGGCGTGTCGTCGCCCGGCAGCAGGGCGACCACCAGTAGACCGGCCAGCGCCGCGCCGAGCGCGGCGACCGCGACCCGGCCGAGAGTGCGCATGATCCCGCCGAGCCCGATCCGGCCGACCCGGGGACGGAGCAGCCAGGCGGAGGCGATCGCGGCGGCCAGGTAGGAGACGGCGTTGCCGATCATCATCCCGGCGGCCGCGAAGTGGGCGGCGAAGGCGGCGAAGAGCACGATCTGAACGCCGATCCGAAGCGCCACCACCGGAATGTTGATCAGCGCCGGGGTCCGGGTGTCGGGGAGCGCGTAGAAGGCGAAGGTGAACAGTTGGCTGACCGCGAACGGCACCAGCGCGAGCGCGGCCACCAGCAACACTACCGAGGTGTCGGCCGCGTTGTCGTCGCTGAACGCGCCGTAGCGGAACAGCACCACCGACAGCGGCGTGGCGAGCACGGCGTAGCAGACGGCGATCGGAGCCAGCACCGCCGAGACGGTCCGGGTGCCCCGGGACAGGTCGGCGGCGAGGTCCGCGTAGCGGCCGTCGGCGGCGGCCGCGCTCATCCGGGGCATCAGCGCCGTGATGATCGAGACGGCGATGATGCCGTGCGCCATCATCAACAGCAGGAAGACGTTGTTGTAGATCAGTGCGCCGGCGTCGCCGTCGCCCGCGCGGTTCAGCAGGTTGAACAGCACGATCAGGCCGACCTGGCTGACCGCGACGTAGCAGAACATCCACCCGCCCAGGCGGCCCAGCTCGGCCAGCCCCAGGGCGCGGAAGTCGAAGCGCAGCTTCCACCGGAAGCCGACCTTGCGCAGCGCCGGCAGCAGGCCGGCGGCCTGGATGGCCACGCCGAGCAGCGTGCCGCCGCTGATCAGCACGATCCGCCCAGGGGTCATCTGCTCCGGCCGGATGATGTCCGCGCCGAAGATCGCGATGTAGAGCCCGGCGGTGCCGATCACCACCAGGTTGTTCAGGATCGGTGCCCACATCGGCGCGGCGAAGTGCCCCCGCGTGTTGAGCACCGCGCTGATCAGCGCGCTGAGGCCGGTGAAGAAGATCATCGGCAGCATCAGGTACGACAGGTTGGTGACCAGGTCCTGGTAGTCGTTGCCGCGGTTGTCGCTGGTGTACAGCTCAGTCAGCCAGGAGGCGGCGAGCACCGCGAGCAGCGCGGCCCCGGCCAGGGTGACCACCGCGAGGGTGAGCAGCCGCTGGGCGTACGCCTGACCGCCGTCCGCGTCCGCCTTGCGCCGGCGCACCAGCACGGGGATCAGGACGCTGGTGAGGATGCCGCCGAGCAGGAACTCGTAGACCATCCCGGGCAGGATCTGCGCGGTGGTGTACGCGTCACCGACCAGCGCGCCGCCGAGCGCCGCGGTCAGCACCAGGGTGCGCAGGAAGCCCGTACCCCGGCTGACGAGGCTGCCGATCGCCATCACCGCGCTGTTGGTCGCGGCGCTGGCCTCGGCCACCTGCTCCTGCGGCGGCGCGGTCGACTCCATGGCCGGCTGGTTGAGCGGCTCGGCGGAGATGAACGTCGCGCCGTCCGACGGCCGGCCGGGCGCGGCGCCGCCCTGGGCGGCGTTCGCGCTGCGGTAGAGACCGCCGCTCATCTTGTCGCCTCCAAGGCAGAGGGGGTACGTCCGAGCCGGGCACGGGCCCGCACGTCACAGACGATAGTCAACAGTCGCCCGATACCCGCGCCCGGCGGACCGCATCCCCGCCGGGACCGATAGTCTGGCGCTCCCATGTCCGAAGCCTCCGCTCCCCACGCCGCCGACCGCCGCGAACTCACCGCCGCGCAGCGCAACGCCGTCGCCGAACTGCTCCGGGTCTCCCCGGTCGCCGACGAGCTGGGCCGCCGGTTCGCGCGGGCCGGCCACGAGTTGCACCTGGTGGGCGGTTCGGTCCGCGACGCCCTGCTCGGCCGCCTCGGCGACGACCTCGACTTCTGCACCGACGCGCACCCGGACGAGACCCTGCGCATCGTGCGCGGCTGGGCCGAGTCGATCTGGGAGACCGGCCGGGAGTTCGGCACCATCGGCTGCCAGCGCGACGGGCTGCGGCTGGAGATCACCACCTTCCGGGCCGAGTCGTACGACCAGGTCAGCCGCAACCCGATCGTCGAGTACGGCACCGATCTCGCCGAGGACCTGCGGCGGCGCGACTTCACCATCAACGCGATGGCGGTCAGCCTGCCCGAGCACCGCTTCACCGACCCGCACGGCGGGCTGGACGACCTCGCCGCCAAGGTGATCCGCACCCCGGGCACGCCCGGGGAGTCCTTCGGCGACGATCCGCTGCGGATGCTGCGCGCGGCCCGGTTCGCCGCCCAGCTGCGCTTCGCGGTGCACCCCGACGTCCACGCGGCGATGACCCTGATGGCCGCCGACCTGGACCGGATCACCGCCGAGCGGATCCGCGACGAGTTCACCAAGCTGCTCTGCGGCGCAGACCCGATCACCGGGCTGCGGCTGCTGGTCGACACCGGGCTCGCCGAGCGCTTCCTGCCCGAGCTGACCGGGCTGAAGCTCACGATCGACGAGCACGCCCAGCACAAGGACGTCTACGAGCACACCCTCACGGTGGTGAGCAACGCCGTCTCGTACGAGACCGACGGGCCGGACTTCATCCTGCGGATGGCCGCGCTGATGCACGACGTCGGCAAGCCGGCGACCAAGGCGGTGGGCCCGGACGGCCGGGTCAGCTTCCACCACCACGAGGTGGTCGGGGCCCGGCTGACGAAGGCCCGGATGAAGGCGCTGCGCTACCCCAAGGAGATCACCTCCAAGGTCACCGCGCTGGTCGCGCTGCACCTGCGGTTCTACGGCTACGGCCGGGGCGAGTGGACCGACTCGGCGGTGCGCCGCTACGTCGCCGACGCCGGCGACCTGCTGCCGCGCCTGCACAAGCTGACCCGGTCGGACTGCACCACCCGTAACCGGCGCAAGGCCGCCCAGCTCGCCGCGGACTACGACGCGCTGGAGGAGCGGATCGCCCGGATCGCCGCCGAGGAGGACCTGGCGAGGGTCCGGCCCGACCTGGACGGCAACGCGATCATGGAGCTGCTGGGCGTGCCGCCGGGGCCGGTCGTCGGGCGGGCCTGGAAACACCTCAAGGAGCAGCGCCTGGAGCGCGGCCCGCTGGACCGCGACGAGGCCGAGGCGGAGCTGCTGCGCTGGGCCCGGGACGAGGGCATCGTCGAGTAGTCGGCCACACGACCAGGGCGCCGCCCCCGGGCCGGGGACGGCGCCCTGTCGCGGCAGCGGCCACACCGCTGCCCGGTGCGTCAGCGGGTCTCGACCGCCGTGGCGTCGACCGAGGGCTTGCCGTTGCCGGGCGAGGACGACGCCGAGCCGAGCTTCGCCAGCAGGCCGGCCAGGTCGATCCCGGTCAGGTCGCTGCCGAGCTGGAGCCCCTGGGCCACGTTGCCCGCCACCGACTTCGTCAGCGACGAGGCGCCGTCGGTGGAGATGACGGTCATCTTGTCGATCGCGCCGATCGGGGCGCTGGCCGCCTCGACCACCTGCGGCAGCACCTTGACCAGCAGGTCCAGCACGGCGGCCTCGCCGTACGCCGCGAACGCCTCGGCCTTGCGGGCCATGGCGTCGGCCTCGGCCTGGCCCTTGGCCAGGATGGCCGCGGCCTCGGCCTGGCCCTCCCGCTCGACCGCCTCGGCGATGGCGGAGCGGCGGCGCTGCTCGGCCTCGCCCTCCTTGGCGCCCTCGATCGCGTTGGCCTCGGCCAGCGCGGCCCGGCGGGCCCGCTCGCCCTCACCGGTGAGCCGGGCCTGCTCGGCGGCGGCCTGGGCGGCGGCGATGACGGCCTGGCGCTGCGCGTCGGCGTTCAGCACGGCCGCGTTGCGGGCCGCCTCGGCCTCCTGCTCCACCTTGTACCGGGCCGCGTCCGCCGGCTTGCGCACCTCGGTGTCGAGCTGGCGCTGCTTGAGTTCGGCGTTGCGCTCGGCAACCTTCTGCTGCTCGGAGAGGATCGCCTGGTCCCGCTCGGCCTGGGCGAGCGGCCCGGCCGCGGCGGACTTGGCCTTGGCCGCGTCGATCTCCGCCTGGATGGCGGCCTGCTTGAGCGACAGGTTCCGGTTGGCCTCGGCGATGGCCTCCTCGGCGAGCAGCCGCTCCTGCTCGGCCTGCTGGCGGGCGCGCGCCTCGGCGATCGCCGCGTCCTTGAGCACCCGGGCCGCCTCCGGCCGGCCCAGGTCCTGCAGGTAGGAACCCTCGGCCAGGATGTCCTGGAGCTGGAAGGTGTCCAGCACCAGGCCCTGGTTGGTCATCGAGTGCTCGGCCTCCTCGGCGACCGCGCTGGCGAACGCCGCCCTGTCCCGGATGACCTCCTCGACGGTGAGCCGGCCGACGATCGAGCGCAGCGCGCCGGCGAGCACCTCCCGCGTGAAGTCCTCGATCTCGTCCTGCTGGTGCAGGAATCGCTGGGCGGCGGCGCGGATCGCGTCCTCGGTGCCGCCGACCTTGACGATCGCGACGCCGTGCAGCTCGGTGCGGATGCCCTGCTTGCTGACCGCGCCCTTGATGCCGACGTCGATCCGCCGGCTGGACAGGTCGAGCGACTGGAGCTTCTGTACCACCGGCAGGACGAAGACGGACGCGCCGAGCACGACCTTCTGCCCGGACATGTCGGTGGACCGGCCGCCGTCGGCGGTCTGGGTGGTGCGGCCCTTGCGGCCGGTGACGATGAAAGCCTCGTTCGGCCCGGCGACCTTGATCCGGGAGAGGACGAAGAGCACGAGCACGATGACGAGGAGGACCGCGCCGCCGATGGCGATGAGAAGGGGCATGTGACCGTCCTGATCTGCTATGAGGGGGTTCAGTAGGTTTCGACGTGCACGCTGGTCTCGCTGAGTGCCTCGACCACGAAGATCTGGGCACCGACCGGGATCGGTCGGTCGGCCCGGGCGTTGAGCTTGACCGGCTGGCCGGCCACCCGGACCCGGACCTCGCCGTAGCCGTCGGCGGGCACCGGGGTGACCACCAGGCCGAGCGCGCCGACCAGGTGGTGGCGGGTGGGGGTGGGGTCGGTGCGCATGTCGCGGGCCGCCCGGCTGAGCCGGGACGCCGCCCACGCGGTGGGCGCGGCGGCGACGAGGCCGCCGGTCAGCGCCACCGCGATCATCGCGGGGGTACGCCCGCCGAGCAGCTCGTTGGCGATCGCGGCGCCGAAGCCGAGCGCCCCGGTGAACCCGGCGACCGCCTCGACCGACACGGGACCGTCGAAGTCCGGGTTGCCGAAGTGCAGCAGCTCGGTGCCGAGCAGGGCGAGCGCCAGCACCGCGACGCCCGCTCCGCCGATGATGAGGAAGATCAGTGTCCCCGTGGCCACGACCTGCACCGTATCGATCTGGCGCAACGTGCCGCCGAACTCGCCCGACACGGAATCTAGCTGTTGACAAGATTCCGGCGAGCGGCCAATCTTGACAACGACAAGACGGAGGTGTCCATGTCCTCGGCAACCCTGACCACCGCCGGCATCCTGCTGATCACCGTCGTCACGGTGGCGTACGGCGGGCTGACCCTGCTCATGCACCTGACCCGGCGCAAGGCCGGCTACCTCGACAATCCGGTCCGCCGGGGCCTGTGGACCGCCGGCCACGCGCACGCCGGGGTGCTGGTCCTCTTCGCGCTGGCCGTGCTGCCCTACGTCGACCAGGCCGACGCGTCCGACGGCACCCGCACGCTCATCCGCACCCTGCTCGTGGCGGCGCCGGTTCTGATGCCGCTCGGCTTCTTCCTCTCGGTGGCCCGGCCGCAGGACACCAGGCCCAACAAACTGATCTGGCTGACCGTCGCGGGCGGCGCCAGCCTCAGCGCCGGTGCCCTGCTGCTCGGCGTCACCCTGCTCTGAGCAGGCCGTCCGGGGCGGGATGCCGGCGGCCACCCGACGGCGTCGCCGGGGCGCACCAACCAGACCGGATGCGACCGGGACAATGGAGACATGCGTTGGACCGTGCTCGACTCCCCGATCGGCGAGTTCTCCGTCGCCACCGACGGGACACACGTGTGCCGGGCCCACTTCGGCCGGGTCGGCACGGCCGACGAGGAGCCGGGCGACGAGACGGCCCGGCAGGCCGTGACGGAGCTGCGGGCGTACTTCGCCGGCGAGCTGACCGAGTTCTCGGTGCCGCTGGCGGTGCCGGGCGGTTCCGACTTCGAGCGCGGCGTCTGGCGGGAGATGACCCGCATCCCGTACGGGGAGACGCTCACCTACGGCGAGGTGGCCCGGCGGCTCGGCGACCAGGGCGCCGCCCGCGCGGTCGGGGTGGCCTGCAACCGCAACCCGATCCCGGTGCTCGTGCCGTGCCACCGGATCGTCGGGGCGGGCGGCAAGCTGGTCGGCTTCGGCGGCGGCCTGGACCGCAAGGTGAAGCTGCTCGAACTGGAGGCCGGGGTCGCCCTGCAACGCGCCTGGTCCTGACGCTGGGCCGCCGTGCGACGGGCAGGTCCTGATGCGGGTCGCTGTGCGACGCGCCTGGTCCTGATCTGGGGCGGAGCCACACCGCCGGCACCCGGCGAGGTCAGCCCGGGGCGGGCAGGCACCGGAAGAAGCACGGTGCCGGCGACCGTGCCGATCGCCCATCGTGCCGCTCGGCGGCCGGGGCGTGGGACGGACGTCACGGCGGTCAGCCTAACCGCGCGTCGCCGATCGCTCGACCCCGTGTGACGCCGGTGGTCGTCGCGCGTACGGCGGTGGGAGAGCCGGACACGGCGAAGGCCGGGTCCGTGCGGACCCGGCCTTCGGTGGTGCTGGTGGTCGGCGCGTCAGCGCTCGACCTCACCGGCGATGAACGCCTCGACGGCGGCGTGCGCGTCGTGGTCGGCGTACTGCACCGGCGGGGACTTCATGAAGTACGACGAGGCCGACAGGATCGGGCCGCCGATCTTCCGGTCCAGCGCGATCTTCGCGGCGCGGACGGCGTCGATGATCACGCCGGCCGAGTTCGGCGAGTCCCACACCTCGAGCTTGAGCTCGGCGTTGAGCGGGGTGTCGCCGAAGGAACGACCCTCCAGGCGGATGTACGCCCACTTGCGGTCGTCGAGCCACGGCACGTGGTCCGACGGGCCGATGTGCACGTCGCTCTTGCTCATCTCGTGCGGGATCTGGGACGTGACCGACTGGGTCTTCGAGATCTTCTTCGAGACCAGCCGGTTGCGCTCCAGCATGTTCATGAAGTCCATGTTGCCGCCGAAGTTGAGCTGGTACGTGCGCAGCAGCTCGACCCCGCGGTCCTCGAAGAGCTTCGCCAGCGCGCGGTGCACGATGGTGGCGCCGACCTGGCTCTTGATGTCGTCACCGACGATAGGCAGGCCCGCGTCCTCGAACTTCTTCGCCCACTCGGGGTCGGAGGCGATGAAGACCGGCAGGGCGTTCACGAACGCGCAGCCGGCGTCGATCGCGGCCTGCGCGTAGAACTTGTCGGCCTGCTCGGAGCCGACCGGCAGGTAGGAGACGACGACGTCGACCTGCGCGTCGCGCAGCGCCTGCGCCACGTCGACCGGCTCGGCGTCGGACTCCTCGACGATCTCGCGGTAGTACTGGCCCAGACCGTCGAAGGTCGGGCCGCGCTGCACGGTCACGCCGGTCGGCGGCACGTCGCAGAGCTTGATGGTGTTGTTCTCGCTGGCGACGATCGCCTCGGCGAGGTCCATGCCCACCTTCTTGGCGTCCACGTCGAACGCCGCGACGAACTGCACGTCCGAGACGTGGTAGTCGCCGAAGGTGACGTGCATGAGACCCGGGACGCGGTCGTTCGGGTCGGCGTTCCGGTAGTACTCCACGCCCTGCACGAGGGACGAGGCGCAGTTACCCACACCGACGATGGCGACGCGGACGGAGCCCATAGCGTCTGCCTCCTTCTTCTTCATCACGGCCGCTCTTTCCTGGACTCTCCAGGCGGAGGCGGGCTGTTGTCTTCTCGTCGGCCGCCGGCCGTCCCGGTTTCCGGGACCGTCGGGGCACGGCCGGAGCGCTCGTTGGCGATGAGCTCCTCCAGCCAGCGGACCTCGCGCTCACAGGCGTCCAGGCCATGGCGCTGCAGTTCCAGCGTGTACGCGTCGAGGCGTTCGGCCGCGCGGCCGAGCACGTCGCGAAGCCCCTCGCGACGCTCCTCGATCTTTCGCCGGCGACCCTCCAGGATGCGGAGTCGGGTCGCCTGGTCGGTCCGGGCGAAGAACGCGAAGTGCACGCCGAAGCCCGTGTCGTCGTACGTCTCGGGCCCGGCCTGTGCGATCAGTTGGGCGAAGCGTTCCTTGCCCTCCGCGGTGATTTTGTAGACCACCCGACCTCGTCGGCTGGTCAGCGCGGGAACCTCCTCGGCGGTGGCGGGTGTCTCGGCGGCCTCGGTGATCCACCCCGCCGCCTGCAACCGACGCAGGGTCGGGTAGAGCGAGCCGTAGCTGATCGCCGCCCGGATCGCCCCGAGCTTGGCGGTCAGCTCCTTGCGCAGCTCGTAGCCGTGCATCGGAGACTCCTGCAGGAGGCCGAGGATGGCGAGCTCGAGCACGGGCCATCCTCTCTGTACCCTCTACGCGGAGTGGTAACCGCCGCGATGTATCGGACCGATACATCGCACGCTAGCGGATCACCGTGATCAGGGCAAACCCCCGTTTCCGGGGTCCTGTGGTCACGCATCGTCACCGTGGTCGCCCCGTCCGGCGAGACCGCGTACCCTCTTCCGCATGCGTACGCAGCGCCAGGTGGTGGACTACTCGCTCCGGAAGCGAGCGGTGCTGCGTGAGCTCCTCGCCGGTCGGGTCGGCACGTACGACGTCTGCGACGCGTCGCCGTACCTGAAGAACGCCGCTCGCTACCACGGCGAGCCGACGGACGAGCGGTGCCCGATCTGCCGGAGCGAGAACCTGACGCGCGTCCACTACATTTACGGCGACGAACTCAAGCAGTCCGCCGGCCAGGCCCGGACGCTGGCCGAGTTGCCCGTGCTGGCGATGACGCTGCGTGAGTTCCAGGTCTTCGTGGTGGAGGTGTGCCTCGGCTGTGACTGGAACCATCTCGTCGAGCAGTACCTGCTCGGCCGGGACGGGCTGGCCGGGGACCCGGAGGGCGGGCCGGAGCAGGACGCGGTGGGCGGCACGGCCGCCTCGGGCACCGGTGCGGTCGGTCGACGGAGGCGAGAGGCGCAACGGTGATCCTGGCTCGATCGGCCGACCCCGGCCAGCACGCGCGCGCCCGGGGGGACCGACGGCTCGTTGGTCTGATTGGCCCGATTGATTCACAACTGACACCGGTCGACCGGCACGTGTGTGCCACCCCGGCGGGTGTCCCATCTCACGGCAAACCGGTGGCGGCGCGGTCGCGCCCCACCGCGACGGCAGGGTGTGAGGAATGAACTCGTACGGCGATCCCAGTTCCCCGCGCGGGCGGGCCCATATTCCGGGCCGGCACGGCGACTCCGGCGGTGACGCCCGCGGGGGCGGTTGGTCGGCTGCACAGGAGGGTACGGCACCTGGTCGCGCCTCGGTCGCGCCCCGGGGTGCCGCCGGTGGGCGGGCCTCGGTCGGCGGCTCGGCGTCCGTGCCGCCGCGCGGCGGTCCGGCCGCCGGATCGGCTTCGGTGGGCTCCGCCTCCGCCGGTCGTGCCGGCGCCGGCCGGGCCTCCGTCCCGGTCTCCCCGGCACCGGGCGCGGGCCGGGCGGGCGCGGGCCGCGCATCGGTGCCGGTCTCCCCGGCGGCCGGCGGATCGGCCGGCCGCGCCACGGTGGGCGCCGCGGCCGTCGGCGCCGCCTCGGCCGGGCGGGCCAGCGTCGGATCGGCGGCCGTCGGCGGCGCCGCGGGCCGGGCGTCGGCGCGGGCGAGCGTCTCGCCGGGCCCGGGTGGCCCGGGGGGCCCCGGCGGGCCGACCGGCCCGGGCCGCGGCGGTCGCGGCTCGGGCGACCCGGCCAAGGCCGCGCGGGCGAAGAAGCGCAAGCGGGTGAACATGCTGATCGCCGCGTTCGCGGTCTTCATCATGCTCGCCGGCCTCGGCGTGGTCGGCTTCACCTACTACTCGACCAGCGTCGTGCTCCCCGAGGACACCACGCCGCCGCAGGCGACCACCTTCTACGCGTTCGACAACAAGACGGTGATCGCGAAGGTCGGCACGCAGAACCGGACCCTGGTCACCATCGACCAGATCCCGCAGCACGTGCAGGACGCGGTCGTGGCGATCGAGGACCGGAACTTCTACAAGCACTCCGGTGTGGACTACAAGGGCATCGCCCGCGCCGCGTGGAACAACCTGACCGGCGGCCACCGGCAGGGTGCCTCGACCATCACCCAGCAGTACGCCCGCAACGCGTACGACAGCCTGGAGGGCGACACCTACGCCCGGAAGGTCAAGGAGGCGATCTTCGCCTCCAAGTTGAACGACGAGTACACCAAGCCGCAGATCATGCAGCACTACCTGAACATCATCTACCTCGGGCGGGGCGCGCACGGCATCGAGGCGGCGGCGCAGACCTACTTCGGCAAGCCGGCGAAGAACCTGAGCGTCGCCGAGGGGGCGGTCCTCGCCGCGCTGATCAAGCAGCCCGAGGCGGGCGCGGGCCACAAGGGCTACGACCCGGCGGTCAATCCCACCGAGGCCAAGTCCCGCTGGGACGACGTGATCCACGCCATGATCGAAGAGGGCATGCTGAACGCCCCGAACAAGCCGGCGGCGCCGACCGCGTACCCGGTGGTGAAGAAGCCGAACCAGGGCGGCGCCGGCATCGACTTCGGCGTCAACACCCCGTACGGCAACGTGATCAACTACGTCAAGCAGGAGATGCGGGACCAGGGGCTCTGCGTCGACGACGAGACCCAGGTCACCGACAAGAAGAAGCTCTGCTCGCAGGCGCTGATGTCCGGCGGCTACCGGATCCGCACCACCATCGACACGAAGATCCAGAAGGCGGCGGTCGAGACGGCCCAGCGCAAGACCAAGGGCTCCGAGCTCGCCGGCCAGCCGAAGAACCTGATGGCGGCGGTGGTGGCCGTCAACCCGGACAACGGCCGGGTGCTCGCCTACTACGGCGGCGACAACGGCACCGGCACCGACTACGCCGGCAAGAACACCGACGCCAATGGGAACGTCACCGGCGGTCACTCGCCGGGCTCCAGTTTCAAGATCTACACACTGGCAGCGGCCCTGAGGGAGGGCAAGGCCCTGGAGTCGCGCTGGAAGGGCCGAGGGTTCACCCCGGAGGGCACGGAGTTCAAGGTCAGCAACGCCGGCGACGACAACCCGGACTGCGGCGACTCCTGCACGCTGAAGGTTTCTACGTTGAAGTCGCTGAACGTGCCCTTCTACCACGTGACCCAGGAGATCGGGCCGGACAAGGTCATCAAGATGGCCGCCGACGCCGGCGTCACCACCATGTGGCGGACGGACACCAACCCGGCGAAGGCGTACGACCTGACCAAGACCGATCCGAAGAAGATCGCGCCGAGCCCGTTCTTCCACGTGGTCGGCTACGGCCAGTACCCGGTCACCGTCCTCGACCACGCCAACGGCGTCGCCACCTTCGCCAACGAGGGGGTCTACAACAAGGCCCACTTCCTCTACTCGGTGGAGGAGCGGGACGAGGTAACCGGTAAGTGGAAGAAGGTCGGCGGGGAGAAGCTCAACCCCAAGCAGCGCATCGAGAAGGACGTCGTGGCCGATGTGACCTCGGTGCTGGAGCAGTACCCGGCGCAGGTCAACCACCGGTTGGAGAACGACCGTAAGGCGGCCTCCAAGACCGGCACCTGGGAGCAGAAGCCGGACAGCCCGGAGAACGGCGACGCCTGGATGATCGGTTACACGCCACAGATCGCCACCGCGGTCTGGGTCGGCAACCTGCAGAACCGACTGCCGCTCAAGCTGAAGGACGGCCGTCGGGTCAGCGGTTCCAACCTTCCCGGTGACATCTGGGAGCGGTTCATGGAAGAGGCGCACAAGACCTCAGACAACTATCGGGAGAAGAAGGATTTCCCGCCCGCGGCGAACATCGGCGACCCCGACTCCGGCAACGGCGAGACGCCCCCGCCGTCCCCGCCCCCGTCCCCGCCGAACTGCCCCAACCCGTTGAACCCGTTCTGCCCGCCGGACGGCAACAACGGCGGTGGCAACAACGGCGGCGGCAACAACCCGGGCGGTCCCACCAGTCCCACCGACCCGAACGATCCTCGGCCGGGTGGCGGCGGTGGTGGGCTGATGCCGAGCATCACACCACGGCCCGGCGACGACTGAGCCACGAGCGCCGCCGGCGGCCGGACGACCTGTCCGGCCGCCGGCGGCGTTTCCGCGTACCGACGTGTCGGGTGCTGAAGGGGACGCGGAGGCCGGTCGTACGGCAGGATGCACCCTCATGAGCACGCAGCCGACGCGAGGCATCGACGACGCCGGTGCCGCCGACCATCCGTCCCGGTCCGACGGCTTCGTCCGGGGCGTCTCCGGCGTCATCGGCGGCCCGCTGGGCGACCACGCCGTCGCGCTCGACCGGCCCGCCGGGCGGGAGAGCCGGTTCTGGACGGCGGCCAGGATCGTCCTGGCCCTGGTCTGCCTGACCCTGGCGCTGCACTGGGTGCAGAAGTCGCCCTGCCAGGACGGCGCGTGGCAGAACAACGTGCAGTACACCCGGTTCTGCTACACCGACGTGCTGGCGCTCTACTACGCCGAACGGCTCAACGAGGGCGCGGTGCCCTACCGGGACCACCCCGTCGAGTACCCGGTGCTCACCGGCTACTTCATGGGCGCGCTCGGCCTGCCCGTGCACGCCCTCGGCGAGAGCGACCCGGGGATCAACCAGGGCCAGTGGTTCTACAACCTGAACGCGCTGGTGCTCGGCGCGCTGGCGGTCGCCACGGTGGCGGTGATCCTCGCCCTGCGCCGCCGACGACCCTGGGACGCCGCGCTCTTCGCGCTCGCCCCCGCGCTGATGCTCACCGCCACGGTCAACTGGGACCTCCTCGCCATCGGGCTGGCCGCGTTCGGCCTGTTCGCCTGGGCCCGCAGCCGGCCCCTGCTCGCCGGCGTCCTGCTCGGCCTCGCCGGGGCGGCCAAGATGTGGCCGCTGTTCGTCCTCGGCCCGATCCTGGTGCTGGCGCTGCGTGCCGGGCGTCTCCGCGCCGCCCTCACCGCCTTCGGCGCGGCCCTGGTGTCCCTGGTCGCCGTGAACCTGCCGGTCGCCGTTCCGTACCGGGAGAACTGGGACCGCTTCTTCGAGCTGAACTCGACCCGGCCGATCGACTGGGGCACCCTCTGGTACATCGGGCGCTACCTGGACGGAAAGGTCGGCAGCGCCAACCCCGCCGATCTCGGGCCCTTCGAGTGGCTGAACGTCAACATCCCGGCGCTGAACGCCCTGTCGTACGCCCTCTTCGGGCTGGCCTGCCTCGGGGTGGCCGCGCTGGGGTTGCTGGCGCCGCGCCGCCCACGGCTCGCCCAGCTCGCGTTCCTGGTGGTCGCCGCGTTCCTGATCTTCAGCAAGGTGTGGTCGCAGCAGTTCGTGCTCTGGCTGCTGCCGCTGGTGGTGCTGGCCCGCCCCAAGTGGGGCGCCTTCCTGGCCTGGCAGGTGGCCGAGGTCTGCTACTTCGCGGCCTTCTACGGGGAACTGCTCGGCGCGTCGACCGGCAAGCCGGTCTTCCCGGAGGGCGTCTTCGTGCTGGCGGCCACGCTGCGCCTGACCACCGTGGTGGTGCTCTGCGTGCTGGTCGTGCGGGAGATCCTGCGGCCGGAACTCGACCCGGTGCGGGCCACGTACGCCGACGACCCGGATGGCGGTCTCCTCGACGGCGCGCCGGACGCACCCTGGCTCGACCGCTGGCGACGCCGGCCCACGGCCCCCGCCGAGCCGGCACCCCTCCCGGCGTGACCCGTCCTGCCGGCCGCCCGGAGGTGACACCTCGGGGCGGCCGGCGGCACGCGGGTCAGAGCCGGTAGACCACCACCTGGCCGAGCTCCTCGCGGGTGATGCCGAGGCCGTCGACCGGCGCGTCGACCGTGACCTCCCACGGCGTGCCGGAGATCTGGTCGCGCATCAGCAGCACGTTGCGGACACCGAGGACGCGCAGGTAGTCGACGCTGGTCTGATCCGGGAAGGAGAGCGTCACCCGGCGCACCTCGTCGAGCTGGTGCGGAGTGAAGCCGCTGCCCCCGTTGACCACGTCCTGGAACCTGGTCGTGGACCAGAGCATCACGGGCTGGTCGAGGTTCTGGCTGCTCGGCAGCACCAGCAGCGGGCCGTCCACGGTCCGCATCGCGGCGGGCTGCTGCGGCACGACCGGGTGCGGCGTGACGTTCAGGCCCTCGGCGATCACCAGCACCAGCGGCAGCAGGGTGGCCAGTCGCAGCCACGGGCCCGGCCACGAGGGGATCCGCTCGGCGCAGATCTCCCGCACCCGCGTGGCGAACGCGCTGACCGCGCCCGCCGCGAGCAGCCCGAGCAGCAGCGTGGTCCAGAGCATCAGCCGGCCGGGGGTGCGCAGGCCGCTCCACCCGGGCAGGTGCTCGAAGAGCGGCACGTAGGTGTACGTGCCGTCGAAGAACCGGGTGCCCATGGCGAGCACCATGGTCACCACCACCCCGGCGAGCAGCAGCAGCCGGTGGCGCAGCTTCCAGACGGAGAAGAAGAGCCCGCCGGCGGCGAGCGCGTAGAGCACGAACCCGGGCAGCAGGGTCATCTCCGGGTGCCAGGGCAGCGCCGCCCGCGCGCCCTCGTGCAACTCGCCCCAGATACGCGACTCGGCAGGCGCGGTGAGGAAGCCGCTCGCCGGCGGGGAGAAGATGCCGATGTCGGCGACCGTCCGCTCCGCCTGCGGGTGCTGCTCCTTCACGGTGAAGTACGGAACCGCCAGCAGCGCGCCGACGCCGGCGAAGAGCAGCCCGCCGACCAGGTCCGCGGCCAGCAGCCGGCGCCCGAACGGGCGCTTCACGGCCCAGAACCAGGTTCGCCGGACGTACCAGGTCACGGCGGCGACGACCACCGTGCCGCCGAGGAAGTACGCGAACGGCAGGCCGATGCCGAAGCCCAGGCTGAGCTGCCAGGCGGCCACCAGCCAGCCGGTGTAGACCCAGCCGTCGTGCCGGCGCTCCGGGCGGTAGCTGTGGCGGAGTGAGTAGCCGTGCCCTCGCGCCAGCATGGCCAGCGCCAGCGGGATGCCGCCGTTGGAGATCACGTGCAGGTGCCCGGCCTGCGCGAGCAGCCAGGGCGCGTAGGCGTAACCGACCCCGGCCACCGCCCCGCCGATCCGGCCCGCGCCGAGCTGGCGGGCCAGCGCGTACGCCCCGAGCGTGGCGAGCGCGTGGGCCAACACGAACATGATGTTGTAGCGCAGCACGGCGGCCTCGGGGCCGGTGCCGATCATGCCCGCCGGGGCGTAGCCGAGCAGCGTGTCGGAGAAGGCGAAGCTCCAGTCCTCCGGGAAGAAGGTGTTCGACTGCCAGAGCTGCGCCGGGTTGGTCAGCAGGATGTGCCCGGACCAGGCCATCTGCCACGCCTGCAGGCTCGGGTCCCAGTAGTCCTGCGGGAGGGTGTGCAACGGGTAGCGCAGGGTCGGCCAGGTCATCAGGACGGCCAGCGCCAGCGAGCCGAGCGTCGCGAGCGTCCACTCGTGGATCAGCACGCGACCGACCGCCCGGGCGGCACGCCGTACCCAGCTCGGCCGGGGTTCCGGGGCGGACGCGAAGGCGGCCCACCGGTCCGGCTTCCCCGCCTCCTTGCCGCCCTCCTCGGCCTTGCCGCTCTCCATGCCGTCGCCGTCCTTGTCGGTGCCGTCCTTGGTGGCACCGGCCTTGTCCGTGCCGGCCTTGGCGGCACCGTCCTCGCGGTCCTTGCCGTCGGCGTCCTTGGCCCTGCCGTCACCGGTGGTGCTGCCGTCACCGGCGGCGGCCTTGGCGTCGCCGCCGGTCGTGACGTCGTCGCTGGCTCCGGCGTCACCGGGCTTGGTGCCGGCGTCGCCGAGCCTGGTCCTGGCGTCTCCGCTGTTCGTGGCGTCGCCGGCCTTGTCGCCGGTGCCGCTGACCGTGCCCGGCCGGTCGTTGTCCCTGCCGCTCGTGCCGCGGGCGTCCCTGGTGGCCGGGTCCTTGTCGGCGGAGCGGGTCCCGGCGGGAGCACCGGCCGTCGGCGCGGTGCCGCCACCCGTGTCGCTGGCCGGGCCGGCCGGGTCGGAGACGTTCGCGCGCGCGGCGTCGGTGGAGGTGGTCGGGCCCGAGGGTGGGCCGGCCGGCGCGTCGCCGCCGGAAGCCGTCGACCGGTCGGCGGCGGGGTGGGGGCCGCCGGTGGCGGACTGGTCGGTCGTCATCCGGCGGGGCTCTCCGCGCCGAGCCGGTCACGCAGGAAGGTGATGTCGGCGCCCTGACCCTCGACGCCGCCCGGGGTCTCGACGATCACCGGCGCGCCGGCCGCGCGGATCACCGCCACCAGCAGTTCGGGGTCGATCGTCCCGCCGTCGAGGTTGTCGTGCCGGTCCTGCCCGGAGTTGAACGCTCCCTTGGAGTTGTTGGCGTGCACCAGGTCGATCCGTCCGGTGATCGCCTTGACCCGGTCGACCAGACCGAGCAGCTCCTCGCCGCCGGCGTGCGCGTGGCAGGTGTCCAGGCAGAAGCCCACCTCGTAGTCGCCCACGGCGTCCCAGAGCCGGGCCAGCGCGTCGAGCCGCCGGGCGCACGCGTTGTCGCCCCCGGCGGTGTTCTCGATCAGGACCGGCAGCTCGAAGCCGCCCGAGTCCGCCGCGTACGCGAAGGTCTTGCGCCAGTTGTCGAACCCGACGGCGAGGTCGTCCCCCGCGTTGACGTGCCCGCCGTGCACGATCAGCCCCTTCGCGCCGATGGCGGCGGCCGCCTGGGCGTGCCCGAGCAGCAGCTTCCGGCTGGGAATGCGGATCCGGTTGTTCAGGGTCGCGACGTTGATGACGTACGGCGCGTGGACGTAGAGGTCGACGTCCGCCGCCCGCAACTGCTCCGCGTCCTCCCGGGGCTTCGGGGCTTTCCACCCCTGCGGGTCGGCGAGGAAGAACTGTACGGCCCCGGCCTCTCGGGCCGTCGCCTCCGCCAGCGGGTCGGTCGAATCGACGTGGGCTCCGATACGCATGCACGGGAGCCTACGTCGCCGTGCCGACAGCCGGGCGACGGCGGCGGTGGGGAGTGGGAAGCGTGCCCGCGTCACCTCCCGGCGTCGGCGGTCGTTGATGCGAGTGGGATCCACGGTTGGTGCTCCCGCGCGAGGCGGCCGCAGGTCGCCCGCCGGGTGGCCGCGCCGTCCGGGAAGCGGGGGCACCCCCGTCGCGCGGCCCGGCGCGACGGGGGCCGGCCCCGGAACCGGTACCCGGGCCGGCCAAAAATTTCGGAGAAATCCGCCATTTACGCCAACAAGGGTCAAGAGCCGTTGTAACGTCAGGTAACAACACGATAAAGCTCCGCGGGGCGTCCCCGGTCCAACCTCATCGGTGTGGTCGTTCCTCCCCAGGTCCCACCCAAGGAATGCGGACGGGACGCCCCGCGGCCTCGTGCACGGGGGCTCGCATCGACAGTGACGTCGAGGCGGGCCCCCGTCGCCTCTGCCCGGGGCGGGGTGGACCGACCACCCCGGGCATGATCGTCCGGACCGGGTATCCTGGTCCGGTTGTCCGCGTCCGGCCGGGTCCCCCCGGGACCGGCGTGGGCCACGACGCACGACCTCCTGCCACGGAAGGACCGTGGCCGCTTAGCCCACAGGAGGTGAGCACGTCTTGCGTCATTACGAGATCATGGTGATCCTCGACCCCAGCCTCGAGGAGCGCACCGTCGCCCCGTCGCTCGACACGTACCTGAACGTGATCCGGACCGCGGGTGGCTCGGTGGAGAAGACCGACGTGTGGGGCCGCCGGCGCCTCGCGTACGAGATCAACAAGAAGGCCGAGGGCATCTACGCCGTCATCGACCTGCAGGCGACGCCTGCGGCGGTGGCCGAGCTGGACCGTCAGCTGCGGCTCAACGAGTCCGTGCTGCGCACCAAGGTCATCCGGCCGGAGATGCGCTAAGCATTCAACCCGGTTCACCCGGACCAGCCTCACCGGTGCTGTCAGAGGGCTCTGAGAGCCTGTACGGCAGAACTGATGAGTGCGCGAGGAGATGGTCATGGCAGGAGACACCACCATCACGGTCATCGGCAACCTGACCGATGACCCCGAGTTGCGGTTCACCCCTTCCGGTGCTGCGGTCGCCAAGTTCCGGGTCGCCTCGACGCCCCGGTTCATGGACAAGGCGTCCGGCGAGTGGAAGGACGGCGAGCCGTTGTTCCTCTCGTGCACCGTCTGGCGGCAGGCCGCCGAGCACGTCGCGGAGTCGCTTCAGCGCGGCGCCCGCGTGATCGTGTCCGGCCGGCTGCGTCAGCGGTCCTACGAGACCCGTGAGGGCGAGAAGCGCACCGTCATCGAGCTCGAGGTCGACGAGATCGGCCCGTCGCTGCGCTACGCCACGGCGAAGGTGCAGAAGATGTCCCGCTCCGGCGGCGGTGGCGGCGGCTTCGGTGGCGGTGGTGGCCAGGGCGGCGGAGGCAACTTCGACGACCCCTGGGCCTCGGCCGCTCCGGCACCCTCGCGCGGTGGTTCGGGTGGCGGAAACTTCGACGAGGAGCCCCCGTTCTAATGGCGCCGAGCGCCCGCGATCGCAAACCAGGAGCACGAGCAATGGCCAAGGCCGCTGCACTTCGCAAGCCGAAGAAGAAGGTGAACCCGCTCGACAAGGACGGGATCACCTACATCGATTACAAGGACACCGCGCTGCTGCGCAAGTTCATCTCCGACCGCGGCAAGATCCGCGCTCGGCGGGTGACCGGCGTGACCTCGCAGCAGCAGCGGCAGATCGCCCGTGCGGTCAAGAACGCCCGCGAGATGGCGCTCCTGCCGTACACCGCCACGGCCCGCTGAGAGGAGGCACCGATATGAAGATCATCCTGACTCAGGAGGTGTCCGGCCTCGGTGCCCCGGGCGACATCGTCGAGGTCAAGAACGGCTACGGCCGTAACTACCTGCTGCCGCAGGGCTTCGCGATCGCCTGGACCAAGGGTGCGGAGAAGCAGGTCACGGTCATCAAGCGGGCCCGCTCGGCCCGGGAGATCCGCGACCTCGGCCACGCCAACGAGGTCAAGGACCAGCTCGAGGGCCTCAAGGTCAACCTGAAGGCCCGTGCCGGTGACGGTGGTCGGCTCTTCGGGTCGGTCACCCCGGCCGAGATCGTCGAGGCCGTCAAGGCCGCCGGCGGCCCGGCCCTCGACCGTCGTCGGCTGGAGCTGCCCGGTCACATCAAGTCGACCGGCTCCTACCCGGTGCGGATCAAGCTGCACCCCGAGGTGACCGCCAAGTTCGACCTCAACGTCGTCCAGGGCTGACGCCTCACCACAGCACCACGACAGGGCCCGCACCGACCGGTGCGGGCCCTGTTCGCGTCCGACAAGCCGGCCCGGCCGGGTAGTGGCGCGTCAGCCGATCGGCTGCCCGGTGACCGCGCTGATCATGACCGTCGAGACGCCACCGCCGACCACCGCCGCAGCCAGCGCCACCGTGGCCGAACGCCAGGTGGTGCCGACCCGGTGCAGCAACAGCGTCACGACCAGCCTGCTGGCCAGCGCCAACCCGAATCGCGGCAGGCCCGATGCCAGGGAACCCAGCGCCCGCGCCCGCGGCGAGTCGCAGCCCCCGCCGCTGATGTCGGTGACGCAACCCGCCGGCGCCTGCTCGTCCAGGGTCGACAGCCAGGCGAAGATCAGCACCGCCGCCACCACGTAGCAGGCGGCGGTGTAGAGCAGCGGCCGCCACGGCCCACCCGGATCGGCGTCGATCAGGTCGTCCTCGACGCGGCGGCTCCGGGCTTCCGCCCCGGCGGCCTAGACCCGACGGCGTACGGCTGCCGAGGTCGACGCCCGCGACGGGGCGACCGGCTCGGACGCCCGCCGTCGCGGCGCCATGACGGTCAGGCGTAGGAGGTTGTCGCCGATCCGCGTGCCTCCCGGTCCTCGGCCCGGTGGCGCCCCGAGTAGCCCCGCTCCTGCGGTCGGTCGAACGTCCACTCCCCGGTGTGGTCCGACTCCGGGACCGCGCCGCCCGCCGGGGTCTCCCGCCAGGTCGTCTCGCTGACCCGGCGCCAACGGCTCGTGGTCTCCGTGGTCCGCCAGCCGCCACCGGACCGGCGGCGGTCGAGGTCGTCCTCGTCGTCTGGGGCGGCGTGCCGTCGCTTGCGCGGATCATCCTCTCCGACTCCCCAGTCCCGGTAACTCACGGCCGGAGCGTCACCCTTCCCCACCGATGGCGCAATCCGCTGTCCAGGTGTAGCCGTTCGCTGGAAGGGGCCCGGGACGTTCGACCGGGCAGTTCGACCGAAAACTTCTCCTCCACAGGGTGTGGATTGAGTTTTCCCAGCTCAGCGGCTTGCCCGGGGGAATTCCCCAACAGTTGTCCACAGCCTGTGCACACCCTGCGCACATGGTCGTCCACCGGCATCCACAGGTTGTCCCGAGGCTCGTCCACCGTCATGGTTGAGGGGCTGACCTCGGGTTCCGTAAGGTGGGCCCCCGACCGGCCGTGCGATGACCCCCGATCGACCGGCAGGTCGAGGTTGTCGTACCCCGGCGGTAGAGCTGGCTTTGGATCCGACGCAGTGGAGGGGGGACCCGTGTCGGTCACCGACGACATGCGGGCGGACCAGCGCACCGGCGGCGGCCAGGCGTCCGCGCCGCCCCAGCGCGACGGTCAGTTCGACAAGACCCCGCCTCAGGACGTCGCTGCCGAGCAGTGCGTCCTCGGCGGCATGCTGCTCTCCAAGGACGCCATCGCCGACGTCGTCGAGATCCTCAAGACCAACGACTTCTACCGGCCGGTGCACGCCACCATCTTCGACACCATCCTGGAGATCTACGGTCGGGGCGAGCCGGCCGACTCGATCACCGTGGCGGCGGCGCTGGCCGACTCCGGCGACCTCGTCCGGATCGGTGGCGCCCCCTACCTGCACACGCTGATCGCCAGCGTGCCGACCGCCGCGAACGCCGCCTACTACGCGCGGATCGTCAGCGAGCGGGCGGTCCTGCGGCGGCTGGTGGAGGCCGGCACCAAGATCGTGCAGCTGGGCTACGGCACCGGGCAGGGCGGCAGCCGCGACGTCGACGACATCGTCGACCTCGCCCAGCAGGCGGTCTACGACGTCACCGAGCGCCGCGTCAGCGAGGACTTCGCGGTGCTCGCCGACATGCTCCAGCCGACGCTCGACGAGATCGAGGCGGTGGGTGCCCAGGGTGGCGTGATGACCGGCGTCCCCACCGGCTTCACCGACCTGGACCGGCTGCTCAACGGCCTGCACGCCGGGCAGCTCATCATCGTCGCCGGGCGGCCGGGTTTGGGTAAGGCGCTCGCCCTCGACACGCCGCTGCCAACCCCGGACGGATGGACCACGATGGGCGAGGTCGCCGTGGGCGACCGCCTGCTGGCCGCCGATGGCAGCCCGACCACCGTTACCGCCGCCTTCGAGGTGATGTACGACCGGCCGTGCTACGAGGTTGAATTTTCCGACGGCACAGTGATCGTCGCGGACGCGGAGCACCTATGGAAGACCACGACCCGGGCGAGCCGACGCCAGCCTGAGCAGCGAACGCGTCAGTACTGGCCGGAGTCGTCGTTGTCCAGGGTGCGGGCCGCCCAGGCGACGGTCGGTGCCGAATCCCGACGCCTCGTCACCGTGGCGCAGGCCCTGGAACAGGTCGGCCCTGAGTTCCGCAACGTCCTGCACGCCGTCGCGCGGGAGGTCGGCGCCGAGGGGCGGGTAAGCCGGCTGGTGACGCGCGCGGGGAAGGCGCGGAACTGGAGCGCACCGGGGTACCCGGCAGGGCCACTGCTGACTGGGCTGCGCGAGCGGGCCGAGCGGCACGTCAATGCCGGTGCCCGGGTCCGGCACGGCGGCGTGGTGACCACTGCCCAGATCGCGGCGACGTTGCGTACCGACACGGCCGACCGGCGGTTGAACCACGCCGTCGAGAACTGCGGTCCCCTGCGACTGCCGGAGCGCGACCTGCTGATCCCGCCCTACACCCTGGGCGTGTGGCTCGGTGACGGGCACACCGGCACCAGCCGGTTCACCACCGCTGACGACGAGATGGTGGACCTTGTCGAGCGGGACGGATTCGTGGTGCGGCCCAGCGGCCCGATGCTCTACAGCATCTCTCTGCCGGCGGCGACGCCATCGACCGAGCGGACGTGTGTCAACTGCGGCCGGTCCACCCGGGCACTTCGGGAGAACCCTGCCGTCAAGCGCTGCGCGGACTGCAGGGTCGTGCACGGTTCGTTTCTGGCGCTGCTCCGCCGGCTGGGGGTGGCGACGGACAGGCACATCCCGCAGGAGTACCTTCGGGCCTCCGAGCCCCAGCGCCGCGCGTTGCTGGCGGGCCTGATGGACACCGACGGCACGGTCGCTCCCGCCGGTAACCTCCAGTACACCTCCACCTCTAAGCGGCTCGCCGAGGACGTGTGGGAGCTCGTGGTGAGTCTGGGCTACCGCTGCACTGTCACGGAAAAGGCGGTGCCCGGGCGCAGCCCCGATTCGTCGATCGCGTACACGCTGAACTTCTCCACCCCGGATCCAATCTTCCGGTTGGAGCGGAAGCGCTCGGCTCACGCTGCGAGGCGTCGTACCAGTTCGGACGTGCGGACGAATTCCCGCTTCATCGTGGACGTCCGACCGGTGCCGAGCGTCCCGGTTCGGTGCGTGACGGTGGACAACCCCGAGCACCTCTACCTCGCGGGTCGGGCGATGATCCCGACGCACAACAGCACCGCGAGCATGGACTTTGCCCGAAACGCGGCCATCCGCGCCAACCAGGCATCGGCGATCTTCTCGCTGGAAATGAGCAAGGTCGAGATCGTCATGCGGCTGCTCTCGGCCGAGGCGCGGGTGCCGCTGCACGTCCTGCGCAGCGGTCAGCTCTCCGACGACGACTGGACCAAGCTCGCCCGGTGCATGGGCGAGATCAGCGAGGCGCCGCTCTTCGTCGACGACACGCCGAGCATGAACCTGATGGAGATCCGGGCCAAGGCGCGGCGGCTCAAACAGCGGCACGACCTCAAGCTGATCGTCGTCGACTACCTTCAGCTGATGACCTCGCCGAAGCGCACCGAGAGCCGGCAGCAGGAGGTCGCGGACCTGTCCCGTGGCCTGAAGCTGCTGGCCAAGGAGGTCGAGTGCCCGGTGATCGCGGTGAGTCAGCTGAACCGTGGCCCGGAGCAGCGCACCGACAAGCGACCCCAATTGTCTGATCTGCGTGAATCTGGTTGCCTGACGGCGGAAACCCGGTTGGTCCGGGCCGACAACAACTCTGAGGTCACGCTCGGTGAACTCCTCGCCGGTGGGGCCAAGGACATCCCGGTCTGGGCGCTGGACGAGAGCCTTCGCTACACCCCGCGGACCATGACGCATGTCTTCCCGAGCGGCAATCGGGATGTGTTCCGTATGACGCTGGCTTCAGGTAAGCAGATCGACGCGACGGCGAACCATCCCTTCCTCACTTTTGCGGGATGGGTGCCGCTCGGGGAGCTGACGCCGGGGACGCGTCTCGCCACCCCCAGGCACGTACCGCCTCCACTCGCGATCCAACCGTGGGCGGAGGCCGAGGTCGTCCTGCTGGCGCACCTCCTGGGCGACGGCTCGTTCGTACGCCGTCAGCCGATTCGGTACGCGAGCTGCGATGAGCACAACCTGCAGGCCGTGGCGGAAGCAGCCAAGCACTTTGGCGTCACTGCCATCCGTGACGAGTACGAAGCGGCCAGGGTCACTACCCTGCGGCTGCCGGCTCCCTACCGTCTCGCTCGTGGTCGGCGTAACCCGGTCGCCGAGTGGTTGGACGGTCTAGGGTTGTTCGGCTTGCGGTCGCACGAGAAGTTCATCCCGCCGTCGGTCTTCGGCATGCCGAAGGAGCAGATAACCCTCTTCCTCCGGCACCTGTGGGCGACGGACGGCTCGGTGAGCATGAACAAATCCGGCCGTGGTGGCCGCGTCTACTTCTCGTCCACGAGCCGCCGGATGCTCGAGGACATCTCCCGCCTGCTGCTGAGGTACGGCATCACCGCCCGCCTCAGGTCGGTGTCTGTCGAACGTCACCGACCCCAGTACACCCTCGACGTCTCCGGGAGGGATGACCAGCTGCGGTTCCTCCGGGAGATCGGCGTCCACGGTGACAGGGCACGCAATTGCGCCGACCTGCTCGCATCCCTCGTGACGATGGAGAGCAACACCAACGTCGACACGGTGCCGCGTGAGGTGTGGAGCCGGGTCCGGGAGATCCTGGCGGAGAACGGCATGACCCATCGCGAATTCGCGGCGGCGATCGGAACACAGTTCTGCGGCAGCGCCTTGTGGAAGCACGCGCCCAGTCGATCTAGGCTTGCGGAGATCGCTTCGGTGCTCGACGCCGCCGATCTCGACCTGCACGCCACGAACGACATCTTCTGGGACGAGATCGTGTCGATCGAGTCTCTCGGTGCGCGCGACGTCTTCGACGCGACCGTCCTCGGCACTCACAACTTCATCGCCAACGGCATCGCCACTCATAACTCGATCGAGCAAGACGCCGACGTGGTCATCCTGCTGCACCGCGACGACTACTACGACAAGGAATCGCCGCGTGCCGGGGAGGCGGATTTTATCGTCGCCAAGCACCGGAACGGTCCGACCGACACCGTGACGGTGGCCGCCCAGCTGCACCTGTCGCGCTTCGTCGACATGGCCATCGTCTGAGAGCAGCGGCGCGGGTCAGCCCAGAAGCGGGAACCAGCCGGCGACCTCGCCGAGTTCGAGCTGGTCGCGGTCGGTGAGTGGCACCCGGCCGGTCGCCTTGAGCAGGTATTCCGCGTCGCTCCATCCAGCCGGGCGGACGGCGTCGTCGCTGAGCAGGCCGTCCATCGTAGCCACGGCGACCCGCGTGGCGAGCACCCCGGGCAGGGGCGCGTCGGGCAGGTCGAGGACCAGGTCCAGGTGGTGCACGACGGCCTCGGTGGTCAGGGTGGCGAGCAGGTCCGGCACGCGCAGCACGTGCCCCTGCGTGGTGACGCAGCCGTCGGGGTCTGCCGCGCCAGCAGCGCGTACGGCGGCGGGGGCCGTGTCGGTCCAGAGCCGGACGATCTCGCTCGGACGGTCGAAGGCGGCGGCGGAGCGGCGTGCCCACCAGGCATGTCGGGCAGCGGCTCCGTCCGCGTCGGCCGGGAAGGCGCGCCAGTAGCTCACGTCGTCCACGTCGGGCGGACCCTCGGCGGGGCTGGCCAGCGCGACCAGTGCCCGCTGGGCGTCGCAGAGCACGTGGAACAGCAGGTCCGCGACGAGCCAGCCCCGGCACCGGGTGGGCCGTTGCAGGTCGGCGTCGTCGAGGTCGGCCACGACCCGGCTGATCGCGTCGTACGCCTGCGCCAGCGCGAGGTGCTGCCTCTGGTGCGTCATGGGGTGCAGCGTCGCACGCCCGTCGCCGGCCGGCACGGCGAGCGGCGGCACGGCGAGTGGCGGCGCGGCGAGCAGTGGCACGGCGAGTGGCGGCGCGGCGAGCAGTGGCACGGCGAGTGGCGGCGCGGCGAGACGTGAGAGGCGGTGCGGGCGTGGCCACGGGTGACCGGGCCGGTCGAGGCACCGACCCGGTCGACGGAGTGGCTCAGCCGAACATCTCGTCCAGGAAGCTCTTGTGCTTCTTGCGCTTGTAGTGCCCGTGGTAGCCGTGGTGCTGGTGGCCGTGCCCGTACGCCGGGGCCGGCGGGTAGCCGTGGGCCGGCGGGGGCGGGGGCGGCGGGACGGCGCCGTAGCCCGGCTGGTGCGGGGCGGGGGCGGGCGGCGGGGGCGGCGGAGGCGCGTAACCGCCCTGCTGCTGGCCGGGGTAGCCGCCCGGCTGGTGGGCGGGCTGCGGCGGCGTCGGGGCGCCCTGCTGGCGATTCCAGTTGGCCTCCGCCTCGAACAGCTTCTCCAGCTCGCCGCGGTCGAGGAAGATCCCCCGGCACTCGCCGCACTGGTCGATGACGACGCCGCTGCGCTCGTACTGGCGCATTTCTCCGTGGCACTTGGGACAGGTCAGGCTCATTCTCCGACCGTACCCGGTCCGGTCATGCGGTTGCTGTCAGCGTTTCCGTTACTTCGGAGTCGGGCACCTCGTGGAAGTCCTCGTAGTAGGCGCTCACCGCCATAAAATCCGGTGGGTGCTGCGCGCAGATGACCTGGTCGGCCTCGGCGGCCAGCATCTCGTACGCCTCCTGCGAGCCGACCGGGACGGCGACCACGACCCGGCGGGCGCCGAGGTGGCGGGCGACCTGGACGGCGGCGCGGGCGGTGGCCCCGGTGGCCAGGCCGTCGTCGACGATGACGGCGGTGCGCCCGGACAGGTCGAGCGGTGGCCGGCCGGCGCGGTAGAGCTGCTCCCGCCGCTCCAGCTCGGCCTGCTCGCGCTGGCGCACCTCGGCGATGTCGTCGGCGCCGAGCCGGCTGGCCACGACGTCGTTGAGCACCTGCACGCCGCCGGGGCCGAGCGCGCCGAAGGCGACCTCGGGCGCCCACGGCATGCCGAGCTTCCGGACGACCAGCACGTCCAGCGGCGCGCCGAGGCGCTCGGCGACCACCCGGGCCACCGGCACGCCGCCGCGCACCAGCCCGAGCACGATGACGTCCGGTTCGCCGATCAGGGCGGTGAGGCGGTCGGCGAGCATCCGGCCCGCCTCTTCGCGGTCGCGGTAGGTGGTGGTCATGCCTCAGGTCTACGCCGTGTCGCCGCCCTTCGCCCGCCAGTTCGGCGAACCGGGGTGCCGCAGTGCGGCGGCCCAGACCAGGAGGGCGAGTGGGTAGAGCAGGTAGCCGAAGCGGGTCGACGGCATCAGCAGGATCGCGGCCAGCAGCCCGTACCCGCAGGTCAGCGCGACGGCGACGGCGGTGCGGGGCGGTCGGCGGGTGAGCCGGACGGCGATCGCCAGCCCGGCCGCGAGCAGCAGGGCGGCGGCGACCGCGCGGCCGGCGGGCAGCGCGGTGGCGATCAGGTGGCCGGGGAACGGCGACTGTGCCGGGCTGGTCACCAGGCCGTGGCCGAGCGGGAAGCGGAGCACGTTCTCGACCAGCGCGTCGCGGTCGACGAGCAGGGCGGGGAGCAGCGCGGCGACGGGCAGGCCGACCGCTCCCGCCGCGACCCGCAGGCCGGCCCGCCGGGTCATCCCCCAGATGATCAGCACGAGGGCGACCGGCCAGGCGAAGAGCTTCAGCGCCCCGGCCAGACCGACGGCGATGCCGGCCCGGCCGGGTCGTCCGGCGGCCGCGAGGGCCAGCGCGAGCAGGCAGAGCGCGAGGACGGGCAGGTCGTCGCCGCCGGTGGCGAGGGTGAGCGCGCAGACCGGCAGCACGGTGGCGGCCTGTACGCCCCGGAGTACGGCGGCGCCGGCCGCGTGGTGGCCGGCGGGACGCTCGACGCGCGTCAGGGCGCGGACCGCCAGGGCCAGCGCCAGTGCGGTGCCGACCGCGAACCAGACGCGGGCGTCGGTCCACCAGGCGTCGAGGACCGCCCTGGGCAGCCCGAACAGGGCCATCCCGGGCTGGTACGGGGTGTAGCCGAGCAACTGCTCGCCGGGCGGCAGGGCGGCGATCGCGTCGTGCCCGAGGTACGGCGTGCCGGTGTCGACCAGCCGCCTGCCGGACTCCTCGACGACCAGCACCTCCTCCTGTGCCCGGTCGCCGCGCCCGCCGGCCCGTTCGACGCTCTGCCAGGCCAGCGGCAGCAGGGCGGTGGTGAACCAGGCGAAACCGGTGACCGCCCAGCGGGCCGGCAGGCCGGCCAGCGGCGACCGCGGGTCGCGCCGGCGCAGCACGAGTTGGGCGGTCGCCGCGAGGGCGGCGAGGAGGTACCCGGCGGCGGCGACGCCGCCCCAGGCCCGGTGCGGGACGAGTGTGGACGTGGCGGCGGTGGTCGCGGCGAACGCCGACGACACGGCGTACAGGCCGAGGTCGAGGGCGAGGCCACCGGCGGCGGCGTCGAGGGCCCGCCAGCCGCGGCGGTTGGTCGGGGCGGCGGTCACGCGCGCCAGTCTGGCAGACCGGGCTGACGCCACCGCCACGCGTCGACGGGGGGCTGACGGCCGTTCCCGGTTCAGGCCGGCAGGTGGCGGTCGGCGCGCCCGCGCCCGCCCTGCCGGCGGCCGGGGGCGAGACGGATGACCGCGCCGGCGTCGTGCAGCGGCGGCGCGAGAGCGCCTGGACTGCCCCCGGAGCCCCGCCGGAACGCGGCGAGGAGCGTGCCGGCGGGCATCGGCCGGGCGAAGAGGTGGCCCTGCCCGGCGGTGCAGCCCAGCTCCCAGAGCGCCCGGCGCTGCGGCTCGCTCTCCACCCCCTCCGCCACCACGTCGAGGCCGAGGCTGCGGCCCAGGTCGAGGGTGGAGCGGATGACGGCGGCGGCCTCGGCGGAGCCCTCCATGGCGGTCACGAAGCTGCGGTCGATCTTCAGCTCGTGCACCGGGATCCGGGAGAGCAGGGAAAGGGAGGAGTAACCGGTGCCGAAGTCGTCCAGCGCCAGCCGCACTCCCTCGTCCCGCAGCCGGCTGAGCACCCGGTCCACCACGTCGAGCTGGCTGAGCGTGAGCGTCTCCGTCAACTCCAGCACCAGCCGGTCGGGGGGCAGGTCGTGGGCCCGCAGCCGGGCCAGCACCGAGCCGGGGAAGCGGGCGTCGAGCAGGCTGCGCGGCGACACGTTGACCGCGACCGGCACGTCGAAGCCGGCCTCCCGCCAGGCGCTCGCCGCGAGCAGCGCCTCGTCGAGGATCGCCTCGGCGAAGGCCGGCAGCAGCCCGGACCGTTCCACCGCCTCCAGGAAGCGCAGCGGGTCGATCACCCCGTGGACGGGGTGACGCCAGCGGGCCAGCGCCTCCGCGCCGGTGACCAGGCCGGAGCCCAGGTCGACGATGGGCTGGAAGTTGACGGTGAACTCGTGGTCGGCGACGGCGCGGGGCAGCTCCCCGCCGAGGGTCAGCCGGCCGAGGTCGGCGGTGTCCCGGGTCGGGGCGTACGTCGAGGTGCGCTGCCCGGCCCGCTTCGCCTGGTACATCGCCACGTCCGCGCGGCGCAGCAGCTCCGGCATGCCGCCGGTGGCGGGCGCGGCGGCGATCCCGCCGCTCGCCTCGACGCTGATCCGCATGCCGTCCAGGTCGAACGGCTCGTGCAGCGCGGCGAGCAGGGTCTCCGCGCGGTGCGCGGCCACCGCCGGGGCCGGCAGACCCCGCAGGAGTACGGCGAACTCGTCGCCGCCCAGCCGGGCCACCAGGTCGCCCTCCTGGGCGGCGGCGCCCAACCGTTCGGCGACCTGCACGAGGACCTGGTCCCCGGCGGCGTGCCCGAGGGTGTCGTTGACTTCCTTGAAGTGGTTGAGGTCGATCAGCACCAGCGCGGTCACCCCGTCGGCGTGCCGGGCGCTGAGGTGCTCGGTGCCCTGGTCGAGCAGGTGGCGGCGGTTCGCCAGCCCGGTCAGCGCGTCGTGCGTGGCGGCGTACGCGTGTTCGTCGGCGACCCGGGCCAGCTCGGCGTACGCCTGGGCGTTGCGGACCGCGGTGCAGAGCGCCGAGGCGAAGGTGCGCAGCGTGTACTGCTCCCGCTCGGAGAGCTGCACGGGGCCGCGGAAACGCAGTCGCAGCACGCCCACGTCGGCTGTCCGGTCGTGCCCCTCCAGCGTGGCCGGGACCACGGTGCCGTCGACGGAGGTGGGCTCGCCGGCCGGCCCGTCGTACGTGATGGCGCCCGTTCCGCCGCGCACGGTCCGGCCGCCGTCGCGCAGCTCGACCTCCACCTCGTCGGCGGAGAACAGCTCGGCGGCCTGGGTGACCGCCGTGGTGAGGACCTTGTCCAGGTCGACCACGTTGAGCGCGTCGGTGGTGCGGGCGAGCCGCTGCCACGCCTGCTGCTCGGCGCGCCCCCGCACCCGGGTCGAGTAGGCGAGGTGCAGGCTGAGGACGAGGGGCGGGACGGCGAGCAGCAGCCGAGGATCCGCTCTGAGGATGAGCAGCGTGCAGACCGCGACGACGAAGCGTACGCCGAAGCCGGCCAGGCGCAGATCCAGGTTGTTGAGGAACTGGCGACCGACCCGGTTGCCCGACGCCAGTGCGATCACCGGAATCGCCAGGAGGTCGTCCAGCAGTGCCGCCACGAGATAGACCGCGCCGAGTGACGTGATGAGCTCGACCACGTCCGTCGGCGGCCACCGCCACTGCAGCGCCAGCGCCACCGCGCCGGCCCCGGCGGCGACCAGGATGTTCTTGCCGACGCCGAATGCGGTCTTGATGGCCGGGAGGCCCATGGTGACGGACGCGATGCCGACGCCCGCCCCGGTCGAGAGCACGACCCACGCCGGCGGGGCGACGGCGAGCCCGATCACGATCGCCGTTTCGATCCACGTGATGGCGTGGGTCGTCGACCGAATGCGTATCGGAGCCTTCACCCTCGTCCCGAGGGCCGTCATGCAGGTCAGGGCGACGATCGTTGCCACATCGCCGATGGAGTGGGGTGGACCGTCGACCAGCGACACGAGTGCGACGAGGGTGGGTGCGACCGCCAACGCGACCACCAGGCCGACGAGCGACAGCAGTTGCCGATCTGTTCTGCTCGCGTTTCCTGGCGTCATCCCGGCCATGAGGCTCCTGTCGTCGCCGACAGTTACATGTTGACGACGGGAGCCTACCGCTCTGTGTCATCAAAAGTCAGTGCCAGTCGCTGCCGCGCATGACGCGCTCCTTTCGCTCCGTCCCGGCTTGAGGCCGCGTCCCTGGGGATCAGCCGTCGTGACGGGAGCGTAGGAGAAATGACGAATGGTTTGCAGCAATAAATGTCGGTATGCGCAACATTAGCCAAGCCTGGGACCCCTTGTCACGGTCTGTCCATCGTTCCTGAGCGGAGCGCGTAGGCGTCGTGTACGAGGGGCGGTGCCGTTGACTTCTGATGATGACAGCAGGGAAAGGAGTCTCTCCCGGCAAGTGTGGAACCGCGGGATCGCCGACATCATCCGCGCTTCGGTTGGACCGCAACTGTCAATCACCTTGTGGACCGCGCGTTGCGGTCGCGTCACCCTGGCGTGCCGTGGCGGTGAATCGCCGAACGTGCGGAGACCTTGTCCGCCCGGCTCCGGGTGATCATTTCAATCCGCCGGTGCGGAAATAGCGCGCGGTTCTCACCTTGGTGGCCGCGCACCCGGGACGGTTCGTCACCACCGAAGAACTGGTCAACGAGTTGCGTGCGGTACGCACGCACCGGCTGCCGCCGTGGCGATACCGAGCCGCGAACGCCCCCGGCATCGCCTATCGGATCTGCCGGACGAGGTGTGCCGGCAACACGCATTGGTGCTCGAATTGGCGGCCGAATCGGGCGGGAGCCACGCGGAATGTGGCGCGCCGAGCGACCTGGCTGTCACCCTCGTCCGTGCCGGCGAGAGGGCGGAATCCGCCACCGCCGAGGCGCTCGCCGTCGGGTTCCCCCGGCGACCGTGACGGCGGGCAGGTGGGAGACGAGCGGCGCGCGGGCGGCGTCGACGGCCGCACGACCCCGCGACGGCACGCCGGCGCGGCGAGCGGTGGACGCCGGCGCGAGGTCGGGTGACCGGCGCGCTCGGGGTGCAGCCGGCAATGGCGTCGTACGACGGATAGGCTCGCGGCCGTGACCGATCCCGCGCAGCTCACCCACGTCGATCCGGCCGGCGCGGCCCGCATGGTCGACGTCTCCGCCAAGGCGGTCACCGGCCGCCTGGCCGTCGCCGCCGGCCGGCTCCGCACCACCGCGGAGGTGGTCGAGCTGCTGCGCCGCGACGGGCTGCCCAAGGGCGACGCGCTGGCGGTCGGCCGGCTCGCCGGCATCATGGGCGCGAAGCGGACCCCGGACCTGATCCCGCTCTGCCACCCCATCGCCCTGCACGGCGTCACGGTCGACCTGACGCTGACCCGCGACACCGTCGAGATCACCGCCACGGTGCGGACGGCGGACCGCACCGGGGTGGAGATGGAGGCGCTGACCGCGGTGGCCGTCGCCGGGCTGGCGCTGGTCGACATGGTCAAGGCGGTCGACCCGGCGGCGAGCGTCGACGCCGTCCGGGTGCTGCGCAAGGAGGGCGGCAAGACCGGCGAGTGGGTCCGTCCGGAGGACCGGCCGTGATCCGGGCGCGGGTGGTCGTGGCGTCCAACCGGGCCGCCGCGGGGGTGTACGCCGACACCAGCGGGCCGCTGCTCGTGGCCGGGCTGCGCGAGCTGGGTTGCGAGGTGGACGACCCGGTGGTGGTGCCCGACGGCGAGCCGGTGGGCGAGGCGCTGCGCGCCGCCCTGGCCGACGGGGTCGACGTCGTGCTGACCAGCGGCGGCACCGGGATCAACCCGGCCGACCGCACCCCCGACGTGACCCAGGCGCTGCTCGACTACGAGGTCCCCGGCATCGCCGAGGCGATCCGGGCGCACAGCCGCGACAAGGTACCCGCCGCCGCGCTCTCCCGCGGGCTCGCCGGCGTGGCCGGCCGGATGCTGGTGGTCAACCTGCCCGGCTCCACCGGCGGGGCCCGGGACGGTCTGGCCGTGCTCGGGCCGATCCTCGCCCACGCCGTCGACCAGCTCCGCGGCGGCGACCACTGACGCCCCGCCACGTCGATCCCGGCCGCCCGTTCGGCCACGCGCCGGGCGTGGTGCAGGTGACGGGGCGACCGGCACCCGGCACCGGCTAGGCTCGGCCGGGTGAGCACGGAAACCGCACCGGCCGCCGATCCAGTCGTCGCGCCCCCGCCGGCCGGCTGGGAGGAGGCCCGATCCCGGGTGTACGCGGCCGGCCTGGCCGCCGCGCTCCCCGCCGTGAGCCGGCCGCTCGCCGAGATCGACGGGCACACCCTCGCCGAGCCGTTGACCACGCGTACGGACCTGCCCGCCTTCCCGACCTCCAGCGTCGACGGCTGGGCGGTGCGCGGGGCGGGCCCGTGGCGCCCGGTCGGGCGGGTGCTGGCCGGCAGCACTCCGGCGCCGCTGACCGACGACGGGACGACCGCCGAGATCGCCACCGGCGCGATGATGCCCGCGGGCGCCACCGCCGTGCTGCGGGTGGAGGAGTCCCGCCGTACGCCGGAGGGCCTGGTCGACGGCACGCCGCGGCCCGCGCCGGAGTGGCGTGAGCCCGGCGAGGAGGCGTACGCCGGGGAGGAACTGGTCCCCGCCGGCATGCCGGTGGACCCGGCGCTGGTCGGCCTGGCCGCCTCCTGCGGGCACGACAGCCTGCTGGTGCGGCGGCAGCCGCGCGCCGCGCTGCTGGTCTTCGGCGACGAGTTGCTGACCGCGGGTCCGCCCGCCGCCGGCCGGGTCCGGGACGCGCTCGGGCCGGCGGTGCCGGCGTGGCTGCGCCGGTACGGCTGCGTGGTGCGTCCGTCGGACGTGGTGGGACCGGTGGCGGACACCCTGGCCGCGCACGTGGCGGCCCTGCGCGCCGCGCTGGCCACCGCCGACCTGGTCTGCACCACCGGCGGCACGATGCACGGCCCGGTCGACCACCTGCACCCCGCGCTGGAGGCGCTCGGCGCCGACTACGTGGTCAACACGGTCGCGGTGCGGCCCGGCTTCCCGATGCTGCTGGCCCGGCTGACCGACGCCGACGGGCAGGTCCGCTTCGTCGCCGGGCTGCCCGGCAACCCGCAGTCCGCCATCGTCGCCCTGGTCTCGCTGGTCGCCCCGCTGCTGGCGGGCCTGTCGGGCCGCCCGATGCCGGTGCTGCCGCACGCCACCCTCGCCGAGCCGGTGCCCGGCCGGGGGCGGTACACCCACCTGGCGCTGGTCCGGCTGGACCGGACCGCCGGCACCGCCCACCCGGTCCGGCACGTCGGCTCGGCGATGCTGCGCGGGCTGGCCGGCGCGGACGGGTTCGCCGTCATCCGCCCCGGCACCTCGGGCGAGCCCGGCGACCGGGTGCCGGTCGTGCCGCTGCCGCTGCTGCCCGGGGAGCGTGCGTGGTGACCGCGTCGACCGCCGACGCGTCAGGCCGACTCGCGGACCACGGGCCCACGACGTTCGGCGAGGTCACCGACCGGCCGCTCGACCTGGCCGCGCACGAGGCGGCGGTCGCGGACCGCCGGGCCGGCGCGGTGGTGTCGTTCCAGGGCGTGGTCCGCGACCACGACCACGGCCGCGCGGTGACCAGCCTGGAGTACGAGGGCCACCCGAGCGCCGAGCGGGTGCTCCGCGAGGTGGCGGCCGAGATCGCCGCCGAACCGGACGTGTACGCGGTCGCGGTGTCGCACCGGATCGGCCCGCTCGCCATCGGTGACGTGGCCCTGGCCGCGGCGGTTAGCACCGCCCACCGGGCCGCCGCGTTCGCGGCCTGTGCCCGCCTGGTCGACGAGGTCAAGGCGCGGCTGCCGATCTGGAAACGGCAGGTGTTCGCCGACGGCACCGAGGAGTGGGTGAACTGCCCCTGACGGGCGGCCCACCCACCCCTCAGCGGCGGACGCCGAGCGCGGCCTGGCGGCCCATCCGGTCGCCGTAGAAGGCCGGCTCGGCGCCGGGGCGCCACGGCAGCGCGGCGACGAGCACGATCAGGGCCAGCGCCAGCGAGTTCTCCATCAGGGCGCCGAAGAGGCCGTCCTGGTAGTGCGACACCTCGGGGAGCTGGTGTTCGTACGGCCAGATCGGGGAGACCAGGAAGAGCAGGTAGAGCCCGATCGCCGCGACGCCGTGCCGGAGCCCGGTCAGCGTCGGGTACCAGATCGGCGGGCGCAGCCCGTTGACCCCCGGCAGCCCGCCGTACGCGCCCTGGCCGGCCCGCTGGGCCAGCCCGCGGCTGGCGTCCCGGCGGCGTACGGCGGCGTCGGCCAGCACGATGATCGCGGGGATCACCCAGACCAGGTGGTGCGTCCAGGAGATCGGGCTGATCACGTTGGCGGTGAGGCCGACCAGCGTGAACGCGGTCAGCTCGTCGCCGTCGGCGCGCGCGTTGGCGGCGCGGGACAGGCCGAGCGCCAGCATCAGCACCGCGAACGACAGCCAGAGCAGGCCGGGCGTCTCGATCGAGTCGTAGAGCCGGGCCAGCAGCCCGGCCAGCGACTGGTTGGGCGTCATGTCGGCGGCGCCGACCCGCTCGGTCTGCCAGAGCACGCCGCCGAAGTAGGCCCGGGACTCGGGGCCGACGACGGCGAAGGAGCCGAGGGTCACGGCGATCACCGTGCCGACCGCGGTGGCCGCCGCCCGCCACTGTCGGGTGATCATCAGGTAGGCGATGAACAGGGCCGGGGTCAGCTTGACCGCGGTGGCCAGACCGATGCCCACGCCGGCCCACGCGCCGCTGTAGACGAAGCGCAGCAGCGGGCCGTCGGTCTCGGCGACGTGGGTGCCCCGGCGGGACCGCCAGCGCAGGCCGATCAGGTCGGCCATGATCAGTGCGAAGAGGAGCAGGTTCACCTGGCCGTAGCCGAGGGTCTCCCTGGCCGGCTCGATGGCGACCGCCAGCGGCGTCGCGATCGCCACGGTGAACGGGAGCGGCCAGCCGAGCCGGTCGACGATGGGGCGGAGCAGACCGGCGAGCACGACCGCCAGGGCGGCGATGCTGGCGAGCGCGTTGGCCATCCCGGCCAGCTCGACCGGCAGGTGCGCCATCGGCAGCATGACCAGGCCGCCGAACGGCGGGTAGGTGAAACCCAGGGTGGTGCCGGGTGCGATGAACTCGTAGAGCTCGTGACCGCTCGCCCACCACACCACCGCGCCGTGGTAGATCTTCATGTCGAAGAAGTTGTACGGCCGCCCGAAAGCGCCGATGGCGAGCCATGCGGCATAGGCGACGGCGGCCACGACGCCGGTCCGTACGACTGTCCTACGATCGATCCCACGCGTTACGCGACGGACTGGGGCGAGGCGGCCCACCCGTCTTCCGACGGTCGCCGGCATGGCGTGGCCACCCCCGTACCAAGGTCGTCCTACCCGTCCAGGTCCTGCACGGAGCCTAGAACGGCGCCTCACGTTAATGCCTCCCGCGTTATGCGACCGTGTCCGATCCCACACATGTTTTTGACATTTCCACCGCGTTAACGCCTACCGGGTGGTTCAGGTGATTCGCGGCGTTGGCGGGTGGCGGGCCGGCGGAGGGGAGGTATCGACGCAGGTCAGCCGGGGAGTCGTCGGGCCGTCGCTGCCGATCGTACGGCGATCCGGGCCTCTCTGCGGGCGGTACGGACGGCTCGCTGCACCGAACGTCGGGAGTGGCCGATCCGGTGGCCGGTCCGCCACCGCAGGCCGGGCTTGCCGCCGGTGTCCGCGGCGGCGAGCAGCAGCCCGCCGAAGAGGCCGATGTTCTTCAGGAAGTGGATCTGGTTGTTGTTCCGCGCCGCCGGGTCGTCGTTGTTCCAGAAGGGATGCCCGGCGAGGGTCACCGGGACCAGCGTGCCGGCGAGGACCAGCGCGGCCGGCCGGGCGAACCTGCCGGTGGCGAGCATCAACCCGGCGCCGACCTGCACCACCGCGTTGACCCGGATCAGCGTCTCCGTGTCGGTGGGGATGCGCGGGCTGGCCTTCTCCAGTAGCGGGGTCACCCGGTCGGTCACGGGCTTCGCGGCCGGGGCCAGCCGCCCCGGGTTCTGGAAGTTGTGCAACCCGCTGACCACGAAGATGCCGCTCAACATGGCGCGGGCGAGGGAGCGTACGGGTTTCATGGGTCAGTCATACCCCGTCACCAGCCCGGTTACCCCCGCAACCGCCGATCCGGATCGGCCGACGTGGACCTCCCCGGGCTGGTCGCCACGCCGACCCGGCGAGGCCGCGCCACGCCGATTCGAGCGACCGTCGCTGATGGACCGCCGATGAGGGGTAACGTCCCCCGCGTGACGACGCTGCGGCTGCGACCCGAGGACCCGGCCGACACCGGCGCGGTCCGTCGCGTGCTGGCCGCCGCCTTCGCCAGGCCCGACGTGGCCACGCCGCCCGAGGTGGGACTGGTTGACGAGCTGCGCGGCAGCGACGCCTGGCTGCCGGAGCTGGCGATGGTCGCGGAGTACGGCGGCGAGGTCGTGGGGTATGCCCTGCTCACCCGGGTCCGGGTGAGGTCCGACGACGCCACCGCCCCGGCGCTGGCCCTCGGCCCGGTGGCGGTCGCGCCGCACCGGCGGCGGATCGGGCTCGGCGCGGCGGTGGTCCAGGCCGGCCTCGACGCGGCCACCGAGCTGGGCGAGCGGCTGGTGGTGGTGCTCGGCGACCCGTCCTACTACCACCGCTTCGGCTTCGGCAGGGCCGACCGGATGGGGCTGACCAGCCCCTGGTCCGGCCTCGGCGACCCCTGGCAGGCGCTGGTGCTCCCGCCGACCACCGGCGGCGAAGGGCCGCCGCCGCGCGGCGAGGTCCTCTTCCCCCCGCCCTGGTCGAAGGTCTGACCCCGCGCCCACCCCGCCCGTCAGGCCGGCTGGGTGCGCAGGTAGCGGCCGAAGTGGGGGACGGTGAAGGCCACGGTGCCGCGCTCGCCGGAGTAGATGAGGCCCTTCTTGATCAGCGCGTCCCGGGCCGGGGACAGGCTGGCCGGCTTGCGCCCGAGGGTGCGGGCGATTTCCGCCGTCGGCACGGCGGCGTCCATGTCGTCCCGCCCGCCGCCGTCGACCTCGCCCTCGACCAGGGACAGGGTAGCCATCGCCCGCATGTACTCGCGCTCGGCCGGGGTGGCCCGCTCGAACCGGGAGCCGAAGAAGCCGACCGCCAGCTCGGCCTCGGCCTCCGGCGCGGCGACCCGCACGTCGGCGGCGGTGATCGGCGAGCGCGGCGCGTGGTCCCAGGTCGCCTTCCCGTACGCCTGGACGAAGTACGGGTAGCCGCCGGACTTCTCGTAGAGCAGGTCGAGCGCCTTCTGCTCGTACTCGACCTCCTCGCGTTCGGCGGGCGCGCAGAGCGCCTGGTCGGCGGCGATCCGGTCGAGCCGGTCGATGCGCTGGTAGCGGAAGAGCCGCTCGGAGTACGACTTGGCGGCGCTGAGCACGGCCGGCAGGTGCGGCAGCCCGGCGCCGACCACGATCAGCGGCGCGCCCAGCTGGGACAGCTCGTGGCAGGCGGCGCAGAGCGCGGAGACGTCCTCCGCGCCGAGGTCCTGCATCTCGTCGATGAAGACGGCGATGCCGGTGCCGACGTCGGCGGCCACCGCGGCGGCGTCGGTGAGCAGCTCGACGAGGTCGATCTCGATGTCGCCGGAGTCGGCCCGGCCGCTGGCGGCGGGCACGTCGATGCCGGGCTGCCACCGGTCGCGCAGCTTCGGGGCGGCGCCGCCGCGACCGGTCGGCGCGGATCGTTGGGCGAACGCCTTCAGCACGCCGAGGAAGGCGTCGATCCGGTCCGGCGCGCGGTGCCGGGGCGCGAGTTCACGGACGGCCATGTGCAGCGCGGCGGCGACGGGGCGGCGCAGTGACTGGTCCGGCCGCGCCTCGATCTTGCCGCTGCCCCAGAGGTGGTTGATCGCCTGGGACCGGAGGGTGTTGAGCAGCACCGTCTTGCCGACCCCGCGCAGGCCGGTGAGCATCAGGCTGCGTTCCGGCCGCCCGCGGGCGATGCGCTCCAGCACGACGTCGAAGACGTCCAGCTCGCGCCCCCGCCCGGCCAGCTCGGGCGGACGCTGGCCGGCGCCCGGTGCGTACGGGTTGCGGACCGGATCCACGCATCGCACAGTATCGGGCCGTCTAGCTGCGGGGCTAGACATCCGTAGATGGGGCTACCGGCGTGTCGGAGCGAGGCGGGAGCCGGATCCGGCGTCGAGACAAAACTAGGGCTGTCTAGCGTCCATGCTAGACAGCCCTAGTTTTGGTAATCAGCGCTTCTTCAGGCAGAGCACGTAGTCGAGGAAGTCCACCGAGTTGTCGTGCACGTAGTTCGCCGTCGACTTCGGCGCCCGGGTCTTGCACTGGTCACCGTCGCTCGACCCCGGGATCCGCAGCAGCACCTCGTACGTGTTGGGGCCGCAGGGCACCTTCCGCAGCTCGGCGTCGGTGGACGTGCCGTCGTTGACCACGCAGTCGCCCTTGGCGAAATCGTCGTCGTCGTCCTCCTCGCTCGGGCTCGGCTCCGCCGAACTCGGCGCCGCGCTGGGCTCGTCGGTCGGCTTGCCCGTCGGATCCGCGGGGGCGCTCGTCGCCGGGGCCGAGATCGACGGGTCGTCGTCCTCGCCGGCCTGCCAGACCGCCCAGCCGGCGATTCCGAGGCACGGGCAGAGCACGAGCACCACCACCAGGCCGATGATCAGGGCGATCTTTCCGCCGCCCTTCTTCGCCGGCGGAGGGGGCGGCGTCCCGTACCCGCCGGGGGCCGGCGGCGGGGCGCTCCACTGGGCGCCGGGCGCCGCCGCGGGCGTCGGGCCGGCCGGCGGGAACGGCCCGGCCGGCGGATAGCCACCCTGCTCCGCCGACGGCTGAACCCCCGCCGGGGGCGGATACCCGGCCCCGGAGGTGGGCGGCGGCGGGTAGCCCGACCCGGAGGTCGGGGGCTGCGGGGGGTAGGCCGGCCCGGGGGCCGGAGGCTGGCTCCACATCGGCGTGGTCGGCGGCTCGGCGGCCGGGCCGGGCTGGCCCCACTGCGGTTCGCCACCCGGCTGCGGCTGGCCCCACTGCGGGGCGGCGGGCGGTTCGCCACCCGGCTGCGGCTGGCCCCACTGCGGGGCGGGCGGCTCCGCGGCGGCCGACGGCGGCTGCCCCCACTGGGGCAGCGTCGGGTCGATGGGCGGCAGGCCCCCGGGATTGTCGGCCGGGCGCTGGTAGGGGTCGTCCGGCTGGCCGGGTGATCCGTAGGTTGTCATCTCTTCCCCAGGGGTGCGGTGGTTCAGCGCTGCTTCAGGCACAGCACGAAGTCGAGGGTGTCCAGCTCGCTGTCGAAGAAATACCAGTTGGTGTAGCCGTCGACCTTGGCGCACTTGGCCGCGGCGTCCTTCTCGCCGCTGGTCGCGCCGTCGATCCGGCGTAGCACCTCGTACGTCCGCGGGCCGCAGTCACTGATCAGCAGCTTGGGCTTGCCGCCGGCCGGACCGTCGTTGCGTACGCACTGCCCCGCCTCGACGAAGCGGGGGTCGGCGGAGGAGTCGGGTGCCGGGGCACTGGGCGCCGGGGCGCTTGCCGGTGCCTCCGGCACCCCGGACCCGGCGGCGGGCGCCGGCCCGCTCGGCGTGGCCACCGGGGCCTCGTCGTCCTGGCCGAGCAGGTAGAACACCGCCGCGCCGCCGACGAGGACCAGCACCGCCACCGCCGCCAGCACCGCGACCACCGGCCCCCGGCCACGCCGGCGTTCCGGCGGCGGGTACGGGGAGGGGGTCGCGGAGCCGGGCCAGGAGGCGTACGGCGGCGCGTCGGGACCGTGGTCGTAGGCGGGAGGCGGGGCCCCCTGCTGGTACGGCCCCGGTCCGTGACCCGGGTCGTCCCGCCGGTACGGCTGACCGCCGTACCCGGGCTCCGGCGGTGGATACGTGACGTGCGGATCGTCCCACCCGCCGCGCCCGGGCGACGCCGCCGACGGGCCGTACGCCTCGTCCGGCTGCCGCCCACGCCACGGTGCCGGGTCTCCCCGACCCGGTGGTGGTCCGTAGTTCGCCATGCACGTCTCCCGCGTGAGTGGTGAGAGGCCGGCCACCAACGAGGGACGCCGACGCCCACGTCACCGTAGCGTGTCCACCGATGAGACCACGCCCACCGATTCCGTCACCGGCCGCCGAGCCGCCCACCGGGACCGACCCGGGCACCGGGGCGCGTCGGGCGGCCGTTGCCACGCCGGCCCTGGTCTGGACCGCCCTGCTGCTGGTCTACGTCCTCTGGGGTTCCACCTACCTCGGCATCAGGATCGCCGTGGAGTCGATGCCGCCGCTCGGCTCGGCCGCCACCCGGTTCGCCGCCGCCGGTCTGGTGCTGGCGATCGTGCTGCGGCTGCGCCGGGGCCCGGGCGCGCTGCGGGTCGACCGGCGGCAGCTCGGCTCGGCCGCGCTGGTCGGGGTGCTGCTGTTGGCCGGCGGCAACGGGCTGGTGGTGCTCGCGGAGTCCGGCCCGCCGGGCGTCGCGGTGCCCTCCGGGATCGCCGCGCTGCTCGTGGCCACCGTCCCGCTGCTGGTGGTGCTGCTGCGTACGGTCACGGGCGACCGGCCCCGGTTCTGGACGCTGGCCGGGGTGACGCTGGGCTTCGTCGGCCTGGTGCTGCTCGTGCTGCCAACCGGCGGGGCGGACGCCGTACCGCTCGCCGGGGCGCTGACCATCGTCGCAGGCGCCGCCAGCTGGTCGATCGGCTCGTTTCTCTCCGGACGGATCCGGATGCCCGCCGATCCGTTCGTCGCCACCGTCTACGAGATGTTCGCCGGGGCGGCGGCACTCGCCGTCCTCGCCGTGGGGCGCGGCGAGCTGCACGGCTTCGACCCGGGCCAGGTGACCGGCCGGTCGTGGCTCGCGCTCGCGTACCTGATGGTGGCCGGCTCGCTGGTCGCCTTCACCGCGTACGTCTGGCTGCTGCACCACGCCCCGATCTCGCTGGTCGCGACGTACGCCTATGTCAACCCGGCGGTCGCGGTGGCGCTCGGCGCGCTGTTCGCCGCGGAGTCGATCACCGTGCAGGTGCTGCTCGGCGGCGCGGTCATCGTCGCCGGGGTCGCCCTCGTCGTGAGCACCGAGAGACCCCGACGTCCTGCCGAGGGGACCGCACCGGAGCCGTCCCGCCGGTAGCGTCCGGCCCGTGTCGGGCGGGCTGGTGGCGTGCGCGGCGCTGCTCGGCGGCGCCGCCGGCCTCGCCGCGCTCCGGGTCGCCCGCCGCTGGACGGGCCGACCGGCGTCGACCCGTTCCGGGCCCGCCGTCGGGGCGGTGGCGTCCGCCGCGACGGGCCAGCCGGGTCGGCCGGTCGACCGCGGTGGGCCGCCGGCCCCCGCCCGGGCCGCCGGCATCGGCCCGTCCACCGGGCTCGGGGCGGCGGTGGTGGGCGCGGTCGTGTTCGCCGGGCTCGCGGTGGCCCTCGGCGGCGACCCCGTCCTGCCGGCCTTCCTCGGGCTGGCGGCGGTGGGGCTGGTGCTGGCCGTGGTCGACCTGGCCTGCCTGCGGCTGCCCGACCCGCTGGTGGGCGCGGCCGCGCTGGTCGTCGCCGTCGGCCTGACCGGCGCGGCGCTGCTGGCCGGGGCCCCGGAGCGGCTGCTCGGCGCGGTGGCGGGGGCCGCGCTCTGCTTCGCCGGGCACGCGCTGCTGGCCCTGCTGCCCGGCTCGCGGCTGGGCTTCGGCGACGTGAAGCTCGCCGCCGTGCTGGGCCTGCCGCTCGGCTGGCTGGGCTGGTCGCCGCTGGCGCTCGGGCTGCTCCTGCCGCACCTGCTCAACGGCGTGGTGGTGCTCGCCCTGCTGGCCGCCGGCAGGGTGCGCCGGGACACCCCTCTCCCACTCGGGCCGGCCCTCCTCACCGGCGCCTGGCTGGCCACCCTCACCACCTGACCCGCGCGTTCCCTCAGATGAGGCGGAGTTGGCGGTCTCGGGGGCGGCGGGGTTCGGCTTCGCCGAAGCGTTCGAAGAGGCCCGGGTCGATGGCGTCGAGGAACGGCGACGGGGAGCAGTCCCGCTCGCTGCCGTGCCGGCTGCGGCGGGCGGCGTGGGTGACGTACAGGCGGTCCTGGGCCCGGGTCAGCCCCACGAAGAAGAGCCGCCGCTCCTCGGCGATCGCGTCGTCGTCGGGCGTGCTGCCGGGCCAGCGCAGCGGGAGCAGCCCGTCCTCGGCGCCGACCAGGAAGACGACCGGGAACTCCAGCCCCTTCGCGGCGTGCAGGGTGAGCAGGGTGACCGCCTCGGCGCGCGGGTCGAGGGCGTCCACCTCCGCGCCGGTGGCGAGCTGGGACAGGAACAGCGGCAGGTCGTCGCCGCAGCGGCGGGCCAGCGGGGTGAGCAGGTCGACCGCCGCCCGGACGTCCTCCGGGCGTACCGCGCCGGCGCTGTCCAGCGTCGGCACGGCGAAGCGCTCCGCCAGCACCTGACCGGCCAGCCGGACGCGGGCGGCCAGCGAGCCGTCGAGCCCGTCGGCGTGCCGCAGCTCGCGGGCGATGGCCGCCACCCCCGGCCGGTCCCGCAGCCGGTCGTGCGAGCGCTTCTGCACCGGGATGTTGGCCCGTGCCAGCGCGTCCACGATCGGTGCGGCCTGCGCATCGGTGCGGTAGAGCACGGCGATGTCGGAGAAGGAGAGCGAGGTCGACCGGCCGTCGATCCGCCCCGAGTCGAGCGACCGGTGGGAGAGCCCGCCGACCAGCTCGTCGATGGTGCGTACGACGAAGTCGGCCTCGTCGGCGACGGAGGCCGCGGGATAGCGGCCGACCAGCGGGGCCTCCGGGTCGAGCCGGGCCGGGTCGAGCCGGCGGCCCCGGACCAGCGACGACGGCGCGATCGCCTGCACCGCGGCGGCCAGGATGGGGGCGGAGGAGCGGTAGTTGCGGTTCAGCCGCACCAGCCGGGCGTCGGTGAAGTCCTGCGAGAAGCGCAGGAAGTAGCCGACGTCGGCGCCCCGGAAGGAGTAGATGGCCTGGTCCGGGTCGCCGATGGCGCAGAGGTTGCCGTCGGCGGGGCTGAGCAGGCGCAGCAGCTCGTACTGCACCTCGTCGACGTCCTGGTACTCGTCGACGAAGATCCACCGCCAGCGCTCCCGGTAGCGCTGCACCAGCTTCCGGTCGGCCCGCAGCAGCGCGACCGGCAGGGTGAGCAGCTCGTCCAGGTCGACCAGGCCCTGCTTGCGCAGCAGCGCCGCGTAGCCGGCGTCGTCGGCGCCGGCCTCGGCACGGGCCTCCGCCCGCTGGGCGTCGTCGGCGATCCGGAAGTCCGCCGGCAGGCCGACGGCGTCGGCGTTCTCCCGCAGGATGGTCAGCCCCAGCGAGTGGAAGGTGCCGACCGTGACGTCCTCGGCGACCGGCCCGAGCAGGCCGTCGAGGCGGTGCCGCAGCTCCTCGGCGGCGCGCCGGGTGAACGTGATCGCCAGGCACTGCTCCGGGAAGACGTTCAGCTCGGCGCAGAGGTAGGCGATCCGGTGGGTCAGCGTCCGGGTCTTGCCGGTGCCGGGCCCGGCGACGATGAGCAGCGGCCCGCCGGGCGCGGAGGCGGCCACCCGCTGCATCGCGTCCAGCCGGTCCAGCAGGCCGGTGCCGACCTCCTCCATGCCCGCGAGCATCGGCTCGAACGGCTCGTGCGGCGAGGGCGCCGGCGCGATCGGGGGCGGCGGCGTGGCCGGCGCGGCCTTGCGCTTCGGCTCGGCCTTGGCCACCGCCGGGCGCTTGGCCCGCGGCTTCGGCGCCGGCTCCGCGGGGGTGCGCTGCGCCGGCACGGGTACGTCGAAGAGCGTCTCCTGCGCCGTGCCGGTGCGCGCGCCCAGCTCGGCCGGGTCGAACAGGGTGATGACGCCGTACTCGCCGTCGTAGCCGGGGACCCGTCGGACGTCGCCCCGGCGCAGCCGGCCGATGCCCTCGGCGAGCAACTCCCCGCCGACCCGGGCGATCTCGGCGAGCGGGGTGGTGGTGAGGATCTCCAGCTCCGGGCCGAGCGCGGCGAGCAGGTCGTTGAGCTTCCCCTCGACCTTCTTCGAGCGGGCGCCCACCTTGTTGATCTCGCCGAGGACCTCGGCCAGCGGCACGAGGTGGGTGACGTCCCTGGCGTGCGGGGGCCGGTGCCCCGCCGGACGGTCGGCCAGCTCCTCCACCCGGCTCAGCACGCCGACGGTCAGCGGCTTGTCGCACTCCGGGCAGCGCCCGCCGGCGGCCCGGGTCCGCTCCGGGGACCAGTTGACCCCGCAGAGCCGGTGCCCGTCCGCGTGGTACTTGCCCTCCTCGGGGAAGAACTCGATGGTCCCGGCCAGCCCGTCGCCGGTGCGCAGCGCGTCCCGGATGGCGAAGTAGTCCCGGGCGGTGGCGAAGACGGTGGCCTCCCGGGCCAGGGCGGGCGGCGAGTGGGCGTCCGAGTTCGACACGAGCTGGTAGCGGTCCAGGCTGCCGACCCGCCAGTTCATCTCGGGGTCGGAGGAGAGGCCGGTCTCCACCGCGAAGACGTGGTCGGCGAGGTCGGCGTAGCAGTCGGCGATCGCGTCGAAGCCGGACTTGGAGCCCAGCGCGGAGAACCACGGCGTCCAGATGTGCGCGGGTACCAGGTAGCCGTCGGCGCTGGCCTCCAGGGTGATCTCCAGCAGGTCCCGCGAGTCCAGGCCGAGGATCGGCCGGCCGTCCGAGCCGAGGTTGCCGATCCGACCGAGCGCCGTGTTGAACCGGGCCACCGCGTCCAGGTCGGGCAGGTAGATGAGGTGGTGCACCTTGCGGGTGCGGTCGTCCCGCTTGTAGATCGTGGAGATCTCCACGCTGAGCATGAAGCGGACCGGGTCGGTCTCCGCCTCGCTGGCCAGCCGGGGCGGCAGCCGGCGGGCGACGTCCCGCTCCGCCTCCGGGCTGAGCCGGTGCAGGCCGGGCTCGGCGGGGTGCAGGGTCTCGCGCAGGTGGTCGTACCAGGCGGGGTGGGTGAAGTCGCCGGTGCCGAGCACGCCGATGCCCTTGCGCCGAGCCCACCAGGCGAGGTTGGGCAGGGTGAGGTCGCGGCTGCACGCGCGCGAGTACTTCGAGTGGATGTGCAGATCCGCGACGAACGGCGAAAGGCCACCGGAGGGTGCGGCGCTGAACGGAGGCACGCCGCATCCTGTCACGCCCGCTCGATTACCCGCCGGTCGCCACGCAGACCCGTGACCTGAGCGTCCGGTGCTGGACAAGCCGCCTGCCCCGCGCTATGGGTCAGCGGGCGCGGAGCTCGACCAGGGTGACCTGCGGCTCCGCGCCGACGCGGACCGGCGGGCCCCAGAATCCGGCGCCGTTGGTGACGTACACCTTGGTGCCGTCGACCTCGCCGAGGCCGGAGACCACCGGCTGCTGGAGCTTCACCAGGAGGTTGAACGGGACGATCTGGCCGCCGTGGGTGTGCCCCGAGAGCTGGAGGTCGACGCCGAACTTCGCCGCCTCCACCGCGGCCACCGGCTGGTGGGCGAGCAGCACCACGGGGCGGCTCGGGTCGCGGTCGCCGAGCGCCGCCGCGTAGTCCGCCGGGGCGGCCAGCCCGGTGCCGGCGGCGGTGACGTCGTTGACCCCGGCCAGGTCGAGCACGCCGCCCCGGGCCTGGATCTCCGTCCGCTCGTTCTGCATCACCCGCAGCCCGAGCCGGTCCACCTCCTGCACCCACTCCTCGACGCCCGAGTAGTACTCGTGGTTGCCGGTGACGAAGTAGCTGCCGTGCCGGGAGCGCAGGCGGCGCAGCGGCTCGGCCGCCTCGCCCAGTTCGGCCACCGAGCCGTCGACCAGGTCGCCGACGACCGCGACGATGTCGGCGTCCAGGCGGTTGATCGCGGCGACGATCCGCTCGGTGTGGGCCCGGCCGCGCAGCGGGCCGAGGTGGATGTCGGAGACGGTGGCGATCCGCAGGCCGTCCATGCTCCGGGGGAGCTTGGCGAGCGGGATCTGCACCCGGTCGAGCTGGGGCGGGCCGAGCGCGGTGCGGATGCCGGACCCGGTGAGGCCCGTCGCGGTGAGCCCGGCGAAGATCGCCGCCCCGCGGGCGAGCAGCAACCGGCGGGCCGGGTCGTGGTCCGGCTGCGCGACCGCGCCGGCGGCCGGCGGATCGGCCGGCCCCGTCGCGCCGACCAGGGCGGGCGCGGGCGCGGCGGCGGTGGGCTCCGCGGCGGCGACCCGGCGGCGCAGCACCAGCCGGGCCACCAGCATCGGCACCTCCAGCGCCACGAGCAGCACCAGCAGGTAGAACATGACGGCGAGCCAGAGGTAGCCCGGCCACGCGAGCCAGTAGAGGCCCGCCTGGGTGCCGGCCATGGTCGCCGGTACGAGCAGCGCCAGCACCAGGGCGGTGATCCCGCCGATCCGCCGCCAACGCCCCGGGGTGGTGGTGTCGCGCACCAGCCGCTTCCAGAGGTAGAGGTGGATCAGGCCGGTGATCAGCGCCATGGTGGCCACGAAGGCCAGTGCCGCCAGCATGTGTGCGCCTCCCTCAGCCGCCCGCGAAGGGGGGCAGGACGTCGATCGTGGCCCCGGCCGGTAGCGGTGCCCGACGATCATGGCAGGTCACACCGTCGACGAGGAAACTCGCCACCCGCAGCACGGCGGCGAGCCGCTCGCCGTGCCGCTCGGCGAGTTCCACGACGAGTTCGTCGAGGCAGCTGCCGCCGGGTGCGGTCTCCTCGGGCCGGCCGGCGGCGGCCCGAGCCCCGGCGAAGTAGCGAACGGTCAGTCGCGCCCCGGCGTCGACCGGGCGTGCCGGTGCTGCCACGGTCCCGTTTCCTCCGCGGACGTCGGCCGCCTCGGCGGCGGCCCGCTGTGCCGGTTCCGCCACGGTCAACCCCCGATCGCGGACATCGGCCGGGCCGGCTGGAGGAAGGTCGGGTCGTCGATGTCGTGCCCGGCCCGCTTGCCCCACATCGCCGTGCGCCAGCGCCGGGCCAGCTCGTCGTCGTCCGCCCCGGCCCGCAGCGCGCCGCGCAGGTCGGCCTCCTCGGTGGCGAAGAGGCAGGTGCGGACCTGTCCGTCGGCGGTGAGCCGGGTGCGGTCGCAGTCACCGCAGAACGGCCGGGTGACGCTGGCGATCACGCCGACCCGCGCGGGGCCGCCGTCGACCAGCCAGGTCTCGGCCGGCGCCGCGCCGCGTTCCGTGGGGTCGGGGGCCAGGGCGAACTCCCGGCGTAGCGAGGCGAGGATCTCGTCGGCGGTGACCATGGTGGCGCGGTCCCAGCCGTGCTGGGCGTCCAGCGGCATCTGCTCGATGAACCGCAGCTCGTAGCCGTGCGTCAGGGCGAAGCGGAGCAGCGCCGGCACCTCGTCGTCGTTGATCCCGCGCATCAGCACCGCGTTGACCTTGACCGGGATCAGCCCGGCGGCGGTGGCTCCGGCGAGCCCGGCCAGCACGTCGGGGAGGCGCCGGCGCCGGGTGAGCCGGGCGAACCGCTCCGGGTCCAGGGTGTCCAGCGAGACGTTCACCCGGTCCAGCCCGGCGGCGCGCAGCGCGGGGGCGAGCCGGTCCAGCCCGATGCCGTTGGTGGTCAGGGAGATCCGGGGACGCGGCTCCAGCGCCGCCACGGCGGCCACGATGCCGACCAGTCCGGGCCGGATCAGCGGCTCCCCGCCGGTGAACCGCACCTCGGTCACCCCGAGCCGCCGCACCGCGACCCCGACCAACCGGACGATCTCGTCGTCGTCGAGCAGTTGCGGGCCCGCCAGCCAGGGCAGCCCGTCGGCCGGCATGCAGTAGGTGCAGCGCAGGTTGCACTTGTCGGTCAGCGACACGCGCAGGTCCCGGGCGACGCGGCCGTACCGGTCGACGAGGACGCCGTCGGTCGGCGGGGCGGCGTTCACCCGTCGACGGTAGCGCGCACCAGCCCGGCCAGCGCCGACCGGGCGGTGCGGACGACCGCATCGCGGTACGCCCCGCCGAACAGGGCGGTGTGCACCAGCATCAGGTGGAGTTGGTGCAGCGGCACCCGCTCCCGCCACCCGTCGGCCGGCGGCCACGCCTCCGCGTACGCGGCGAGGATCCGGTCCAGGTGGGGCGCGCCGCCGAAGAGCGCCAACTGCGCCAGGTCGGTCTCCCGGTGCCCGCCGTGCGCCGCCGGGTCCACCAGCCAGGCCCGGTCGTCGGCCCCCCAGAGCACGTTGCCCGGCCAGAGGTCGCCGTGGACGCGGGCCGGCGGCTCGTCCCCGCCGAACTCGCCGATCCGGTCGACGATCTCCTCGACCAGCCCGGCCTCCGCGCCGGTCAGCGCGCCGCCGTCCACGGAGCGGCGCAGGTAGGGGACCAGCCGGCGCTCGGCGAACCAGCGCGACCACGGGCCGTCGTCCGGCGTGTTGTCCTGCGGGAGGGCCCCGATGAACCCGGCCCACTCGGCCCCGAAGGCCGGCGCTCCGGCCCGGTGCAGCCCCGCCAGTTCCCGGCCGAACCGTTCGGCCGCCTCGGGCGTCGGCTCGCCGGGCTCGACCCAGTCGAGTGCCAGCAGCTCCGGCAGCGCCACGACCACCTCCGGCACCGCGACCGCGCCCGCCTCGCGCAGCCAGCGCAGGCCGGCCGCCTCGGCGGCGAAGAAGCCCTCCGGCAGCGACCGGCCGGACCCCTCCGGCCAGGTCTTGGCGAAGACGGAGTGGCCGTCGTCCAGGGTCAGCCGGGAGGCGGCGCAGATGTCGCCGCCGGAGACGGGCGTCTCCCGGATCCGCTGGTGGGTCAGGAAGGTCGGCAGGTGCTCCGGGTGCGCCCGCAGGTACGCCAGATCCATCTGCGCAAGGTAACCCGTCAGTCGCCGGCACGGGCGGGTACCGGGGCGGGGCTGCGGTGCCGGGCGGCCAGCAGCGCCAGCGCCCCGGCGGCCTGGATCGCCGTGAGCACCACCAGGGCGGTGCGGAAGCCGGCCAGCCCGCCACCGCCGACGGTCCAGCACAGCGCGGCGACCGCGGGCGCGAGGGTTGTCGCGATCATCCGTACCGTGCCGCTGACCCCGCCGGCGGCGCCGGTCGACCCGGTGGGCGCCGCCGCCATGATCGCCGCGATGACCGGGGTGTTGAAGAGGCCGAACCCGATGCCGATCACCGCGACCTGCCATCCGACGTGCACCAGACCGGCGTCGGCCGGGAGCGTCACCGGCAGCAGCGTCGCGCCGGCGACCAGCGCGGCGCCCAGTGCCGCCGCGGGCAGCGCGCCGATCCGGTCGGCGAGCCAGCCGGCGGCCGGCGAGGCGACCGTCATGGCGCCGATGTTGACCAGCAGCAGCATCCCGGTGACCTCCGGGCCCTCGTGCAGGACGTCGGCGAGGAGATACGGCAGGAGGAAGGCCGTCAGCGCGACGTTGAAGCACACCAGGAACAGCCCGAGGACGGTGAACCCGAAGCGGCGACCGCGTACCAGCGCGATGACCGGTCCTGAGGCGGGCAGCCGGGCCCAGGTCAGGCCGAGTACCACGGCGAGCGCGCCGAGCCCGGCGGCCACCGCCGGCCGCGCCGTGATCTCGTCGACCGCGACGAGCACCGCGGCGACCGTGCCGCCCAGCAGCACCACCTCGCGAAGCAGCGGCAGGCCGGGGGCGGGCAGTCCCCGGCCGTCGCGGGGAAACGCCCGCAGGCCCAACCAGAGCGCGACCGCCACGAGGGGGAGCTTCAGCAGGAACACCGCGCGCCAGCCGAGGGCGCCGGCGACCAGCCCGCCGAGCGACGCGCCGGCCATCCCGCCGACGGTCATGATGGTCACCACCGTGCTGATCGCGCGGGCCCGCTGGTCCGCCCGCACGGCCGCGGCGATCACCGGCAGGTAGACCGCCAGGGTGAGCCCGCCGGTGACGCCCTGGAGCAGGCGTACGGCCAGCAGCACCCACATCGCCGGTGCGAGGGCGGCGAGCACGCTGGTGATCCCGATGCCGGCCATGGACACGACGAAGATCAGTCGGGGGTCGGCCTGGTCGGCCCAGCGGCCGGCCGGGATGGAGATCGCGGCCATCGGGAGCGCGTACGCCAGCAACACCCAGGTGGTGGCCGCCGGGTCGGCTCCCAGCTCGGAGCCGATCGAGGGCAGCACCACGCCGGCGATGCTCAGCTCGGAGGTCACCACGAGCATGGCGAGGGCCACGGCGGCGACCGGGGCCCAGCGGGTGCGGACGACGGGCGGCTGCTGCTGCGGCGCGTGTGTGGCGGTCATGGGCGCCGACGGTAGGGACGCGGACGTCCGTCGGGCATCTGTCGAACGACCGTACCGGCCACCGGGGCCGCGGCCCGGATCGTGACCGGTCGGTTGACAGATGGCGGGGCGCCGCCGGCTGCCTAGCGTGGTCGGCACACACCCGATCGACCTGGGAGAACATCCATGACCACGCAGCAGTTGCGTCTCGCCGTCATCGTGGCCAGCACCCGGGAGGGGCGCTTCGGCCCGGTGGTGGCCACCTGGTTCGTCGACCAGGCGCGCCAGCACGGCGGCTTCGACGTCGACGTGATCGACCTGGCCGAGGTCGACCTGCCGGCGACGCTCACCGCGTTCGGCGCGCCGCAGCCGGCGGTGGTCGACGCGCTCGCGCCGCGGCTGGCCGCCGCCGACGCCTTCGTGGTGGTCACGCCGGAGTACAACCACAGCTACCCGGCCTCGATCAAGGCCGCGATCGACTGGTACCGCGACGAGTGGCGCGCGAAGCCGGTGGGCTTCGTCTCCTACGGCGGGGTCTCCGGCGGCCTGCGCGCCGTGGAGCACCTGCGGCAGGTCTTCGCCGAGGTACACGCCACGACCGTGCGGGACACGGTCAGCTTCCACGGCTGCTGGGACAGGTTTGACGAGTCCGGGACGCCGGTGGAGCCGCAGGGCTGCAACAACGCCGCCAAGACCGTCCTGGACCAGCTCGGCTGGTGGGGCCGGGCGCTGCGGGAGGCCCGCGAGCGCGCCCCGTACACGGCCTGACCCGGGGACGACGGAGAGAAGGAGCGGACGATGGACGTGGAGTTCGTCTTCGACGTGCCGTGCGTGTGGTCGTGCTTCGCCTACGCCCGGTTCCAGCGTGCGGCGGCCCGGATCCGGGCCGGGGGCGGGGAGGTGACCGTACGGTTCCGGCCATTCCAGTTGGACCCGCGCGCCACGGCCGACGGCGAACCGAAGATCGACGTGCTGCGCCGAGCCTTCGGGGCGGGGCGGACGACGCCGTCGCCGGCATCGAGTCGAAGGCGGCGAGCGAGGGGCTGACGTTCCGGCACCGCCACGCGGTGTGGTCCGACACGCTGCCCGCGCACCGCCTGATCGCGGTGGCCGCCCGGCAGGGGCGGGGCGAGGCGATGGTGGAGCGGCTGTTCCGCGCCCACCACACCGACGAACTCAACGTCGCCGACCCGGCCACGCTGCGCCGGCTCGCCGGCGAGGTGGGCGTCGCCTGGCAGGACGGTGGCGACGACGACGTACGCGCCGCACTCGCCCGGGTGCGCGCCGAGGGCGTACGCGGGGTGCCGGTGTTCCGGATCGCCGGCCGTACGCTCAACGGCGCGCTGTCGGAGGAGACGCTTCACCAGGCGATGAGCGCGACGATGGCCGCGTAGCCTTGACTCCCGTGCTGCACGGCCGGACCGAGGAGATCGCCCGGATCGATGCCCTGCTCGGGCAGGTTCGGTCCGGGCGCAGCGGGGTGCTCGTCCTGCGCGGTGAGGCCGGGATCGGCAAGTCCGCGCTGCTCGACCACGCCGCGCACCTGGCCGGCGACATGCGGGTGCTGCGCACCGACGGGATCGAGTCGGAGGCGGGCTTCCCCTATGCCGGGCTGCACCTGCTGCTCGGCCGGGAGACCGACCGGCTGGACGCCCTGCCCGCCCCCCAAGCCCGGGCGCTGCGGGCGGCGCTCGGCCAGGAGACCGGCGGCGACGCGAACCGGTTCCTGGTCGGGCTGGCCGTGCTGACCCTGCTGGCCGAGTTGGCCGAGGAACGCCCGCTGCTCTGCCTGGTCGACGACGCGCACTGGCTCGACGCGGCCTCGGCAGAGGCGCTGCTCTTCGCCGTGCGTCGGCTTGACGCCGAGGCGATCGCGGTGGTCGTCGCGGTCCGCGCCGACGAGCCGTCCCCGTTCGACCCGGTCGGCCTGCCGGAGCTGCCGATCGGGCCGCTGGACGAGGCGGCGGCCGCCGCCCTGGTCGCGCAACGGCCGGAGCCGGTGCCCGGCTACCTCCGGTCGGACCTGCTCACCGAGGCGCAGGGCAACCCGCTCGCCCTGCTGGAACTGCCCCTGGACGGCGAGCCGCGGCGCGTGCCGTCCTCGCGTTACCAGCGGCTTCACCAGGTCTTCGCCGAGCGGGTGCGGCGGCTGCCCGAGGCGACCCGGCGGCTGCTCGGCGTCGCCGCCGACGCGTCCACCGCCGACGCCGCCGTGGTGCTCCCGGCCGCCGAACGCCTCGGCTGCACCCGGGACGACCTGACCCCCGCCGAGCAGGCGCAGCTCGTGCGGCTGGTGGAGGGCCGGCTGGTGTTCCGCCACCCGCTGGTGCGTACGGCGCTGCGGGAGACCGCGGAAGCCGGCAGCCGGATGGCGGCGCACGAGGCGCTCGCGGCGGTCTACGCGGCCCGGGGCGACGTCTGCTCGTACGCCTGGCACCGGTCGGCGATGGCCATCGGCCCGGACGAGGAGGCGGCGCAGGCCCTGGAGGCCGCCGCCCGGAGCGGGTCGCCCCGGGTGAGCGCTGCGGTCTCGGCGATGTGCGAGCGGGCCGCCGCGCTCACCGCGGACCGGGCCCGGCGCGGGCAACGGCTGACCACGGCGGCGGAGGCGGCCGCCGACGCCGGCCAGCTGGATCGGGCCGCGGCGCTGGCCGACCAGGCCGCCGACTACGTCACCGATCCCGTGCAACTGGCCGACATCGCCCTGGTCCGCGCCACCGTGCTGGACTCGCGGGACCGCCCGAAGGAGGCCCACCGCCTGCTTTCCGACGCCGCCGTGGCGGTGGCCTCCCTCGACCCGCGCCGGGCCGGTCACCTGCTCTTCCGCGCCGGCCGGGCGGCCGCCAACGCGGGCGACTTCGGCGCGCTGGACCGCACCGCCGCCCGGGCCGAGGAGTTGGGCGTGCCCAGCGCACACCTCGTCAGCGCGCTGTCCCGGGTCTTCGCCGCGCAGAACGCCCTCTCCGACGCCTCGGTCGGGCCGCTGCGGGTGCTAGTCGAGGAGACGACCGGCTGCGCGCAGCACCTGGAGCTGCTCGACATCGGGTGGTGGCACCTGATGCTGGCCGACCTCGACAGCGCGCACGACATCGCGGCGCGACTGGCCGACACGGCCCGTCAGCAGGGCGCCGCCGGCCTGCTCGCCTCGGTGCTCCCGCTGCTCGCCCGCACCCAGCTCATGTCCGGCTGGCACGACGACGCGGAGGCCAACGCCACGGAGGGCCTGCGGATCGCGGCGGACACCGGGCAGCGCCGGCACGCGGTCTACCTGAACACCGTGCTGGCCGCCCTGGCCGCCGTCCGGGGTGACGAAGAGCGGTGCGTCGAGCTGACCGCGGAACCGATAGCGCGGGGTGTGACGCCGGGCAACGTCCACGCGGCGGGCGCGCTGAGCCTGCTGGACCTGGGCCTCGGCCGGTACGAGGCGGCCTTCGGCCGGCTCTCCGGGATGCTGGCAGCGCGGCACCGTGGCGGCGCGATGGCCAGCCTTCCCGACCTGGTGGAGGCCGCGGTACGGGTGAATCGGCCGGCGGACGGGCTCCCCGCTGCCCGGCAGTACGCCGAATGGGCCGCGCACGTCCGCCAGCCGTGGACGCGGGCGGTCGCGCTGCGGTGCCAGGCACTGCTGGACGGCAACGCCGACGACCGGTACGCCCAGGCGGTGGCGCTGCACCGGCAGGGCGGCCCACCGTTCGAACGGGCCCGCACCGAGCTGCTCCACGGCGAGTGGTTGCGCCGGGCGCGCCGGATCAGCGAGGCGCGGATCGTGCTGCACTCGGCGCTGGAGATCTTCGACCGGCTCCGGGCCCGGCCCTGGAGCGCGCGGGCGCGTGCCGAACTGCGCGCCGCCGGGGAGAGCGTCCGGGCCGCCGACACGGGTGCCGTGCAGCGGTTGACCCCGCAGGAACACCAGGTGGTGCAGCTGGCCGCCCGAGGGCTGAGCAACCGGGAGATCGGCGCACAGCTCTTCCTGAGCCCACGCACGGTCGGCTACCACCTCTACAAGGCGTACCCCAAGCTGGGCGTCGGCTCCCGCAGCGAGCTGGCGTCCCTGGTGGCGGACCAGCCCGACCCGCGTCGGGGCGTGAGCGCCTGAGCTGGTGCGACACGCTCCGTGTCTGTGGATAACCCGCGTGTCGTCCACAGGGGCTGCCGGCGGCTTCGCCCGCGCCGCAGGCTCCTGCCATGACCTCGACCGACCGCCCCCGGCTCGCCGTCCGTTCCCCTGCCGACCTCATCGCCGCCGTGCCCTACCTGCTCGGCTTCCACCCGGCCGACAGCGTGGTCGTGGTCGCCATGCGGGGCCGCCGGATCACCTTCGCCGCCCGCGCCGACCTGCCCGACCTGGCAGACCCGCACGATCCCGTCCGGCACCTCGCCGACGTCATCGCCCGGCAGGGCGTCGAGACCGCCACGGTCCTGGGTTACGGCCCGGCCGCCCGGGTCACCCCCGCCGTCGACGCCGTGCGCGCCGCGCTGGCCGTGGCCGGGCTGCCCGTGCTCGACGCCCTCCGCGTCACCGAGGGCCGCTACTGGTCGTACGTCTGCACGGAGCCGGAGTGCTGCCCGCCGGAGGGCACCCGCTTCGACGCCGGGGCCAGCGAGGTCAGCGCGGCGGCCGTCTTCGCCGGCCAGGTCGCCCTGCCCGACCGGGCCGCCCTCGTCGCGCAGGTCGCCCCGGTCGACGGCCCGGGCCGGGTGGCGATGCGCCGGGCCGCCGTCCGCGCCGAGCGGCGCCTGGCGGCCCTGCTCGACAAGACGCCCCCGGCGGAGCTGCGCGACGGGCGGGCGGTCCGGGCCGCCGGGGTGGCGGCGGTACGTGGCGCGTTGCGCCGGCACCGGCGGGGGCAGCGGCTCGGCGACGACGAGGTGGCCTGGCTGAGCCTGCTGCTGACCCACGTCACCGTCCGGGACCACGCGTGGGAGCGCACGGACGGGCGGGACGAGGACATCGCGCTCTGGACCGACGTGCTGCGCCGGGCCGGGCCGGAGCTGATCGCCGCGCCGGCGGCGCTGCTGGCGTTCGCGGCCTGGCGGGCGGGGCAGGGGGCACTGGCGGCGGTGGCCCTGGAACGGGCGCTGGCCGAGCACCCCGACCACTCGCTGGCGCTGCTCCTCGACGACCTGCTCCGCCGGGGCGTGCCACCGTCCGCGTTGGACGGCTGGCCGGCGGTCGAAGTGCCCGGCGTGCTACGCCGCAGGCGCACCCGTCGGGGCCCCCGCTGACCCGCCGGTGCCGGGCCGACGCATGCCGGCCCGGGTCATCCCCGGGCGGGGAGCCGCCGGTCGAGCCAGGAGAGCAGGACCTGCTCGTACTGCGGGCTGACTCCGGCCCCGTCCACGGTGGGCGCGTGGTCGCAGCCGGTCAGCCGGGCGACAGTCAGCTCGGCGGCGCGGGCGGCCCGGCGCCACACCGCCAGACTCTCCTCGATCGGCGTCCAGGCGTCGGTCTCGCCGTAGCAGAGCAGCACCGGGCAGGACAGCTCCGCGAAGACCGGCTCCGGGTCGAAGTCCATGTCGGCCCAGGCACCCGGCTCCGGCACTTCACGTGGCAGGTACACCAGCGGAAACCAGGGCCGCTCGACGGCCGCGTCCAGCTCCGCCTGGGCGACCGAGCGGGGCAGCCCGCCGCGCAGGTACGTCTCCGCGACCCGACGCAGCCGGCTCAGGTGGGCGAGGTCGGCGTCGCCGTACCCGTGACGGCGAAGCTGCTCGGCGGTGGCGTACCGCATCTGCCGGGCGGGGCTGACGCCGCTGCACCCGACGAGCACGAGGAAGTCGACCCGGTGCCGGCTGGCGGTCAACGCGGCCGCCCAAGCCCCCTGGCTGAACCCCCACAGCCCGACGGGGGCGTCGCCGACCTGCCGGCGCAGCACGTCGAGGGCCGCCGCCGCGTCGTCGGCCTGAGCGGTCAGCGGCACGTCGTGACCGTCGACCCGGGGGCGCCGGTCGTAGCGCAGCACCGCGATGCCGGCCGGCGGCAGCAGCCGGGCCAGGTGCTCGTAGAGGAAGTGGGACCGCGTGCCGGCGTGGGAGCCGTGCAGCACGGCGAGGGCTCCCCGGGCCGGCCCGGCCGGAAGGTCCAGGATGGCCGGAAGTTGCTGCTCGCCGACGCCCAGCTCCACGCCGGGCAGTCAACCACGGACCGGCCGCGTCCGTCTCGCCCGTCGTGCCCGCCCGGAGCGGCAGCATGCCGACAGGACGTCGTGCGGCCGGCCGCCACACCGTTTCGTCCCGGCGACGACGGTCTCGGTTCGCCCCGTGCGGAGACGTCGCATGCGGGGGCGGTCAGGCCCGTTCGGCGACCCGAGCAACGAATGCGCGCCACGCCGCTGGCCCGAAGGTGAGGGCCGGGCCGGCCGGGTCCTTCGAGTCGCGTACGGCGACGACGCCAGGAAGGTTGTCGGCGACCTCGACGCAGTTGCCGCCGTTCGAGCTGCTGCGGGTGGCCTTGCGCCACCGCGCGCCGGTCAGGTCAGCCATGATCTTGCCTCTAGGAAGTCGATGGATTGGTTTCGCGGGAGCGCGACCGATCTCACGGTATCCCACACGGCCCAGAGCGGAGCAACGTCATTAGTGATGCGTCCAGTTGCCTGATCATCCAGGTAGCCGACGTCCTCGCCGTCCCTCGTCGTGGCAATCACGAACGGCCCCGCCTGGCCTGGGTGGAGGCCCGCGTCCAGCGGAAGGACATGCACCATGACGTTAGGCCGTTCGGCCATCGCTGCCAGGTGGTCGAGCTGCGGCACCATGACTGCCGGCGCGCCTCGGCGCAACGCTGCCTCATCGATCACGAAGACCGCCAGGGGCGGGCGGGGCCGCTCAAACACCGCAGCCTGCCGCCGTAGCCGCGTCTCGACGTAGCCGTCTGCGTCGGCTATCAGGGGACCACTCGCGAGCACCGCGCGGGCATAGGCCTCGGTCTGGAGCAGTCCGGGAATGACGGTCGACTCATAGCACCGCAGCCCAGCCGCTTCGCGCTCGATGTCCGTCCATGGCTGGAACCAGGCCGGCTCGCGGCGCTTCAGGGCGTCCGGCCAAAGCTCCTCTATGTCCTTGTTCAGGATCTCGGCGACGCGGGCACGGTGACGGGTCTGCGGAATTCGTCCCTGGCTCACCCACCGCGCCGCCGTCTTCGGGTCAACGCCGACTTGAGCTGCAAGGCTCTCGGCAGTCTCACCGGCCTTCGCCATCGCTACCTGTACCGCCCGGTTCATCCCCATCCCTCACTCGAACGTCCCGAATGATTCCGGTACAGACTGCTACGCGGTGTCACTGTCTGGCAACCCTCGGCAAGGTGCTGTGTAGACGGCGCGAGCCGGTGGAGGCACCCGAAGCCCGCCGGTCGTGCCGGCGAGGGGGCCGCCGCCGGGCGAGCATCCGTGGCGGCCCCCTCCTCCAGCCGACGGACGAAGGGAAAGACGGTGAGCCCGCGAGAGATCACCTCCGGCGACGTCCTGTGCCTGACCCGATCCGCGAGCCCGCAGTTCGTCCGCCCGATCACCGTGCGTGTGATCCGTGTCCTGACCGACTGGCACACGTACCACGGATGGTGCTGGATCGACGTCTACGAGCTGAACGCGCGCGGCGACGCCGTGGACCGGCGCTCGCTGTACGTGCGGCGCGAGGGGGTGCGTTGGCGTACGACGCTCCCGGCCGCTGTCCCGGCCCGCCGCCCGCGTGTGCAGGTGACGGCGTGAGTCGGCGGCGCCCCGAGCACCTGCCCACCCGGCCCACCTGGCGCTGCGCGGCCTGCGGGATCGCCTGGCCGTGTTCCGCCGCGAAGTTGCGGCTGCTCGCCGAGTACCGGACGGACCGGGCGGCCCTGCTGGTTCACCTGGCGACCCTCCAGGCGGAGGCGGGCGAACAGCTCGCGGCGTCGGACCGCGCCCCGGCACCGGGCGACCTGACCGAGCGCTTCACCGGGTGGGCGCGGGCCCGCGGTTAGCCGGTACGCGGGCGGTCTCATGGACGGGGCAGCTCGACAGCGTTCCACCACCACCCACCCGAACACGGGCATCCGTCGAAGGATGTAGCCGACGTTCGTCCCGCGGGGCGACTCGACCGGTCCCGGACCGCCCGACAATCGATCACATGCCGCTACCCTCGACCGTCCGGCATGAGCGTCGGACTGCTGCTTTCGCTCGCCGGCCTGGCCCTGGTCGACAGCACCAGCATCGGCACGCTCTTCATCCCGGTGTGGCTGCTGCTCGCCCCCGGCAAGGTCAGCGTCCGGCGGATCCTGACCTACCTCGGCACGATCGCCACCTTCTACTTCGCGGTCGGGCTGCTACTGGTCTGGGGCGGCAGCCGGCTGGCCGACGCGCTCGGTGGCGCGCTGGACAACCGGCCCGTGCTCTGGGCGCAGCTCGCCCTCGGGGTCGGCCTGTTCGTGCTCAGCTTCCGCTACGACGGCAAGCGGCCCCGGCGCAGCGGCGGGGTGCTGCGCTGGCGGGACCGGGCCACGGCCGGCGACTCCTCGCCGCGCTGGCTGGTCGGCCTGGCGCTGCTCGCGGCGCTCGCCGAGGTGGCGACGATGCTGCCGTACCTCGGCGCGGTCGGCCTGCTGACCACCTCGGGGCTCGGCGCGGGGGCCGTGGTGGGGCTGCTCGCCGCCTACTGCCTGGTGATGGTGCTGCCGGCGGTGCTGCTGCTGGCGGCCCGGGTGGCCGGGCCGAGGCTGGTCGAGCCGCTGCTGGCCCGCCTCAACGCCTGGATCGTGCGGACCTCCGGCAGCATGCTGGGCTGGGTCCTCGGCATCGCCGGCTTCCTGCTGGCCCGGGACGCCGCCGCCCGGTTGGAACTGCTCGGCACGTGGATCAGGCTTTGATCCGGCGGGGATGGGCGTAGACGTTCATGGTCCGGTCGCGCAGGAAGCCCACCAGGGTCAGCCCCGCCTCCTCGGCCAGGTCCGCCGCCAGGCTGCTCGGCGCGGAGACCGCCGCGAGCAGCGGCACGCCGGCCATCCACGCCTTCTGGGTCAGTTCGAAGCTCGCCCGCCCGGAGACCAGCAGCACGTGCCCGGCCAGCGGCAGCCGCCGCTCGCGGACCGCCCAACCGATCACCTTGTCGACCGCGTTGTGCCGGCCGACGTCCTCGCGCAGCACGACCAGCTCGCCGTCCGCCGTGAACAGGGCCGCCGCGTGCAGCCCGCCGGTGCGGTCGAACCCGCGCTGCGCCGCCCGCAGCCGGTCCGGCAGCTCGACCAGGACCGCTGCCGGCACGGTCAGCGGGTCGTCACCCACCGCGAAGACGGATCGGGTACGCACGGCGTCGATGCTCGCCTTGCCGCACACCCCGCAGGAGCTGGTGGTGTAGAAGTTCCGGGCCGGGTCGGTGGCGGGCTCGGGCACACCGGGCGCGAGCACCACGTCCACCACGTTGTACGTGTTGGGCGTCTCCGCGCCGGCGCAGAGCTGCGCGGTGTGCACGTCGTCGGCGGCACGGATCAGCCCCTCGGTGAGCAGGAAGCCGATCGCCAGGTCCAGATCCTCGCCGGGCGTACGCATGGTCACCGCGAGCGGCCGTCGCCGGCCGGGGCCCGCCGCACCGACCCGGATCTCCAGCGGCTCCTCCACGGCGAGGGCATCCTGCCGGCGTAGCGAGGTGCGGCCGGTGTCCGCCGCGTCGAGGTCGACGCGGAGCACACCGCGTCGGTCAGTCGCCCGTCCCATCCCGCCATCCTGCACCCCGCCCCCGCGCGGCTACCGTGGCGGGGTGGACGACGCGTACGCGGCGGTGGTGCTGGCCGGCGGGGCTGCCCGCCGGATGGGCGGCGTGGACAAGCCCGCCCGGGTAATCGGCGGCCGGCCCATGCGGGACCGGGTGCTGGCCGCCGTCGCCGACGCCGCCCCGCGCATCGTGGTCGGCCCGCCCGGGCCGGTGCCCGCCGGGGTGCGGGTGACCCGGGAGGAGCCGCCGGGCGGGGGTCCCGTCGCCGCCGCCGCGGCCGGGCTGGCCCTGCTCGACCCCGGTACGCCGGTGGTCGCACTGCTCGCCGCCGACCTGCCCCTGCTCACCCGTGCCGCCGTCGGCGGGCTGCTCGACCGGCTCGACGCCGATCACGACGGCGCCTGCTACGTCGACCAGGACGGGCGGCGGCAGACGCTCTGCGGGGTGTGGCGGGTGGCCCCGCTGCGCGCCGCCCTGGACCGCCTCGCCGCCGAGCGGGCCGCCCCTGAGCCGGCCACCGCCCTTGAGCCGGCCACCGCCCTTGAGCCGGCCACCGCGCCTGAGCCGGCCACCCGTGCCGGGCGGGGCGGTGCCGCGTCGCTGGCCGGGGCGCCGATCCGGGCCCTGCTGGCCGGGCTGCGGGTCCGCGAGGTGCCGTGGACCGGTGCCGGCCCGCCGCCCTGGTTCGACTGCGACACTGACGAGGACGTACGCCGGGCGGAGGAGTGGGCGCGATGACGGTGATGGACGACTGGGTGACGGCGGCCTGTGCCGAGCTGGGCCTTGACCCCGCCCAGGTGCCGGTGCCGGCCGTGCTCGACCTGGCCAAGGACGTGGCGCACCAGGTGCTGCGGCCGGGCGCGCCCGTCACCGCGTACCTCCTCGGGCTGGCGGTCGGCCGGGGCGCGGACCCGGCGGGCGCTGCGGCCCGGCTCAGCGCGCTGGCCGCCTCGTGGCCGGTCGAACTGGGCGCCGAACGCGCCGGCGAGGGCCCCGCCTGAGGTCGTTGTCCGATCGCTGTCGGGCTGATTCGTCCCCCAGGATCCGTGGGTAGGGTGACCTGGACGGACGGAGGCGATCATGACGGCAGACCACCCCTCGGCGCCGAACGGTGACACGCCCGGCACCCTGCCGGCACACCACGAGCCGATCCTGCTCGACGAGCCCACCACGGCCGACCTGCGGGCGAAGGTGACCCAGGCGTGGCGGGAGTTCGCGCGGGCGTTGGCCGAGCGGCTGGCGGCGCTGCCGACGGGCACGCACGTCGAGCTGACGCTCGACCCCACCGCCTCCGGCACCGGCGACGCGGTCTACTCCGTCAGCGTCGACGTCGGCGAGGAGGGCCGGCTGGCGGCCCGCGCGGTCGGCAACGCCACCCTGCCGCAGGGCTACCGGCTGGACCGGGCCGCGGTGGCGGACATGATCGCCCTCGGGTGGTCGCCGCCCGGCGTGGTGGCGGGCTCCGGCGAGCACTTCGGGCTGGACGGCAACACCACCGACGCCACCCGGCTGGCGGCCCTGATCACCCGGACGCTGCGCGACGTCTACGGCGCCCCGCACCCCGCCTTCCTCGTCTACCTGATCCACGACGCCGAGGGGGAGCCGCTGCCGGTGGAGCCGCTGGGCACCGCGCGCAGCGAGTTCGGCCCGGACCGCGACGTGGAGGCCGACCTGGACGAGGCGCTCGCCGCGGCGACCGCCGCCCAGGCCCCGGAGGGCGACGTGGCCGCGCTCGCCGAGCGGGTCCGCACGGTCGTCTCGACCATGCTCAAGTCGGACTCGGACCGGTTGCAGGTCGACTCCGACGGCGACATCAACATCCGCGCCGGCTCGGCGATGGTCTTCGTCCGGGTCCGCGACAACCCGCCGCTGGTGGACGTCTTCTCCCCGGTGCTCACCGAGGTCGAGCCCACCGAGCGGCTCTACGTGAAGCTCTCCGAGCTGACCAACCGGATGCCCATCGGCCGGCTCTACTGCGCCGACGACACCGTGTGGGCGTCCATCCCGGTCTTCGGCCGCAACTTCCAGGCCACCCACCTGATGCTCGCCGTGCAGGTGATGACGGGGCTCGCGGACGAGCTGGACGACCGGCTGCACGGCGAGTTCGGCGGGAAGCGCTTCTTCGGCGAGGGCGACAAGGCGGTCAGGCGTGACCAGGGTGAGCACCGCACCGGCATGTACCTCTGACCGGAGCCTCCTCGGCTGAGACGGGTGGGGCCCGGAAACCCCGAGAAACCGGGCCCCACCCGCCGGGGAGGGAGAATCAGGTCACAGGGAGCCAGTCGAGGCTCCGGGCGGTGGTCGGATCGGTGGCGCGCAGGCCGGCGTCGGAGACGGTCCAGAGCACGTCACTCACCAGCAACGACCGGGTCACCGCGCCCGCCCCGCCGGGGTGGGACACCGTGCCGACCTCGCCGATGTCGCTCCCGGTGACCCGCAGCAGGCGTACGTCGTCGCCGACCGGGAGGGCGACCAGGCCGGTCTCCGGGCGGTGCAGGAAGGCGTGCGAGTCGTACTCCAGCGCGGAGTACTGCCCGGGCACGTGCCACTGGTCGAGCCGGGCCGGCCGGGCCGGGTCGCGGACGTCGAACAGGGAGACCTGGAGCCCCTGCGTCCGCCCCCGTCGGTCGGCCTCCTGGCCCACGCCGAGCAGCCGCCCGTCCGGCAGCGGGTGCAGGTACGCCGAGTACCCGGTGATCTTCAGCTCGCCGGTGACCCGGGGCGCGGTCGGGTCGGCCAGGTCGACCGCGTAGAGCGGGTCGGTCCGCCGGAACGTGACCACGTACGCGGAGCCGCCGAGGAAGCGTACGGACCAGATCCGCTCACCCGGGCCGAGGCCGGTGACCGCGCCGACCCGGGTCAGCGCGTCGCCGTCCCGGCGCAGCACGTGCACGCCGGACTCGGAGGTCGGGCGGGCGCCCCAGGGATTGCCGGTGGTGGTGGCGACCCGCAGGTGCCCCTGCCACTCCGAGAGGGCGTACTGGTTGACGAGCGACCCCGGCACGGCGCCGGCGGCGAGGTAGCGGGGACGCCCCGGCGCGCCGGTGTCGAACTGGTAGATCTCGGTGACCTGTGCGCCCGCCGGCCGGTCCCGGCGCGGCCCGGCGGGCCAACCCGTGACCGGGCGTTTGCCCGCGAGGTAGAGGTTCGGGCCGGTGCCGTAGACCGTGGTCGCGTCGGCGGCGACGGTGACCGGGTCGCCGTCGCCGAGCCGGTCGGCGGCCAGGTCGAAGCTCAGCACCGTCAACATCGACGTGCCGGACCAGGTGGGCGGGCGGCTCAGCCGGTCGCAGCCGACCCGCCCGGTGTGCCGCTGGGCGCCGGCCGTCCACTCGTACGCCGGCAGCCACGCCTCCACCCCGGCCTGGTCGATGACCGCCCGGTTCGCCGCCGTCCGCGTCGCGTCGGTGCCGCGCTTCGCGTACGGGAACTCCAGCCGGGGCCGGGTGCGGACGACGACCCGCGCGGTGGACCCGGTCTGCCGGGCGTCGACCAGGCTCCCGTCCATGCGGTAGGTGCCGAGCACCCGCGGCGGGCCCGCGAGGTCGACCAGGATCAGCCGCGGTACGCCGGCGATCCGCGACCCGGCGAACTCCCTGGCCCCGCCGGCGCCCACCTGGGCCAGCACCAGTGCCCGGTCGCCGTGCAGCAGCAGGCTCTGCTGCCCCCACCCCAGCTCCGGCAGCGCCCCGGTGAGGTCGACCCGCCCGGTCTCCCGCCGGGCGGCCGGGTCCACCACCCGCAGCAGCCCCCGGCTGACCGTCACGATCCGCCGGCCGTCGGTCTTGACCAGGTCGGGCTCGTCCGCGCCGGCCTCGTGGTTGTTGGTGGTGGAGTGCTCGGGGGCGGCTGCGGCCTCCGCCCGCGCGGCGTCCGGGACCGCGCTGAGGGCGACCCCCGTGCGCCAGCCGCCGCCGAATCCCCCCGGGCCGACGGACGCGCGGGCGGCGGCCCGCAGCCCGGCCAGCGCGTCGGCGCAGGAGTCGAAGGAGACCAGCACCGGCGCGGCCGGCAGGTGCCGTGGCGGCGGATCGCCGGGCAGCGGCGGAATCGCGCTCCCGCCGAGCAGGGTGAGGGCGGCCAGCGTGCCGGCCGCCAGGATGTGTGCTCCCCGTCTCATGGCCGGTTCGACGCGGCCGCGCGGCGTGTGGTTCCGACCCGCCCGGACCTTCCGCGCCGCAGTTCGTGACCGGCGGCAAGGGCGACCACCGGCACTTTCCGCCGCGCCCCGGGCCCGGTCGGCGCGGTCAGCCGCCGGAGGGCCCGACGCCGGGGGACTCGACCAGTCGGGAGAGCACGATCGTGCTGCGGGTGGAGGTCACGAAGGGCTCGGCCCGCAGCCGCTCCAGCGCCGCCTCCAGGTGCGCGATGTCGGCGGCCCGCAGGTGGACGAGCGCGTCGGCCTCGCCGGAGACCGTGTACGCGCCGACCACCTCCGGGTGCCGGCGGGTGGCGACCCCGATCTGGGCCGGGGTGGTCCGGCCCGCGCAGAACAGCTCGACGAATGCCTCGGTGGTCCAGCCGACGGCCGCCGGGTCGACGACCGCCGTGAAGCCCCGGATCACCCCGGCGGCCCGCAGCCGGTCCACCCGTCTCTTGACCGCCGGGGCGGAGAGTGACACCCGTTGTCCGATGTCCGCGTACGAGGCGCGGGCGTCCGCGACGAGCAACGCAATGATCCGCTGGTCTACGGCATCTATCTGCAACGTTCCGCCTCTGGGAAGCAATGGTTGTGGCTGTTACCAAAGTTCAACGGTACCTACCCTTGGTCACCGTGAACCAGCAGCGAGTCCCGCGAAAGCGGACATATCTCATGTGCTCGCCCGAGCACTTCACGGTCGAGTACGCGATCAACCCGTGGATGGACGTCAGCACCCCGGTCGACGCGGAGCTGGCGGTCAAGCAGTGGGACCGGCTGCGGGAGACCCTGGTCGGCCTCGGCCACGAGGTGCACCTGCTCACGCCCGAGCGGGGCCTGCCCGACATGGTCTTCGCGGCCAACGGCGCGTTCGTGGTCGACGGCACCGTCTACGGCGCGCAGTTCAAGCACGAGCAGCGGGCCGCCGAGGCCGCCGCGCACCGGGCGTTCTACGAGTCGCAGGGCTGGCGGTTCATCGCGCCGAGCGAGACGAACGAGGGCGAGGGCGACTTCGCGTACCTGCCCGAGGCGCACGGCGGGCTGGTCCTCGCCGGGCACGGCTTCCGTACCGAGCTGCCGGCCCACGCCGAGGCGCAGGAGGCGCTCGGCCGCCCGGTGGTGTCGCTGCGCCTGGTCGACCCGCGCTTCTACCACCTGGACGTGGCGCTGGCGTCGATCGACGACGAGAACATCGTCTACTACCCGGGCGCCTTCTCGGCGGCCAGCCAGAAGGTGCTCGCCCAGCTCTTCCCCGACGCGGTGGTCGCGGACGACGAGGACGCGCTGGCGTTCGGCCTGAACCTGGTCAGCGACGGGCTCAACGTGGTGCTCAACAGCGCGGCGACCCGGCTGGCCGGGAAGCTGAAGGCGGCCGGCTACCACCCGGTCCCCGTCGAACTGGCCGAGCTGAAGAAGGGCGGCGGCAGCGTGAAGTGCTGCATCGCCGAGCTGCGCCACTGAGCCGAGCCGCGCGAGCTGAGCGAGGCGTACGACGAGGGGGCCGGCCTTCCCGGGCGGGGAGGCCGGCCCCCTCGCGCGTCGTGCGGGCCGTCAGCCGAGCGTGGCCAGCTCCGTGACCAGCACGTTCGACAGCACCTGGCCGTCGAGCTGCACCTCGCGCAGGTACCACTTCTGCTGCGGCGTGCGTGGCTGGTTGAACTGCCACACCCCGCGCGGGCTGTCGATCTGGCCGATCTTGCCGAGCGCCAGGTTGACCTGCTGCGGGTTGGGCGTCACGCCGGCGATCCGGATGGCCTGGTCGAGCACCTGTGCCGCGTCGTACGAGGCCATGGCGTAGGTGGTGGGCGAGGTGCCGTGCTTCTTGCGGTACGCGGAGGCGAACCGCCGGTTGGCGTTGTTGTTCAGGTCGGCCGAGTAGTTGAGGGCGGTCTGGATGCCCGTCGCCTCCTCGGCCTTGACGGCCTCCAGCACGGTGCCCTCGGTGAGGAAGCCCGGGGCGTAGATCTTGCCGGTGAAGCCCTCGGTGCGGAGCTGCTTGATGAACTCGACCGCCGCCGGCCCGGCGTAGAAGCAGAACACGGCGTCGGGCTTGCGGCCCAGCGCCGTGCGGATGTCGGCCCGGTACGCGGACTTCGACGGGTTGGTGAAGACGCCCGTCCAGGTCACCGGGTCCTTGATGCGCGGATCGGACTCGCCGAACTCCTGCTTGAAGCCCCGCACCACGTCCTGGCTGCCGGCGTTCTCCGGCGCGATGATCGCCAGCCGCGCCGAGGATCCCAACTGCTCCCGCAGGTAGCGCCCCAGCGCCCGGCCCGCCTCGTCCAGCACGTACGACGTCCGCCAGATGTAGACGACGCTCTGCAGGCTGGTCGGCGAGGCGTTGGAGCCGATCAGCGGCACCCGGGCCTGCTCGACGGTGTCCCGGATGCCGAACATGACGTTCGAGTCGACCACGCCGGTGAGGGCGAGCACGCCCTGCTTGAGCAGCCCCTCGACGGCGGCCTTGCCGGTCTTCACGCTCTCGCCCTCGTCGGCGGTGAGCAGGGTGACCGGGTGTCCGCCCAGGCCGTTTCCGTTGAGGTCGAGGAAGAGCTGGAAGCCGTTGGTGATCTCGTCGCCGATCGCCTTGAGACCTCCACTGGTGGGCGCGATGAGGCCGATCTTGATCGGGCTTCCGTCGCTGGCCGCTTCGCCCTCGGCGGCATCGGTGCCACAGCCGGCGGCGAGACCCGCCGTTCCGAGCGCGGCCAGCAGTTGGAGTGCCCGCCTGCGGTTCATCTGCGACACCGGGTTCCTTCCAGGGAGCGTTGCAGGGCGGATCGCGCCCCCTCGGCGTTCTACCGGGTCAGCGACGCTGCGTCAATGCTTAGCGATCTTCCAGTAGAGATCGAAGAGCAGCCGTGACCTCCGGCCATGCCGTCGACTCCGGGTCGATGAGCCCGAAATGTTCGCATTCTGGCAGCTCAACGAGGCGGATGTCGCCACCTGCCGCCCGGTCGGCCGCGACGAACTCGCGGCTCATCGCCACCGGCACCTGCTCGTCCAGCGCGCCGTGCATGACTACTGTCCGTGTCGGAATGGGCACCAGTGACCGTGGATCGGCGGCGGCGTACCGGTCGGGGAGGTCGGCCGGGCCGCCGCCCAGCAGCGCGGCCACCGCCCCGGAGTCCAGATCCAGCCGGTACGCCTCGGCGAGGTCCGACACCGGGGCCAGGGCCAGTACGCCGCCGACGGCGGCCGGGGCGGTCGCCGCCACGTACAACGCCAGGTGCCCGCCGGCGGAGTGCCCCACCAGGACCGGCGGCCCGGCGGCGACCCGCCCGGGCAGCGCCTCGGCCGCCAGCCGGGGCAGCTCCGTCACGCCGGTCAGCACGTCGGTCAGCGTCCCGGGCCAGCCGCCGCCCGGCTGCCCCGTCCTGCGGTACTCCACCTGGGCCACCGGGTGGCCGAGCGCGGCCAGCGCGGCGGCCAGCGGGTCGGTGTGCCGCCGGTCGTACTCGGCCCACCAGAAGCCGCCGTGCACCACCACGACCAGCGGCCGGGCCGGACCGGACCCGGCGGGTCGGCGCAGGTCGGCGACATGGTCCGGGTGGTCGCCGTAGGAGACGGTGGCGTCCGGGGCCGGGGCGGGGCGGCTGAGTACGGCGCGCGGGTCGGCGGGCATGGCGCGACCGTAGCGCGGATCACCCGCCGATCCGGCGTCGGGGATCGGTCCCCGGGCGCGGTGTGCCGTGCGGCTGGGTAAAGATGGATCCCATGACCGAAACGCACTCCGCTGGACAGAACGACGAGCCGGGCCAGGACGGCACCGGTCACTCCGGAACGGTGGTGGTGGTCGGCCCGGACGGGCGGCCGGTCGGCACCGTGCAGACCGACGAGGCCGCCGGCGAGGACCCCACCCGACTGGTCGAGCAGCCGGCCAAGGTGATGCGGATCGGCAGCATGATCAAGCAGCTGCTGGAGGAGGTCAAGGCCGCCCCGCTCGACGACGCCAGCCGGCACCGGATGCGGGAGATCCACGAGCGGTCGATCGTCGAGCTCAAGGAGGGGCTCGCCCCCGAGCTGCGGGACGAGCTGGAGCGGATCTCCCTGCCCTTCACCGAGGAGAAGGCACCCAGCGAGAGCGAGCTGCGCATCGCGCACGCCCAGCTCGTCGGCTGGCTGGAGGGCCTCTTCCACGGCATCCAGGCGGCCCTGGTCGCCCAGCAGATGGCCGCCCGGGTCCAGCTCGAACAGATGCGTTCGGGCCGGCAGGCGCTGCCCAGCGGCCCCGGCGGCGTGATGCCGGGCATGCCGGGCATGGGCCAGCCGCAGGGCGGCGAGGGGCACAGCACCGGCCAGTACCTCTGAGCGTGACGGCCGGCCGGGCCCCCCGGCCGGCCGTCAGCCCACCCCGAAGACCTTCTCCAGGTACGCCGCCACGCCGTCCGCCGAGTTCGCCGAGGTCACCTCGTCGGCGACCGCCAGGACGGCGCGGTGCGCGTTCGCCACCGCCACCCCCCGCCCGGCCCAGGTCAGCATCGGCACGTCGTTGGGCATGTCGCCGAAGGCGACCACGTCCCGGGCGTCGATCCCGAGCCGGGCGCAGTACCACGCCAGCCCGGCCGCCTTGGTCACGCCCGCGGCGGAGATCTCCACCAGCCCCGAGTACGACGAGTGGGTCGCCTCGGCCAGCCCCTCCAGCGCCCCGGCGACCAGCGCGACGAAGGCGTCCGGGTCCTGGTCGGCGGCCCGGGCCAGCAGCTTCACCGCCGGCGCCGACAGCAACTCCTCCGGGGTCTCGACCGCCCGGATCGCCTCGTGGTCGGCGTCCCAGCGCAGCGGGTAGTGCGCCTCGTGCCGCATCTGCCGGCTGTCGACGATCTCCACCGCGAAGCTGATGTCGGGCACCTCGGCGCGCAGCCGCCGGGCCACCTCGGCGAGCAGTTCCGGCGCGAGCGGGTCGGCCCGGAGCACCTCGTCGGCGGCCGGGTCGTAGACCACCGCGCCATTGGCGCAGATCGCCGGCAGCGGCTCGGCGAGCTGGTCGTACACGAGCTTCAGCCAGCGGATCGGACGGCCGGTGACCAGCACGACCGGCGTGCCCCGCGCGGAGATCCGCGCCAGCACGTCGGCGGTGTGCGGGCTGAGCGTGCGGTCGTCCCGTAGCAGGGTGCCGTCGATGTCGGTGGCGATCAGCCGAGGTGCTTCTCCCATCAGCGGGACAGTAGTCGATCGAGGTACACCGCCACCCCGTCGTCGTCGTTCCGCAGCGTCACCTCGTCGGCGGCGGCGCGGACCGTCGGGTGGGCGTTGGAGACCGCCACCCGGGCCCAGCCGGCCCACGCGAACATCGGCAGGTCGTTGGGCATGTCGCCGAAGACCAGCACCTCGGCCGGGTCAACGCCGAGCCGCTGCGCCACGACGGCCAGCCCGGTGGACTTGTCCACCCCCGGCGGGCAGATCTCCACGAAGCCCAGCCCCGCCTGGGTGAGCGTGGCGACCTCCGGCGGAACGATCTCCCGGGCGACGGCGAGCAACTCGTCGACGTGGTGGTCGGCGGTCCGGACGAACGCCTTGATCACGTCGCAGGAGAGGCACTCGGCGCGGCTGCGCGCCTCGAACGCGTCCTGGTAGGGCCAGCTCGGGTGGTAGTCGCCCCAGAGCGGCGCGTCGTGCTCGTCCGACGCCTCGACCATCACCGTCAGCGGCCCGACCGCCACCTCCAGGTCGGCGAGCAGCGTGGCCAGCACCTTGGCGGAAAGGCGCTCGTCGCGCAGCACCACCGGCCCGGCCGGGTCGCTCTGGTCGACCACGCGACCGCCGCCCGCCATCACCAGGAAGTCGGCGGCGCGGATGTCGTTGCGGGTGAGCTCGGCCAGTCGGGGACCGCGGCCGGTCGCGCCGACCACCGGGATCCCGGCGGCGCGCACCCGGTCCAGCACCCCGTGGGTGTACGCGGAGACGGTCTCGTCGCTGCGGACGAGCGTCCCGTCGAGATCGGTGGCGATCAGCTTGGGCAGGCCCGGGCGGGTCATCGTTCCTCCTTCGCCCGCCGCCGCCGCAACCAGCCGTTTCGGTCGTCGGTGCCTCGACCCTGAGTGACGGCGGGCAGCAACCGTACCTCGCGCGGCAGGTACCGACCATTGCCTTTGGGCGAAGTCGGTGCCAACGGACGACGGCCCGTCGGTGTCCCCGTCCCGGTCCGGGCGGGGCGGCCGTACGGTGGGCGGATGGGAGAGCGGGACTGGCCGGTGGCGGAGATCATCGGCACGGAGCGGCTGCTGCTGGAGCCCCTCCGTGTCGACCACGCCGAGGAACTCGCCCCGCTCCTCGACGACCCGGCCCTGCACGAGTACACGGGCGGCAGCCCGGCGAACCCCGAGCAGCTGCGGGAGCGCTACCGCCGGCAGACGGTCGGGCGGTCCCCGGACGGCGGGGAGGGTTGGCTCAACTGGGTCGTGCGGCACCGGGACACCGGCGACGCGGTCGGGACCGTGCAGGCCACCGTGCGGCTCGACGGCGACCGGCCGGTCGCCGAGCTGGCCTGGGTGGTCGTGGCACCGCAGCAGGGCCGCGGCTACGCCGGCGAGGCCGCGGCCGGCATGGTCGGCTGGCTGGCGGAGCAGGGCATCGCGGCGCTCGTCGCGCACGTGCACCCCGACCACCGGGCCTCCGCCCGGGTGGCCGAGCGGCTCGGCCTGCGCGCCACCGACGAACTGGTCGACGGCGAGGTCCGCTGGGCCGCCCCCTGAGCGGGCCGGGTGCGGCTGCGGGCCGGGTGCCGGAGCGGGCCGGGTGCCGGAGCGGGCCGGGTGGGACCGGCACGGCCCGGTCCGACCGGTTCCGTGGCGGCCGGCGACGGGAGCGGGTCGGGCCCGGCGAGGGCGCGGCGGACGGCCGGGTCAGTCGCGGGGCTCGGGGCGGGCGAAGGGGACGGCCGGCCCGACCGTGAGGTCGGCCGGTGGGGGCAGCGCGTCGTCCTCCAGGTCGCGGGCCCTGAGACTCCGGCGGCGCCGGTCGACCGGCTCCCCCTCGTCGGCGGCCGCTCCCTCGTCGGCGGCCTCCTCGCCCGGCGTGGCCGCCCCGATCGGGGCCAGCTTCAGCGCCGCCGCGAAGAGCGCGCACGCGACGAACGCCGCCACCAGGCCCCGGCCGTACTCGACCCGGAACCCGTCGTCCGTCGAGTAGAAGAAGACGCGCTGGCCCGCCTCGTCCAGCGAGGCGGCGGTCGCGGCCAGCAGCGCCAGCAGCGCCCCGGCCAGGGTCAGGCCGGCGAGCCGGACGTTGCGCCGCACCCCAGCGGTGCCGCGCAGCGCGAGCGCCACCGCGCAGGCCAGCGCCAGCAGCCCGACCAGGTAGCCGACCCCGAAGCCGCCGATGTCGGACACCCCACCCGGCACCCGCACCGGCGTGTTGCCCTGCGGGCCGGCGTTGGGGATCGTCATCACCTGCCACTCGCCGAGCAGGGAGGCGACGGCGGCCACCGCGCCCAGCGCCGCCAGCAGCGGCGGCAGCCGACGGTCCCGGCCCAGGTCGGAGAGCGTACGCCCGAGCCGGCCCGGCGGGGCCGCCTCCGCCCCGCCCCACTCCACGACGGCGGTGCCGTCGGACCGGTGGTCCTGGCGGGGAATGGGGAGATCCTGGGACATCGGCCACCCTTCCGCGTTCGCGGGCCTGAGCCGAATCATGACACAGTACGCACCCGAGGACGCGGAGCGTGAACGGTCGCCGGTGGGTGCCCTTTCCGATAGCGTCGGGGGCATGCCTATCCGTACCGCTTCCGCACGTTGGCAGGGCAACCTCACCGAGGGGTCCGGCACGGTCCGCACCGGCAAGGGCGGGCTGGAGGGGAACTACTCCTTCAAGTCGCGTTTCGAGGAGGGTGAGGGCACCAACCCGGAGGAGCTGATCGGGGCCGCGCACGCCGGCTGCTTCTCCATGGCGTTCTCCAAGGCCCTCGCCGAGGCCGGCTCGCCGCCCTCCTCGGTGGAGACCACCGCCAAGGTCCACCTGGACAAGACCGACGCCGGGATGACCGTCACCCGGATCGAGCTCGACACGGTCGGCGACGTGCCGGGCATCGACGAGGCGCAGTTCACCAAGCTCGCCGAGACGGCCAAGGAGAACTGCCCGATCTCCCGGCTGCTCTCCCCGGGCGCGCAGATCACCCTGACCGCCCGCCTCGCCTCCTGAGCGCCTCCGCCGTCGGCGTACGCCTCCACGGGGAGCCACCCTTCCGGTGGAGGCGCGCCGATCTTGGCCGGGTCGCGCGGGCCGCGCCGTCGGGCAGAATGGGCGCGTGCCGGTGGAGATGAGCCGCGAGCGCTTCGAGGAGCTGGTCGGCGACGCGCTCGACGAGGTGCCCGAGGAACTGCTCGCCCTGATGAGCAACGTCGTGATCCTGGTGGAGGACGACCCGCCCCCCGGCGAGGACCTGCTCGGCCTCTACGAGGGCCACGCCCTGACCGAGCGGGGCTGGGACTACTCCGGCGTGCTGCCGGACCGCATCCTCATCTACCGCAACCCGATCCTGCGCCTCTGCGACGACGACGAGGACGTGGTGGACGAGGTCGCGGTGACGGTGGTGCACGAGATCGCCCACCACTTCGGCATCGACGACGAGCGCCTGCACGAGCTGGGCTGGGGCTAGCGGGCGCGCGACCGGTGCCGCCACCGGCGGGCGGGCCGCGGGTCGCGCCGACCGGCGGATGGGCCGGGCCGGTCGGCCGGTGGTCGACGGTTGCGGCGTACGCCTACCGTCGGTCCAGGCATCGCGAAATCAGGAGGCACTTCCATGCGCAGCGAGCTCTTCTCCGCGGAGAACCTGGAGAAGGAGTCCGCGCAGCCCGGCATGCGGCTGCAGAACTCCAAGATGTTGAAGATCGAACTCAACGGCGAGGCGATGGCCCGCGTCGGGTCGATGGTCGCCTACCAGGGGCAGGTGCAGTTCCAGGCGCTCGGCTCCGGGGGGCTCGGCAAGTTCCTCAAGCAGAAGCTGACCGGCGAGGGCGTCCCGCTGATGAAGGTCACCGGCCGGGGTGACGTCTTCCTCGCCGACTTCGCCAAGGACGTGCACGTCATCGACCTGGAGCCGGGCGACGCGCTCTCCATCAACGGCTCCAGCGTGCTGGCGTTCGACTCCACCCTCCAGTACGACATCCGGATGGTGGGCGGGGCCGGCATGGCCTCCTCGTCGGGCCTGTTCAACTGCGTCTTCACCGGCCACGGCCGGATCGCCATCACCACCAAGGGCACGCCGGTCGTGCTCAACGTCGACGCTCCCACCTACGTCGACCCGCAGGCGGCGGTCTGCTGGTCGGCCAACCTCCAGACCGGCTACCACCGGGCGGAGCAGCTCGGCCTCGGCACGCTGCTCGGCCGGCGCACCGGCGAGGCGTTCACGATGAGCTTCGCCGGCCAGGGCTTCGTCGTCGTGCAGCCCTCCGAGGAGCCGCCGATCATGGGCAGCGGCGCCCAGGAACAGCAGGGCGGACTGCTCGGCGGCCTGCTCAGCTGACCCGCGCCCCACAGGCGTACCGCCCCCGCCCGCGTCTCGCCCGGCCCCGCCGGGTCCGCCGCGATCGGGGGCGGTGTCGTCAGGTGAGGTCGCCGGCGCGCAGGCGGGCCAGCCAGGCGGCGGCGTCGGCGTAGTCGGCGTCCGAGAGGCCGGGCGGCGCGGGGACCGGCCGGTCGCCCGCCGCCGCGGTCCAGCGGTGCCGGGGGTACGAGCCCAGGAAACGCACGTCGGCGCAGACCCGGCGCAGCCCCTGCAACGCCTCCCCGAGCCGGACGTCCGCCACGTGCCCGCTGCAGTCGAGGAAGAAGACGTACCGGCCGAGCGCCTCGCCGGTCGGGCGGGACTCGATCCGGGTCATGTTGATGCCCCGGACCGCCAGCTCCATCAGCACCGCCAGCAGCGCGCCCACCCGGTCGTGGGCGATGTAGACCGCCAGCGACGTCACGTCGTCGCCGGTCGGCGGCGGGGGCGGGCCGGGGCGGGACACCAGCGCGAAGCGGGTCACCGCGTCCGGGTGGTCGGCGATCTTGTCGGCGAGCACGTCGAGCCGGTGCCGGGTGGCCCCGATCGGGGCGCAGATCGCCGCGTCGTACTCGCCGGCGGCGGCGCCGGCCGCGGCCGCGCCGTTGGAGAGCACGTCGACCACGACCGCGTCCGGCAGGTGGGCGCGCAGCCAGCCCCGGCACTGGGTGGACGCCTGCGGATGGGCGGCGACGCTGCGGACCTCCGCGAGCGCCGTGCCGGGCCGGGCGGCGACCACGAACTCGACCGGCAGGATCACCTCACGGGTGATCACCAGGGGTTCCCCCTCGGCCAGCTCGTCCAGGGTCACCCCGACCGCGCCGCCGATCGAGTTCTCCAGCGGCACCAGGGCGGCGTCCGCCTCCCCGGCCCGTACGCCGTCCAGCGCCTCCGGCACGCTGCGGGCCGGTGCGCGGCTGCCCCGTTCGGCGGCGGGAATGGTGTTCAGCGCCTGCTCGGCGAAGGTGCCCTCGGGCCCGAGGTAGACGAAGCGCGTCGGCGGTGTTCCCGGCATGGCGACAGCCTACGCACCCGGTACGCCGGCCGACCCGCCGTCGCAGACCAGGGTCCGGATGCCGGGCGGCCCGGCGGCCCGGACCTCGACCGTGCAGACGTCGGTCCCGGCGGTGACCAGCCGCGGAGCGCTCGCCCGGCCCTCGGTGACCACCTGGAGGTCCTCGTGCCCGGTCACGTCGAGCACCGTGTAGTGCCACCCCCCGGCGCAGAGCGGGCCGGTCCGCACCCGCACCCGGGCGCCGCCCGGGAGCACCCCGCCCCGGCCGCGCACCAGGTCGACGATCCGCTTCCCGGAGGGGCCGTCGGTGCACGGCACCGCGACCAGGCCGGAGTCGGCGGTCGGGGTGGCCGCGCCGGGCAGGCCGGTGGCGGGGGGCGGGGTCGGTGTGAAGGTCGGTGTGCCGGCCGGGCTCGGGGCGGCGCGGGTCGGGACGGTGGTGGGGGCGGCGTTCCGCAGCTCAGGCGGCGTGCCGCAGCCGGCCAGCGGCACCGCGGCCAGCAGCACGGCGGCCAGGAGCCGGCCGCGCCGGGCGGGGTGGCCGGTCGGGTGGTCGGGGGCGGCGGGGCGCGAGGGGGTGGGCGGCACGGGCCGATCCTCGGGACATCGGGGAGCGTCGCTGCGGCCGGGAGGCCGAGCCCATCCTAGGAGGAACCGGCGGCCGGGTGAAGGTCAGGCGAGGACCCGGTGGCCCGCCCGCTCCAGCGCGGCGGTCGCCTCGCCGAGGCGTACCGAGGGAACCAGCAGGTAGTCGGTGTCGTACGTCGAGAAGGCGACCACGCTGACCCGGGCGGCGGCGAGCGGGTCCACCAGCGCGGCGAGGGTGCCGCTCACGGCCAGGTCGAGCGGCCCGGTGACCCGCAGGCAGCGCCAGGCCGTCTCCGTGGCGACCTGCTCCGGCACCCGGTCGGCGGGGCAGATCAGCGAGATCCCGTCGGCGGTCCAGCTCACCGTGACGACGTCGCCGCCGCTCAACCCGCCCGTCAGCTCGGGCGGCAGGGCGGAGCCGGCGGCCATCCGGCACACGGCGTACTCCCCCGGCAGCAGAGCGATATCGAGCATGAGGGCACCTTACGGCCTCGGAGAGCGCCCGCCCCAGATTCGCCGCGTGCGGCGAACGCCACATCCCGCCGCAGGTCAGACCTCGCAGAAGAACGTGAGGGAACCAGCGACCAAACCGTCGGTGAGCACCGGGGTGGAGATCGCGTCCACGGTCGAGTCCGGCCGGTCGGCCGACGCGGCCTGGACCCGGAGCAGCCCTCGGGCCAGGCGCCCGGAGGACAGGGCCAGCAGCGGCGGGATCTTGTCGATCTCGGGCTCGGTCAGCTCGCCCCGGTTGGCGGTGAAGTCGAGCAGCCGGAGCCCGCCGTCGAGCAGCGGCAACCCGATCACGTCCTCCGGGGTGCCCAGGCAGAGCAGCTCGCAGCCCGAGGCGGAGACGGCGATAACCCTCGTCTCGGCGTCGATCAGCAGGCACGGCTCGTCGGCGTGGGAGACGGTCGACGACCACTGCCCGAAGTTGTCGGACCCCAGCTCTGTCGATGTCCCCGCCGCCGGCACGAACACTTCAGAGAGCGAGAGTTCGACGTGGGCCACCGCGCCTCCTATGTACACCGACGGTCTGTCCACGCTAGCCGGTCGCCGCGGATGCCGCCGACCGCGCTGCGGTCACCGGGCCGCCGGTGGTGATGGGGTGCCCCGACCGGGCGGCCGGCGACGGCGCGACCGACGGGTGCCGACCTGCACCCGGGCCGCGTGGCGTCGCCGGTGACGTTACCGCCGGCCGGCCGGCTTGTCAGCGGCCGTTCGGCCGTCCTCGTACCAACGGTAGTCGGCGGCCGGCCGGTAGGCGCCGTTCATCCAGGTGCCCGGGTGCTGGGCGACCCGGGACAGCTTCTCGGCGGTGGCCGGGCTGATCCGGCTGCCCCCGGCGACGAGCAGGCGGTCCAGCTCGCGGTGGGTGGCCATGAGGCAGTCCTTCGGCAGGCCGTAGACGCTGATGACGCCGGAGCCGACGAATGTCAGCACCGGCGTCACCGGGATCGGCAGCCCCACCGCGTCGGAGAGCGCCTTGCTGGCGCGCTTGGCGTCGCGGCGGGCCTCCGCCACGTAGGGCGGTCGCTTGCCGTTGATCTGCACCACGTCGCCGGCGACGAGCACCCGGGCCCGGCCGTGGTCGGCGATGGTGACCGCGAAGAGCCCGCTCGGCCCGATGGCGAGGAAGCCGGCGCGTTCGTCGCGCTCGTGGTCGAGCAACAGGTCGGAGGCGTCCGTGCGGGGCCACTCGATGACGTGCCAGGCGGGCCCGAGGTGGTCGAGCTGGCCGAGCGCCCGCGCGCCGGCCGCCTCCAGCCGGCGGGCGCCCCGCTCCGCCCGCCGGCGGCGGGCCCACTCCAACGGGGACGGACGGACCGGCGTGAGCACCCCCGGCGACTCCACGCGGGGATGTGGCACCGCCGCGGGCGGCAGTGCCCGGGCGGGCGGTACGGCTCGACGAGCGGGAAAGACAGTCATCGCGACCTCCGGCAAAAGGTCCCTCGAAGTTATGACCTCACTACCCTACGTTGCCAGTCCCCCGTGTCGGCAAGTTGGAACGCCGGAGTGAGTGCGGATGAATGCCATATTCATCCACCAACGTTTTATCGGATGCCGCCAAACCCTGCCCTACGCTGCGATGGTGACCCACTACGTGGACAGCGAAGTCGGCCGGCTCGGCACCGTGCTGCTGCACCGGCCCGGCCCGGAGCTCGCCCGGCTCACCCCACGCAACAACGACTCGCTGCTCTTCGACGCCATTCCCTGGGTGGGGCGCGCCCAGGAGGAACACGACGCCTTCGCCGCCGCCCTGCGCGAGCGCGGGATCGAGGTGCTCTACCTCGCCACCCTGCTGGCCGAGACGCTCGCCGTGACCGACGCGCGGGCCGAGCTGACCGAGGAGGTGCTGCGCTCGCCCCGGCTCGGCGACTCGCTGCGCGCCCGGGTCGCCGACCACCTCGCGTACCTCGACCCGGCCGCGCTCGCCGACGTGCTCATCGCCGGGCTGGCCCACGAGGAACTGCGGGTCAGCCGGGAACGGCCGGGCGGCCTGGTCTACACCCTGATGGACCGGCACGACTTCGTCATCGACCCGCTGCCCAATCTGCTCTTCACCCGGGACTCCTCGCTCTGGATCGGCGACCGGGTCGGGGTGACCAGCCTGGCGATGCCGGCCCGGCGACGGGAGACCACGCTGACCGACGCGATCTACCGGCACCACCCGCGCTTCGCCGGCACCGAGTTCGTCTACCACCCGGAGCTGGAGCACCTGGAGGGCGGCGACGTGCTGCTGCTCGCGCCCGGGGTGCTGGCCGTCGGCGTGGGCGAGCGGACCACCCCGGCCGGCGCGGAACGCCTCGCCCGGCAGGTCTTCGCCGCCGGGCTGGCGCACACCATCCTCGTCGTGCCGATCGCCCAGGAGCGGGCGACCATGCACCTGGACACCGTCTGCACGATGGTGGACGTCGACGCCGTGCTGATGTATCCGAACATCGCCCACACCCTGTCGGCGTACACGGTGATCGCCGGGGCGGACGGGGAGGACCCGCGGGTGGACGGCCCGGCGCCGTTCCTGCGGGCCGCCGCCGACGCGATGGACCTGGCCCAGCTCCGGGTGATCGACACCGGCCTGGACCCGGTCACCGCGGAACGCGAGCAGTGGGACGACGGCAACAACACCCTCGCCCTCGCGCCCCGGCTCTGCGTGGGCTACGAGCGCAACACGGAGACCAACGCGCAACTGGAGCGGGCCGGCATCGAGGTCATCCCGATCGCCGGCTCCGAACTCGGCTCCGGCCGGGGCGGGCCGCGCTGCATGTCCTGCCCCCTGGTCCGCGAGCCGCTCGGCGGGGGAGGAAGGGCCCTTCCGCACGTTTCCGGTAATGGAAGGCGCCCTTCCTGACCCCTCGGGCGTCGGCGGGCGGCCGGACGACGCCCCGCCGACGCCGGGAAGCGGGGCGGGGCCGGGGCTCAGCGCAGGGTGAGCTGGCGGCCGAGCAGGCCGTGCCGGGCGCGCCGGCCGGCGGCGTCCAGCGGGGCGGCGTCGGCGAGCGCCTCGGCGTACCGCTTGGCGAACTCGGTGACCGGCTGCTCCCAGTCGGCAGCCGGGACGTCCTCGGGCAGGTCCCAGACCGGCACCAGCCGACCGTGCGCCCGGAACATGCCGGCGAACCGGGTGTTCTCGCCGAGCGTCAGCGTGCCGGCCACGCTCAGCCGGGCCAGCGCGTCCAGCGCGGCGTCCTCGTCGTCGGGCAGCACCCAGCGCACGTGCGCCTTCTCCGGCACCTGGCACCAGTACGCGGCCCGGGCGGCGGCGAGCCGGACGGTCGGGTAGATCGCGGCGTTCGCGCGTTCCAGGGACGCCTGCACGTTCGGGTCGTCACCGGCCCCCGGGTCGAGCCAGAACTCGAACCCGTCGTGCATCGTGATCTCCAGCGGACCGTCGACCAGGACGTCCTGCAGGCGGGGGCCCGGTCCGGGCAGCGGCGGCACGGCCACCGGGCGGCCCGGCTCAGCCCGCAGCGCGCAGAGCAGCGCCTCGGCCAGGTCCCGGGAGACGTCGCCGGACTGCTGGTGGCGCTGGAGCCCGACGAGGACCCGGCCGTCCGGTTTCGTCACGGCCGGGGCGGCCATCGGCAACACGGTGGCGAGGACGACCTCGCGGTCACCGAACTCCTCGACGAGGGCGGGGGCGAGCCGCAGCGGCGCGGAGGCGGCCGGCACCAGCTCGCGCAGGGCGATCCACTCCGGCTCGTCGGTCAGCCCCTCGAACGGTCGGGGTACGAAGATGTCGCGCACCTTCTCCCGCTTGGGGGTGGCTTCGGCGGCCCGCTGGCTCTTTCGACGCTTGCTCACGGCGACACAGCCTAGAGGCCGCAGCCGGCCGGCGTGGGCAGGACCCGCCTGTCGGGGACGGTCAGCCGGCCACGGCCAGGTCCGACCGGGTGACGTCGGCCGGGTCGAACTCGGCCCACACGCTCTGGCCCAGGCCGTCGCGCTCGACGCCCCAGCGGTCGGCCAGCCCCGCGACGATGTGCAGGCCGCGGCCGTCGACGGCGTCCGTGTCGGCCACCCGCATCCGCGGGCCCGCGGCGGCGCCGCCGTCGGTGACCCGGAGCTGCACCTGCTGGCCGGCGGCGGAGCTGCGCAGTCGCCAGGCAACCCGGACCACCCCGCCGGGCAGCGGGTCGGCGTGCCGGACCGCGTTGCCCACCAGCTCGGCCAGGACCGCGACCAGGTCGGCCAGGAGCGGCGGGGGTACGACGCCGGTCAGCTCGTCGGCGAGCCGGTGCCGCGCCTGTCGTGCCCCCGTGGCGTGGTGGGGCACCACCACGCACCATGCCCGTTCGGCAGCTCCCGTCGACACCTTCGCCCCTTCACGCCCCGCCGCCCGTCGCCGGTCCCCCGCGCGGCAGCCGCACCTCTGCGACCGTACCGCCACCGGCCCTCGGCCGGAGGAATACCCATCCATTCTGCTGTTCAACGATCCGGCGGACGAGATAGAGACCGAGACCGGCCCCGGGATAGCGGCGGCGGTCGCCCGACTCCCCCTGCCAGAACCGGTCGAACGCGCGCTCCACGTGCTCCGGCCGGATGCCGATGCCGCGGTCGCTGACCCGGAAGGAGACGGTTGCCCCGTCCGCGTCCGCGCTGATCTCGACGGGGGAGTCGGGCGGGGAGTACTTGCCGGCGTTCGTGCACAGCTCCGTCAGCACGGTGGCCAGGCTGGGCCGGTGGCCGAGCGCCTTCGGCAGGTTGGCCGGGAGGCGGAGGACGAGCCGGTGCCGCAGCTCCGCCGGCAGGTCGGTCACCGTCGCGCGCAGCGCGTCGCCGAGGTCGTACGGGGCGGGCGGCTCGTCGCCCGGGCCCGGCTCGGCGGCGGCCGAGAGCAGCCGGTCGACCAGCCGGGCCAGCTCGTTGGCGCGCTGCCCGATGACCCGGGCCGCCTGCCGCCGGTCGGTCTCGGTCAGCGACTCCCAGTGGTCGGTGAGCGTGTCGGCGTAGCCCTTGATCACGGTCACCGGCGTACGCAGCTCGTGGCTGGTCACGGCGACGAAGAGGTCCCGGTCGTGGTCGCGCCGCTGCTGGTCGGTGACGTCGCGGAAGGTCACCACGTGCAGGGTGCCGGGGCCGGGCAGCTCCCCGGAGGTGATCTTGAGCCAGCGGCCGTCCGGCAGCCGGTGGTCGAGCACCTGCCCGGACGGCGGCAGCGGGAAGGGCAGCGGCCGGTTGAGCGCCTCGGCCGCGGAACGACCGGTGACCTGGGCGGCGGCCGGGTTCCAGAGGCGCACGTGCCCGTCCTGGTCGACCACGGCCAGCCCGTCCGCCAGCGCCGCCACCACCGGGCCGTCGCCGTGCACCGGCAGCCCGGTCTGGTCGCCGTACATGTGGGCGATGCAGGAGGCGATGTAGCCCATCGCGTCGTGCCGGCCGGCGTCCCGCGTCCCGTCCTCGCCCGGGTAGAGCGCGTGCAGGCTGCCGACGGTCAGCCCGCCGATCTCCGCGCGGGCGACCACCATCCGGAGCAGTCCGCGTGCGGCCAGCTCGCCGGCGAGCCTGCCGGTGAGCCGGTCCGTCCGGACCTGGCGTACCCGGGTGCCGGAGAGCAGGCAGGCGACGGCCGGGTCGTCGGGCGGGACGGGTCGGCCGATGATCCACTCGACGGCGCCGGCGGCGGCGATCACCCGGCCACCGGTCGGCGCGAACTCGACGAAGGCCATGCCCGCCGCGTCGAGCGCGGGCCGGACCACCCGGAGCAGTTGGGTGAGGACGGGGACGCCGGCGCCGCCGGAGTTGATCGAGTCGATCACCGCGGTGTGGCCGGCGATGAGAGCGGAGAGGTCGGTGCGCTCCGGCATGCCCCGAGTGTGCCCCGGCGGTCGGTTTCCGGACACCCCTGCCCGGCCGTATCCCGCCCACCGGTCCGGGCCGCCCGCGTCGGGCCGGGCGGGCCGGGGACGCGGTCCGGGCGCGCGGTCAGCGGCCCAGGTGGGCCAGCGCGTGCGCCGGCCGGTCGGTGATGATGCCGTCCACCCCGGCGGAGAGGACGAGGTCCAGATCGGCCGGCTCGTTGACGGTCCACACGTAGACCTGGTTGCCCGCCGCCCGCAACGCGGGCACGAGCTGCGGGCGGGCCCGCACCAGCGCCACGCCGGGCCCGGCGATCCGGGCGCCGAAGGGCAGCCGCCCCGCCCGCAGCCAGGGCGGCAGCACCTCCAGCAGCAGCACCGTGGGCAGCGCGGGGGCCAGCTCCCGCGTCCGGCGTACGGCCAGCGCGGAGAACGACATGACGGTGACGCGTACCGGATCGTCCGGTTTCGGCTCGGCCAGGCCGTACCGGCGCAGCAGCGCGACGAGCCGGCGCTCGACGTCGCCGCCGTAGCGGGAGGGGTGCTTGGTCTCCACGAGCAGCCGGACCGGCCGCCCGGCGGCGAGCACCGCGTCCAGCAGCCGCTCCAGGGTGAGCAGCCGGGTGTGCGACTCGTCCAGCACCTCGTCCCCGTCGGCGGGCACGCTGCGGGGGTGCCAGGAGCCGAAGTCCAGCGCCTCCAGCTCGGCGAGGGTACGCGTGCTCACCAGGCCCTGACCGTTGCTGGTGCGGTCGAGCCGGCGGTCGTGCACGCAGACCAGGTGCCCGTCCCGGGTCAGCCGGACGTCGCACTCCAGCCCGTCCGCACCCTCGTCGAGGGCGCGCAGGTAGGCGGCGAGGGTGTGCTCGGGCAGGTCGTACGAGGAGCCGCGGTGCGCGAAGACCAGGGGTGCGCCCATTCCGCCCGCCTAGAGGACGTGGCCCGGCTGTCCGTTCCCGCCGACGACGGGTCTCCCGGCGGCGGCCCACTCGTCCATCCCGCCCGCGACGTTGCGCACCTGGTCCCAGCCGTTGCGCATCAGGTAGGCGACGACCTGGGCGGAGCGCCCGCCGGAGCGGCAGATGACGGCGACGTCGCGGTCGGCGGGCACCTCCGCGATCCGGGCCGGCAGCTCCATCATCGGCAGGTGGTGCGCGCCGGGAGCGTGGCCGGCGGCCCACTCGTCGTCCTCGCGGACGTCGAGCAGGTAGGTGTCGTCGGCGATCTCGGGCACGGTCACGGTGGGAACCTGGGGTCCGAACACGCGCCAAGCCTAGAACCTCGCCCGGCCGACCGTCGCCGGGCGGTCGGTGGGGCCGGGTGCGGCGAGGTGGGGCGTCCCGCACGTCACAGTCGGGTGACCCACCGGGGGTTGGCCCGGGCCCACTCCGGCACCCGGGTGCCGCGGACCGCCTCGAACAGCCCGTTCCCGCCGTTGTCGAGGACCACGTACGACACCTGGTCGATGGTCTGCGGGTGGGAGGGGACCTGCACGCCCCGCAGCGCGTCGGCCGGCAGGTCGCGCAGCGCGAGGACCAGGTCCTCCAGCGGTACGCCGTTGGTGTCCACGGTCAGCGAGCTGCCCACCGCCCGGATCACCTGGTCGAGCTTGACGGGATTGGTCCGCAGCGACGTCTCGTTCGTGCGCTCCAGCAGGGCCCGGAGCAGTTGCTGCTGGTGCGTCTGCCGGTCGTAGTCACCGCCGGGCAGGTCGTAGCGTTGGCGGACGTAGTCCAGCGCCTCGCCGCCGTCCATCTGCTGGCAGCCGGGGTGGAAGACCCGGTCGGTGTGGATCGAGCGGACCTCGGTGTCCACGCACATGCGTACCCCGCCGAGCAGGTCGATGACCTTGCGGAAGCCGGAGAAGTCGATCAGGGCGGCGCCGTCGAAGCGGATCCCGGTCAGCCGGGCCAGGGTGGCCGAGAGCAGCCGGGTGCCCGGCTCGCCGCCCCCGCCGTGCTCGTACGCCGCGTTGATCTTGTCCTGCCCGCCGCCGAAGCCGTTGCCGGGCGGGATGGCGACCAGCAGGTCCCGGGGGACGGAGACGAGGTACGCCTCGCGCCCGCCGGCGGGCACGTGCACGATGAGGATGCTGTCCGACCGGCGGTCCGCCGCGCTGCCGCTCTGCCACCGGTCGGTCCCCACGAGCAGGTAGTTCAGCGGCCCGTGGGGGTCGGTCCGCTCCCGCCGGGCGGTGGGGTCGAGCAACTGCTCCCGCACCACGGTGCGCTCGTACCGGTTGCCGAGCACCCGGAGGCCGACCACGGCGAGCCCGGCCAGCAGCACCACGGCCAGGCCGAGGCCGAGCAGGACGCGGGGCCAGCGGGCGCGGCGCGGCCGGGCGGCCCGGGCGTCGGCCCCGGTCCGTGCCCGACCGTCGCGCGCCGATCTGGACGTGACCCCTCCCCGCGGCCGTACGTGAATCTCTCTCACGTCAGGCTACGGGCGGCTCCGTGGTCCCGGGCCGCTTCACCGAGTTTGCCCGGCCGCCCCGCTCGGGCGGGCCGGGCAGGGCCGGCGCTATGTGCGGCTGGATATCACCTGAGGGTTGGCGAAGACGAACTCGGCCAGCTTGTCCTGCTTGACCGCGTGGAACATGTCCAGCGTCTCCTGGCTCAGCGTCTCCCGGCTGCCGTCGCCGTGGAAGGTGCCGCCGTTGGTCTTCAGCATGACCAGGTCGTTGCCGGTGACGCCACGCATCGTGAAGACGAAGTCGGCGACGGGCACCCCGCCGACGTCGAGGATGAACGCCTTGCCGGCCGCCGTGATCAGCTCGTTCAGCTTGAGCGGGTTGGTCAGCGTGCCGTTCTGCGTGGCCTTCTTCGCCATCGCCTTGATGAGCTGCTGCTGGTTCTGCTGGCGGTCGTAGTCGCCGTTCTTCAGAGTCTTGCGCTGGCGGGAGTAGTCCAGCGCCTCCCAACCCTCCATCTCCCGGCAGCCCTTCTTGTGCACCACGGGCTTCATCGGCTTGCCGGTCTTCTTGGCGTCCGCGTTCCACATCGGCTTGCCGTCGACGTACGACATGTGGATCGACTGGACCTCCTGGCTGACGCAGATGCGAACCGAGCCGAGGGTTTCGATGATGTTCTTGAAGCCGCCGAAGTTGATGATCGCGGCGCCGTCGAAGCTGATCCCGGTCATCTTCTTGATCGTCTGTGCCATCAACTGCGCGCCGCCCTCCCAGCCGCCGCCGTTGCGGGCGCCGGCCTGGAACGCGGCGTTGATCTTGTCGACCCCGCCGGAGTAGCCGCTCTTCTTGAAGGCCGGGATCTGGGCCTCCGTGTCGCGCGGGATCGAGATCAGGTACGCCTGGTCGTGCGTCGCAGGAATGTGCAGCACGATGATGCTGTCCGCCCGGACGTCGTCGGCGGCCCACCGCTCCCGGGCGTCCACGCCGAGGAGCAGCATGTCGATCGGGCCGTCCAGGTTGGCACCGCCCTCGGCGTCCGACTTGCCCGCGTCACCCAGCAGGTTGCGCTGGGCGATGTTGCCGGTGGCCTTGCTGATCAGGGCCTTGCTGCCGACGATCGCGACGCCGCTGGTCATCATCAGCACGGCGCCGAGGATCAGGGTGAGTCGGGCCCAGAGCGGGTCCTTGCGGCGCGACCGCTTCTTCGCGGGCCCGCCGCCTGTCTTTCCGCCCTTTCCGGGCTGGGTCGGGATGGTCGTGGCGGCCCGCGCCGGGCCGCCGGAGGACTCCAGCGCCGGAGGGCGACGGCTGGTCTGAACCGGCATGCGTGCTCCAGCTCGCGTGATCAGGGGGCGGGATCACTGTACGGACGCTTTCCCGTCCTGGGTAGTTCGTCGGGACGTCAATTGGCGTTCTCCCCGCCGCCATCCAGGAAAACTGTCCAAACGTCCAGATCGATACGACCGGTCGGCCGTTGGCTCACAGGAAACGCGACGCCGGCCCCCGACCCGCGATGACGTCCGTCAATCACGGTAGGGGCCGGCGTCGATGCGGAGCGGGTCAGTTCCCGGTGCCGTCGGCCTTCTGGTTGGCCTTCACCCACGCGGTCATGGTGTCGGCGGACATCGCCTTGTACATGGCCAGCGCCTTCTCCTTGTCCGAGACCACCACGGATTCCCCGTTGATGGTCTGGCTGCCGACGTGCGGGCTGGTCACGAAGGTGAGGTTCTCGCCCCGCAGGTTGCGGAACTGCACCGCCATGTCGACCAGCGAGAAGCCCTCGTCGACGGTGACCGCGGCGGTCACCGACTTGAGGAAGTCGTTCAGCTGCTTCGGATTGGTCAGCGTGCCCGTGCTCGCCGCCTTGTCCATCAACGCGCGGAGGAACTCCTGCTGGTGGCGCATCCGGGCGAAGTCGCCGTCCGGGAACTGCTTGCGCTGCCGGATCCAGTCCAGCGCCTCGGCGCCGTCCATGTGGTTGGTGCCCTTGGTGAAGGTCCGGTACGGCTTATGGATCGAGGTGATGGTCCGTTCGACCTTCAGGTCGACGCCGCCCAGGGCGTCGGTGACCTGCTTGAAGCCGGCGAAGTCGATCGCCATCACGTGGTCGAGCCGCACGTCGGTGAAGCACTCCACCGTCCGGACGGCCAGCGGCAGCCCGCCGAAGGCGAACGCCGCGTTGATCTTCCCGCGCTGGCCGGAGCCGCACTCCGCGTTGGCGCCCTCGGGGATCGGCACGTAGAGGTCGCGGGGGATGGAGACCAGATATGCCTGCTGGTGGTCGGACGGGATGTGCATCACGATGATCGTGTCGGCCCGCCACTTGCTGGACTGGTCCACCGGGGCGTCCGGGTCCCGCGAGTCGCTGCCGACCAGCAGGATGTTCAGCGCGCCGTCCACCGCCTTGGCCGGCCGGCCGCCGGTGATCTCGGAGAACGGGTCGGTGCGGGCCAAGTCGTCGTTCAGGCTGCGGGCGTAGAACCAGGCGCCCGCCCCGCCCAGGAGCGCGAGCACCAGCACGGCGACGCCGGCCACCAGGCCGATCCGGCCCCACCGGGGACGCGCGCCGCGCCGCCCCGGGCGGTAGGGGCCGCCGGGACCGCCTGGTCCGCCGGGGCCACCTGGACCACCCGGACCCGACGGGCCACCCGGGCCGCCGGCCCGCGCCTCGTCCGGCGACGGGTACCAGCGGGCCTCGGCCGGCCGGGCGCGACCCGCGGTGTCCCGGCCGGAGCCGGGCACCGACGCGCGCCCGGCGCTGCGGTGCAGGTACGGGAGCGGGACACCGGCGGGCGTGGTCGCTGACATGTAACTCAGGGTACGTACGACCGGCCACTGTCGCCTCCAGGCGAAGCCGGCGTTTGCCGGCTTCGCCCGGGCGGCCGGTTACCCTAGCCGCTCGCGGAAGTACTCGATCGTGCGCCGGAGGCCGTCTTCGGGCGCCACGGTCGGCTCGTAGCCGAGCAGTTCACGGGCGAGGGTCAGGTCGGGGCGGCGCATCTCCGGGTCGTCGGCGCTGCGCGTGATGTAGGTCACCTCGGAGCTGCTGCCGCAGAGGGACACGATCGTCTCGGCGAGTTGCCGCATGCTCATCTCGTGCTCGGTGCCGCAGTTGATCGGCCCCGTCTCGCGGGAGTCGAGCAGCAGCAGGATCCCGCGGACCAGGTCCGCCACGTAGCAGATCGAGCGGGTCTGGTTGCCGGTGCCGTGCACGGTGATCGGCTCCCCGCGCAGCGCCTGGGAGATGAACGTCGGGATGGCGCGGCCGTCGTCCGGCCGCATCCGGGGGCCGTACGTGTTGAAGATCCGGACGATCGCGGCGTCCAGCCCACGGCTGCGGTGGTAGGCCATGGTGGCCGCCTCGGAGAAGCGCTTCGCCTCGTCGTAGACGCTGCGGATGCCGATCGGGTTGACGTTGCCCCAGTACGTCTCGCGCTGCGGGTGCTCCTTCGGGTCCCCGTACGCCTCGGAGGTGGAGGCCATCAGGAACCGGGCGCCGTCGGCGACCGCGCGGTCCAGCAGGTGCAGGGTGCCCACCGAGCCGACCCGGAGGATCTCCACCGGCAGCTTCTCGAAATCCGTCGGGCTCGCCGGGGAGGCCATGTGCAGGATGGCGTCGAACCGCTCGGCCATGGCCGGGTGGTGGGTCGGCAGCCCGTCGGAGATGTCGGCCTCGACCAGCGTGAACCTCGGCTCGTCCGCCAGGTGGGCGACGTTCTCCTTGGACCCGGTGACGAAGTTGTCCAGGGCGACCACCGTGCAGCCGCGGGCGATCAGCGCGTCGACCAGGTGCGACGGTACGAAACCGGCGCCGCCGGTGACGAGGACACGGTGACCGCTTCCGAAGCGCGCAGCAACGTTCATGCCGGTCAGCCTACCCATCGCCCCGGTCCCGCACCGGGCGTGGCGGGAGGGGCCCCCGGCGCCGGGGACCCCTCCGTTCGGGTGGGGTCAGTGGGCACCGGCGCCGGTGAGTGCGCGCACCTCCAGCTCGGCGTACTTCTCCTCGTCGTGTTCCGTCGAGATCACGGTCCCGAACCAGCCGCACAGGAAGCCGAACGGGATGGAGAGGATGCCCGGGTTGGACAGCGGGAACCACTGCCAGTCATGGTTCGGGAACATCGAGGTGGGTGCCCCCGAGACCACCGGCGAGAAGAACACCAGCAGGACGGCGGAGAGCAGGCCGCCGTAGATGGCCCAGACCGCGCCCGAGGTGTTGAACCGCTTCCAGAACAGGCTGTAGAGGATCGCCGGCAGGTTGCCCGAGGCGGCCACCGCGAAGGCGAGCGCCACCAGGAAGGCCACGTTCAGGTTCTGCGCGTAGATCGACAGGACGATCGAGATCGCGCCGATCACCAGGGCGGAGACGCGGGCGACCCGCACCTCCTGCCGCTCCGACGCCGCCCCGTTCTTGATCACGTTGGCGTAGAAGTCGTGCGCCAGACTCGACGAGGAGGCGAGGGTCAGGCCGGCCACCACGGCCAGGATGGTGGCGAAGGCGACCGCCGCGATGATCGCCAGGAGGGTCGCCCCGCCCAGGTCGCCGCCGAGGAAGTCGATGCCGAGCGCCTCGGCGAGCTGCGGCGCGGCCGTGTTGCCCGCCTTGTCCTGTGCCGTGATCGCCTCGCCGCCCACCAGCGCCGCGGCGCCGAAGCCGAGCGCCAGGGTCAGCAGGTAGAAGGTGCCGATGATGCCGATCGCCCAGAGCACGCTCTTGCGGGCCGCCTTGGCGGTCGGGACGGTGTAGAACCGGATCAGGATGTGCGGCAGGCCGGCCGTGCCGAGCACCAGCGCGATGCCGAGCGAGAGCAGGTCCATCTTGCTGTAGAAGGTCTTCAGCGCGTCGCCGGGCGTGTCGACGCCGTACCGCAGCCCGGGTTCCAGGAAGGCGCTCCCCTTGCCGGAGGCGGCGGCGGCATCGCCGAGCAGCGACGACAGGTTGAACTTGTAGTGCGCCAGCACCAGCACGGTCATCACCAGCGCGCCGCCCATGAGCAGGAACGCCTTGACGATCTGCACGTAGGTGGTGCCCTTCATGCCGCCCACCGTGACGTAGATGATCATCAGGGCGCCGACCATGATGATGGTGGCGACCTTGGCGGTGTCCGCGTCCATGCCGAGGAAGGTGGTGCCCGGCTTGATGCCGAGCAGCAACGCGACCAGCGCGCCCGCGCCCACCATCTGGGCCAGCAGGTAGAAGATCGACACGGTGATGGTGGAGACCGCCGCGGCGGTACGCACCGGGCGCTGACGCATCCGGAAGGCCAGCACGTCGGCCATCGTGTAGCGGCCGGAGTTCCGCAGCAGCTCCGCGACCAGCAGCAGGGCCACCAGCCAGGCGACCAGGAAGCCGATCGAGTAGAGGAAGCCGTCGTAGCCGTAGAGGGCGATGATGCCGGCGATGCCGAGGAACGAGGCGGCCGACATGTAGTCGCCGCCGATCGCCATGCCGTTCTGGAAGCCGGAGAAGGACCGCCCGCCGGCGTAGAAGTCGGTGGCGGTCTTGGTCTGCCGGCTGGCCCAGATGGTGATGGCCAGGGTCACCGCCACGAAGACCAGGAACAGGGTGATGGTGAGGTTGCGGGCCGTGGTGCTGCCCGCCTCAGCCGCGAGGACCGTGTTCATGCGTCACCTCCCCGATCTCGGCGCGGATCCGGTCGGCGACCGGGTCGATCCTCCGGTCGGCGAACCGGGAGTAGAGCCAGGCGATCACGAAGGTGGAGACGAACTGGAGCAGGCCGAAGACGAGGGCGACGTTGATGTTGCTGCCGAACAGCTTCGTGCCCATGAAGTCCCGCGCGTACGCGGACAGGATCACGTAGAGCGCGTACCACAGGAAGAAGGCGACGGTCATCGGGAAGACGAAGCCGCGCAGCGCGCGACGCAACCCGGCGAACTCGTCCGACCGTTGTACGGCGAGGTACCGGTCCGCCGCTGACGCGGAGGGCGCGGACGCGGGTGTGTCCGTGGACATTTGTGGATCACCACCTTCACAGGCGTCGGGGTTTTCGCGCACGGTAGAAAGCGCGCTCCCCGCCGGGGAAGGCTGAGATCGACGCCGGTCGGCGGCTGCGCCGAACGGCACGGTGGCTGCGCCGAGTGACGCAGCTCACTCCGCTGAACGGTCGTCGGGGTCGAACCACCGGCCCGACGTCGGTCCCGTCTCCGGAGCACCGTCTCGTGCTCGACGTCGAGGAACCGGACGTGCCGGTCCTCGTCAGGTCAGCTCGCGGTACCGGCCCCGGTAGTGCAGCAGCGGATCCGTCTCCCCGGTCAGCTCGACGGTTTCGATGGTGGCCTCCATCAGCAGGCCCCAGCCGTACTCGCGGGCGGCGTCGAGCCGGCATCCCGCCCAGCCCCCGGCGTCGGTCGGCACCGGACCGTAGGGCGTGTCGGTCCACGCCCCGGTGGCGAAGAGACCGCCCGGCGACGGGAAGAGGCCGGCGAACCGGTCGGCGAGCTGCCGGTGCGACGGGTTCAGCGGGGTCACCGCGAAGCGGCCGGCGGACTCGACCGCCGCCCACAGGTCCGACTCCGGGTCGACCAGGCCGAGCAGCCGGTCCGGCTCGCCCTCCGCCACCAGCGTCGACGACACCGTCAGGCCCGCCGGCCCGGGCGCCGTCCAGAGGGTCACCGGCGAGGCCAGCCGGCCCCGCAACCGGCGTACGGGGGAGCGCTGCCCGGCGGGCACGGCGAACGGGTCGGTGTGGTGGATCTCGGCGCCCGGCTCATGATTCACGTGAAACATTGTGCCGCCCCCTGCTCCCGCCGGGGCCGTTCCGCCCGCCCCCTGCTCGCCCTGGCTCAGCCGGGTCGCCCGGATGATCAGTTGACGGAGAACCGGTGCCCGGCGCCGTCTGCGCCTGGTTTTCCGTCAACTGATCATCGCCGTTCGGGCAGGTCGGTCGGGCGCTCCTGATTCGGGCTGAGGCGCACCCCTGCCGCTCAGTCGTCGGTGAGGGCGCGGCGGGCGGCGGCCAGCACCTCGGGGTCGGTGCAGCCGGCGGCGTAGCCGGCGATCCGGCGGCGGATGTCTCGGTGGAGCAGCCAGACCCCGATCCGGTCGGCGACCGGACGTAGGAACGCCGGACGGCAGCGGAAGCTGTACCGCCAGGTGGCGACCGTGAACCCCGGCTCGGACGCGGGCGCGAAGCGCCAGCCGCCGGCGAACATCTCGAAGAACCACGGGCCACTCACCATCTTCATGCCGACGTGGCTCGGTGGCGCCCAGGAGACGTACTCGCTGACCATGGTCAGCCCGTGTCGGGAGCGGGTGAAGGTGCGAACGCCCTTGCCGGGGCGGGTCGCCCCGTCGACGAGTCGCTGCTCGCGGACGAACGGGTCCCAGCGGTAGCGCACCGGCGCGGTGGTCTGCGAGACCGCGAAGGCCAACTCGGGTGGCACCGGCACGGTCGCCACCGCCTCGACGACGGGCATCCGGCCATTGTGCCGCCGCCCGGCAAGCCCCCGGCGCGGGCGGCGCGGCTCTGCCGGCACACCGTGTGGGTGCTGCGGGTTGCGGCCCGACGGTGTCGATTCTCAGCGGCGCGGGGTCACCGTGGCGAGCAGTTCGGGCATGCGGCGGTCCAGCACGTCGCCGGCCAGGTACGCGCCGAGCAGCGCGGCGCCCAGGCCGTACGCCGCGCCGACCGGCAGGGCCAGCCAGAGCCAGACGTCGCCGAGCAGCCCGGCGGCCACCACCATCGGCACCGCGGCGACCGCCGAGGCGAGCATGGACAGCAGGGTGAGGAAGCTCTTCGCCACCCCGGCGCCGCTGTTTAGCGCGAACGGGTTGCTCGTCTCCGGCAGCGAGTACGCCCCGAGCACCGAGACGAAGGTGTTGACGGCGAGCCCCGCGCCGTAGGTGGCGACCAGGGTGCCCGCCATCAGCCCGATCCAGCCGGGCTCGCCGAGGACCACCGCCACCACCACGGAGATCACCGCCAGCATCGGCAGCAGGTAGATCGAGAACGCGGCCATCCGGGCGCGCAACTCCAGCTGCCCCGGCACGCCCGCCACCACGTTCGCGGCGTACGCGCTGCCGTCGAAGCCGAACTGGTTGGCCAGGGTGACCGCGGCGAGCAGGCCCACGAAGAGCATCGACAGGGTGACCAGCACCGGCGACGCCGTGTCGGGGACGCTGAACCCCTGCTCCGCCCCCACGCTGAAGCCCGAGCCGCCGAGGTTGACCATGACCGGCACGAAGAGGCCGACGACCGCGACGGTGATCAGGTTGGCCCGCCGCCGGGCGTCCCGCCACCAGTAGCGGACGTCCCGGGCGACCAGCGCGCCGAACCGGTCCCGGCGGGCCCAGCCGGCCGCGCGGGGGAAGAGCTGGGCGACCGCCCCGCCGGCCACGCCGCGTCGGTCTCGGGCCGGGCCGGCGCTGGCCGCGCCCACCATGGCCGACTCGAGCGAGCGGGACCACCAGGCCAGCAGCGCGACGATCGCCGCCGCCGTGATCAGCAGCTTCACCGGGGCGGCCCAGGCGCGGCCCTCGGCCACGTCGATGCCGGCCGTCCAGGGGGCGCCGAACGGCGTCCAGCCGATCACCTCGGCCACGCCGTCGAGCCGGTCCCAGTCCGCGTCCCCGAGGGCGGCGACGCCCGCGAGCTGCAACGGGCCGAGCAGCGCGGCGAGTACGGCGAGCAGCACGGCGGCCAGGTCACGGACCCGGCGGGACCGCAGCGCCGTGGCGAACGCGCTGGTGACCGCCCGGGCCCCCGCGACGCAGAGCAGAAGCCCGGCGACCACCCCGACCGACATCACCGCGGCGGCGGACCAGCCGCCCAGCGCCCCGGCGGTGACCACCAGCCCGGAGAGGGCCAGCAGCACCGCGAGCGTGGGGACGCTGACGAAGGCGGCGGCGAACAGGCCGGTGACCAGCGTGCGGCGGGGCAGCGGCAGCAACGCGAACCGGGCCGGGTCCAGCGTCTCGTCCACCCCGAAGAAGACCAGCGGCAGCAGCAGCCAGCCGAGCACGGCCAAGCCGCCGCCGAGGGAGGCGACCATCAGCGCGTAGCGGCCCCCGTCGGCCAGGCCGGGCGCGGCGAAGAGGAAGAAGCCGGTGCCGCCGAGCCAGAGGCCGGCCAGCACGCCGGCCACGAAGAGGCCGACCCGCCAGCCCTGACCCCGGAAGTTGTTGCCCATCACCCGCAGCTTGAGCCGGACGAAGTGCCGGGCGGAGACCCGTCGGACCGCCGTCGCCGGGCTGGTCGGGTGCGTCACCGCGACAGCCACGCCAGCTCCTCACCAGTCGCCGTGCGGCCGCCGACCACCTCGACGAAGACCTGCTCCAGCGGCCGGCCACCGCGCACCTCGTCGATCGTGCCGACGCGCTTGATGGTGCCCGCCGCCAGGATCGCCACGTGCGAGCAGAGCCGCTCGACGACCTCCATGACGTGGCTGGAGAAGACGACCGTCCCGCCCCCGGTCACGTACCGGTGCAGGATGTCCCGGATTAGCGCGGCCGACACCGGGTCGACCGCCTCGAAGGGCTCGTCCAGCACGAGCAGCCGGGGCCCGTGCAGCAGCGCGCAGGCCAGGCCGATCTTCTTCTTCATGCCGGCGGAGTAGTCGACCACCAGGGTCCGCCCGGCGTCGCCGAGCGCGAGCACGTCCAGCAGCTCCGCCGCCCGCTGGTCGACCACCGCCGGGTCCATGCCCCGCAGCAGGCCGTGGTACGCGAGCAGCTCCGCGCCGCTGAGCCGGTCGAAGAGGCGTACGCCGTCCGGCATCACGCCGAGCAGCTGCTTCGCGGCCACCGGGTCGGCCCAGACGTCATGCCCCAGCACCCACGCCCCACCGGCGTCGGGCCGGAGCAGGCCGACCGCCATGGACAGGGTCGTCGTCTTGCCGGCGCCGTTCGGGCCGAGCAGGCCGTAGAAGGAGCCGGCCGGGACGTCCAGGTCGACACCGGCCACCGCGACCTTGCCGTCGAACTGTTTGGCCAGGCCACGGAGGGAGAGAGCCGGGTGCTCAGCAGTCATGCGTCCGACCGTATCCGGCATCGGCCGGCCACCGGTCCGGCCGCAGGATGATCCCCGGTCATCCCCGAGACGTACCCGGGGCGTGGCGGCGGTCGCTCACAGCCGCAGCGTCTCCGGCGCGTGCAGCCGGAGCATGGTGGCCCCGACGTCGGCCGGCGCCCGGCGGCGGGTCGCCACGGACACCGCCACCATCACGGTGAAGGCCAGCGGCACCGTCCACGCGGCCGGCTGCGCGGTGAGCGTGGCCGGCCAGCCGGACAGCGGCGGGCCGAGCACGGTGACCAGCACCGCCCCGACCGCGGCGCCGCCGCCGACCAGGATCCCGGCGGCGGCGCCGAGGTCGGTCAGCCCGCGCCACCAGATGCCGAGGACCAGCAGCGGGCAGAAGCTGGACGCGGCGACCGCGAACGCCAGCCCGACCACCTGGGACACGTCCAGCCCGGCGAGGTTGAGCGCGAGCACCGCCGGCACGCCGCCGGCGATCACCGTGGCCAGCCGGAACCCGCGGACCGAGCCCCGGCCGAGCACGTCGGTCGAGATCACCCCGGCGACGCTGGTGAGCAGCCCGGACGAGGTGGACAGGAAGGCCGCGAACGCGCCGGCAGCGACCAGCGCGGCGAGCAGCCGCCCGGTCGGCCCGTCGCCCAGCGCGGCTCCCGGCAGCAGCACCACCACCGCGTCCGTCTGGCCGGTGACCAGCAGTTGCGGGGTGTAGATCCGGCCGAGCACCCCGTAGATGGTCGGCAGCAGATAGAACGCGCCGACCAGGGCCAGCACGACCAGCGTGGTGCGCCGGGCGGCCGCGCCGTCCGGGTTGGTGTAGAAACGCACCAGCACGTGCGGCAGCCCCATGGTGCCGAGGAAGGTGGCCAGGATCAGCGAGTAGGTCGCGAACAGGCCCCGGTCGTCGTCCCCGGCGGTGCTCGGCAGCAGCCAGTCGGCCGCGTCGGTGGCCACCCCGGAGACCTCCGGCACCGGGTCACCGGCGGCGAAGGACAGCTCGTCGCCGGGGCGTACCTCCCGGATCTGGCCGTCGGGAAGGGTGAGGGTCGCGCGGTGCTCGACCACGACGGTGGTCGCGGTCCGGAACGCCGGCCCGTCGGGCGGGGTCACCGCCGGCCGGGCGTCGGCCTGCCACTGCAACGCCAGGAAGATCGCCGGTACGGCGAGCGCGGTCAGCTTCAGCCAGTACTGGAAGGCCTGGACGAAGGTGATCGCGCGCATGCCGCCGAGCGCCACGTTCGCGGTGACCACCACGGCCACCAGCAGGGCCCCCAGGGGGTACGGCGAGCCGGTCACCGTGGCCAGCGTCAGCCCCGCCCCCTGGAGCTGCGGCACGAGGTAGAGCCAGCCGATGAAGATCACGAATGCGGTGGCGAGGGTGCGTAGCCGGCGCGAACCGAGCCGCAGCTCGCAGAAGTCCGGCAGGGTGAACGCGCCGGAGCGGCGCAGCGGCGCGGCCACGAAGAGCAGCAGCGCGAGGTAGCCGGCGGCGAAGCCCACCGGGTACCAGAGCACGTCGACGCCGTACTTGAGGATCAGCCCGGCGACGCCGAGGAAGCTCGCCGCCGAGAGGTACTCCCCGCCGATCGCCGCCGCGTTCCAGGTCGGGCTGATCGCCCGCGAGGCGACCAGGAAGTCGGAGGTGGTGCGCGCCAGCCGCAGCCCGTAGAAGCCGATGCCGACGGTGACCAGGGTGACCGCCACGATCGCCGGGACGACGAGACCGTTGCCCACGTCAGCGCTCCGGCCGCTGGACTAGGTCGGTGAAGTCCTGCTCGTTCCGTTCGGCGAGCCGCACGTACGCCCAGCCGACCGCGATCAGGAAGGGGAACGAGACCACGCCGAGCAGCAGCCAGGGCAGGTTGACGCCGAGCACGGTGATCCGGCCGACGTCGGGCGCGATGGCGAACAGCCACGGCAACCCGCCGAGCCCGATCGCCACCACCAGGGAGAGCCGCAGGGCCAGCGCGAACTGGGCCCGGACCAGCCCCCGGACGAGCGCCTCGCCGACCCGGGTCTGCTGGGCCAGCTCGGCGCGGGTGCGTTCCGCCCGGTCCTCGCGGCGCGACACCTCGGCCAGCACGATCCGGGCCCGGGGCTGGGCGGCCGGAGTCTGCCGCGGCACCCCCATCCGCCCCGGTGCTTCGGGCCGGCCCGACCGGGGCGCCGGGACGGGATCGTCGGCAGCGGCCACCCCGGCAGTCTGGCCCGATCACCGCGATTGTCAAGGGCACCCGTCGCACTCGTCGCCACTCGTCGCACTCGTCTCAGCCGTGGCACGTTTGCGGCCGCCGCGGCCCGTGCGCGTGATCCACAGCGGGCTGTGCACAACCTGTGGAGAACGCGTCACCCCTGTGGATAACTCCGTGGGAATCTCTCGATCGGCTGGGGAACCTGCCGCCGCGCTCGTGGGTGGAACAGGTGGAGGAGGGAGGTGACGGTGTCCGACGGCGATCTGATCTCGGAGCTCTACGCCGGGTGTTTCCGCCGGCTCGTGGTGCAGCTCTACGCGGTGACCGGCGACCTGAACGAGGCGCAGGAGGCGGTCCAGGAGGCGTTCACCAGGGCGCTGGCCGCGCCCCGGCGCTTCGCCCGGCTGGAGAACCCGGAGTCGTGGCTGCGGCGGGTCGCGGTGAACGTGGCCCGCAGCCGGTACCGGCGACGGCGGGTGCTCGAAGGGCTGCTGCGCCGGATCGGCCCGCCGCCCGCCGTCGCCGACCGCGCGCCGGAGCACCTCGCGTTGCTGGCCGCGCTGCGCGGGCTGCCCGACGGGCAGCGGCACGCGCTCGCCCTGCACTACCTGGTCGACCTGCCGGTCGACGAGGTGGCGGCGACGCTCGGCGTCTCCGCCGGCACGGTCAAGTCCCGCCTGTCCCGCGGCCGGCAGGCGCTGGCGGCGCTGCTCACCGACGACCGCGACCACGAGGTGCGGCGCGACCGCGACCAGGAGCGCGTCGACACCGCCGAGACCACGCAGACCGGGAGGGCCGATGTCCGATCGTGAGTTCACCGGGTTCGACGTCGAGACCGTCGCAGACGCCGTCCGTCAGCCGCCGCTCGGCGACCTCCGGCGCGCGGCGCGGCTGCGTCGTCGCCGCCGGGCGGCCGGCGTCGGGTCGGCAGTCGCGCTGGCGCTCGGCGGTACGGCGGTCGCCCCGTTCACCGGGCACGGGGGCGGGGTGGACTTGGCCGGTCCGGACCCGACCGACCCGCCGGCCGACCCTCGCGTGAGCCATCTGGTCGTGCTCTCCGAGCGGTCGGCGGTGGCGGTGGAGGAGGCCGACAACGGATGTCGGCTGAGCTTCACGGCCACCACCGACGCCGGGCGTACCTGGTCGGGCTGGCGCACCAACTACCTCGACGGCCCGTGCAGGTCGGACGCGGAGGGACGCCGCACCTCGGACGTCCGGTTCACCGTGCTCGACGAGCGGCGGTACCTGGTCAGCATCGACGGCAGCCAGGTCGTCTCGCTGGACGCCGGCCTCACCTGGCGGAGTCTCGCGTCGGTGGCGACCGAGGTCCGTGCCTTCCCCGAGAACGCCCATCCGGCACGCTGCGCGGAGTCCTGCGGGGCGATGCCGCGCCCGCTGGCGGTCGATTCGAGCACCTGGCGGGTGTACCGGCTCACGGACGCGCCCGGGGAGGCCGTGCCGCAGGCGGTGGACCAGGCCGATGACGGCGCCCTCTGGCTCATGTCGCCCGCGCCCGACCACGGAGCGCCCGCCTCGGTCGCCCTCAGCGTCGACCGGGGAGCGACCTGGCGCACGTCGACGGTGCCCGAGGGTGTGTGGGCGAGCTCGTTGGTCGCCGTGAGTGCGCAGGAGGCGTACGTGCTGGGCGGGACCATGTCCGCCGACCCGCACGGGGAGCGACCCGCCGGTCCGGCCCGGCTGCTGCACACCACGGACGGCGGCCGGTCCTGGGCGGATGTCGGCACCGACCTCCCCTCGACGGACATGGTCCGGGGGATCACCCGGGGCGCGAACGGGGCCCTGCTCGTCGGCGACGTGACGCAGGACGGCGCCACGTCGTTCGTGTGGATCAGCCGGGACGGCGGGCGGCACTTCAGCCGGAGCACGCGGACCGGCAACGAGGGCACGTCGTTCGGCACGTCCCGGGGGCTGGTCTGGCTGGCCGATCGGGAGGACCCCACCGACGCCAACTCGGTCGTCGTCCACGTCAGTGCCGACGGTGAGGACTGGAGCCGGCTGACGTTGCCCCGGTGAGTGGAGGCGGGGACGGCCGGGATACCTCGCCCGGCCGTCCCCGCGACCGTCAGCCCAGCCCGACGCGCTCGGGGCGGGCGGAGGCGGAGCCGAGCCAGGTGTGCGGGTTGCCGTACCAGCACCAGCCGAGCTTCGGCGCGTTCTGGCTGATCCAGATCGCCGGCACCCGCCTGTCGCCGCAGCGGGAGCCGACCAGCGAGAAGCACTTGTTCTTCGCCAGCGCCTCGGGGTGCAGCGCGACGAAGGCGATTCCCTCGTCGATGCTGAGCGGCAGCCGGCCCTGGCCGGTGATCACCTCCATCGCGGCGGCGGGGGGCAAATTCAGCGTCTCCTCGCCCCGGTCGACGTCGAAGAGCAGGTACGCCGGCCCGGCCGGCACCTCCAGCTCCTTGATCGGGTCGAACTTCGGTAGGTCACCCTCGGCGTAGTGCCGGTCGACGATCCCCGGCTTCCGCTTGCCGGCCAGCGTGGTGAGTGCGACGCGCTCCTCCACCGGCACCAGGTCGCGGGTGACCACCAGCAGGAACGGCACCCGTCCCTCGGTCGGGGCGGGCAGGCCGGCCGCCCCGGCGACGGCCGCCGCGCGCAGCGGGGCGACCAGGTCACGGAAGGCGTCCTCGGTCAGGTCGGCCAGGGCCGGGTAGCCCAGCTCCACCAGGCGGTCGAGCTGGCGGTCGAATTCGGTCGCGGCGTCGAACAAGGCGGCCTCCATTTTCGTACGGAGTACCGTACAGCGTACGACAATGCGAGCTTATTCCCGCCTCAGCGGTTCCAGTCCTGCTTCGCCGCGCGGACCAGCTTGTCCTTCAGCTCGCGGGTGTGCCGTCGGCTCACCGGCAGTTCGGCCGAGTCGACCACCACCACGTACCCGGAGTTGACGAGTCGCAGCTCGGCGATCAGCTTGAGCTGCACCAGGTACGACCGGTGGATCCGGACGAACCCGGCATCCGCCCAGCGCTCGGCCAGGGTCGCCAGCGACACCCGGACGAGGTGCGAGCCGTCGGCGGTGTGCAGTCGCGCGTAGTCGCCCTGTGCCTCCACCCAGCGCACCGCCGAGCGGGGCAGCATCCGGGTGGTGCCGGCCAGCTCGATCGGGATGGTCGGATCCTCCTCCGCCCGCGCGAGGGCCGCCGGGTGCGACGGCACCACCCGGGATCCGATCACCCGGCGCAGCGACTCGGCGAGGCGCTCGGCGCGTACCGGCTTGCGGACGTAGTCGGTGGCGCCCAGGTCGAACGCGTCCACCGCCCCGTCGTCGTACGCGGTGACGAAGACGATCGCCGGTGGGCGGGCGAAGCGGCGCAGCACCCGGGCCAGCTCCATGCCGTCCAGGCCGGGCATCCGGATGTCGAGGAAGACCACGTCCACGTCGCCGTCGCGGAGCACCCGCAGCGCCTCGGTGGCGTCCCCCGCCGTGTGCAGCCGGGCCACCCGGGGGTCGGCCCGCAGGTGGTACGCCAGCTCGTCCAGCGCCGGCGGCTCATCGTCGACCGCCAGCACCCGGAGGAAACCGGACGGGTTCACCCCGCCGGTCCGGTCGGTCACGAGCCCGCCCGTACGCCGGGGTGGAACTTCGGCACCCGCATGCTCACCTTCGTACCGGAACCGAGGCCCGTCTCGACGACGAGGCCGAAGCCGTCCCCGAAGACCGAGCGGAGCCGCTCGTCGACGTTGGAGAGGCCGACGTGCTGGCCCGGGTCGTCGCCCGGGTCCCCGGTGGCGCCGGCCAGCTCGGCGATGCCGGCGGTCAGCGCGGTCGGATCCATCCCCACTCCGTCGTCCTCCACCGTTATGTGGCACTCCGTGCCCGCGTCCCGGGCCTCGATGCACACCATGCCCGTGCCCGGCTTGCGGGACAACCCGTGCCGGACGGCGTTCTCGACCAGCGGTTGCAGGCAGAGGAACGGCAGGGTCACGGGCAGCACCTCGGGGGCGATCTGGAGGCGCACCTGGAGCCGGTCGCCGAACCGGGCCCGCTCGATGGTCAGGTAGCGGTCGATCGAGCGCAGCTCCTCGGCCAGCGTGGTGAACTCGCCGTGCGCCCGGAACGAGTACCGGGTGAACTCGGCGAACTCCAGGATCAGCTCCCGGGCCCGGTCCGGGTCGGTGCGCACGAACGAGCCGATCGCGGTCAGCGCGTTGTAGATGAAGTGCGGGCTGATCTGGGCGCGCAGGGCGCGCACCTCGGCGCGGGCCAGCCGCTCCCGCGAGGAGTCCAGCTCGGCCAGGGCGAGCTGGTTGCCGGCCCAGTGCGCCGTCTCCAGGGTGGCCTGCACCAGGCCGGGCTCCGGCTGGCCGTCGGCGACCGCGACCAGCGCGCCGACCGTGCGCCCGTCGGCGCCGGTCAGCGGGGCGACCACCGCGCCGCGCACCGGGCAGTCCACCCGGTCGCAGTGCAGCTCCGAGTCGCCGAGCACGGTCGAGCGGCCCGTCGCCACGGCCCGCCGGGCCGCCGCGACCAGTTGGTCGTCGTGGTGCCCGCCCCGCCCGTCCAGGGCGAGCAGCGTGTCCCGGTCCGTCAGCGCCAGCCCGGCCGCCCCCACCAGGGCCCGCAGGTGGCGTACGGCCTTCGCCGCGTTGGCCGCCCCCAGGCCGGCGCGCAGCGGCTCGGCGGCCAGCCCGGCGGTGTGCAACACCTCGTAGGTGGCCCGCTGGGTGGCCGTGGCGATGCCCCGCCGCCCGCGCAGCCGGACCACCGCGAACAGGGCCGCGGCCAGCGCGGTGACCAGCGAGACGACGCCGAAGACGGCCGAGAGGTTGCCACCCACGCAGCGATCCTGGCCCCTGTCGGCCCGCTCGCCAAGGGGTCAGTACGCGCCCTTGCGGGCGAGCACCACTCCGACCGTGCGCCACAGGATGCTCAGGTCGTACGCCAGCGACCAGTTGTCGACGTAGTAGAGGTCGAGCCGGACCGCCTCGTCCCAGGACAGGTCGGAGCGGCCGGAGACCTGCCACAGCCCGGTCATGCCCGGCCGGACCAGCAGGCGCCGGCGCACGTCGCCGAGGAAGTCGCCGTCGTCGGCGGGCAGCGGGCGCGGCCCGACCAGCGACATCTCACCCTTGAGCACGTTGATCAGCTGGGGCAGCTCGTCCAGCGACGAGGCCCGCAGGAAGCGGCCCACCGGGAAGACCCGCGGGTCCTGCTTCATCTTGAACAGCATGCCGTCGGTCTCGTTCTGGTCGACCAGGCTGGCCAGCCGGTCCTCCGCGTCCACGTACATGGTGCGGAACTTCCAGACCCGGAAGGTGCGGCCCTCGTGGCCGACCCGGGGCTGGCGGAAGAACACCGGGCCGGGGTCGGAGAGGCGGATCGAGATCCCGATGGCCAGGAAGACCGGGACCAGCAGCAGCAGGCCCAGCCCGGCGGCCACCCGGTCCATCAGGTTCTTGGCGAGCAGCGCCGGCCCGGACAGGGTCGGCTCCTCGACGTGCAGCAGCGGCAGGCCCTCGATCGGCCGGATGTGCACCCGGGGACCGGCGATGTCGGTGAGCTGCGGGGCGACGACCAGGTCGACGCCGGAGCCCTCCAGCTGCCAGGCCAGTCGGCGCAGCTCGCCCGGCTCGGCGCTGGCCGAGCCGCAGACCGCGATCGTGTCGCCGCCCACCTCGCGGACGAGGGCGAGGACGTCCCGGCCCGCGTACACCGGGACCGGGGTCTCGATGCCCTTGGCGGCCGCGTAGCCGTCGGTGACGTGGATGGCGACCGGCACCAGCCCGGCGGCCGGGTTGCGGGTGACCGCGGTGTAGACCTCCAGGCACTCCGGCAGGGTGCCGACCAGCACCATCCGGTGGCCGGCCTGGCCGACGTTGCGCCGGACCACGTGCAGCACGAAGCGGCAGAGCATCCGGTTCAGCAGGATCAGCAGCAGCGCGGCGAGCAGGGCGGTGCCGACCGTGTAACGGGACAGGTCGGTCTTGGTGGCGAAGGCGAGGAAGGACACCGTCGCCGTGACGGCCACGCCGGCCCGGATGACCCGCTTGTACTCGTCCGGCCCGAGGCCCAGGTAGCGCCGGTCGTAGGCCCGGTTGGCCCAGAGGCTGACCACCCAGCCGAGCGGCAGCAGCACGAACGCCACCGTGTGGAACCACGTCGGGTCCTGCTCGGCGTTGTAGAAGCCCGCCCGGGACTGGTCGAACGTCTCGATGGCGATCAGGCTGGCGGCCGCGGCGGCCGCGAAGTCGAGCAGCAGCAGGAGGGTGATGTAGGGGCGGTGCCAGCGCGACACCCGGCGGCGGGCCCGGGCCCACGCGGACCGGGGTACGCCGTTGGGGGACGGCGACGCCGGCGGCTGGATCTCGAAGCTGTCGACGTGCCGCACGAGTTTGCTCCGGCCTGTGTTGGTTACCGGGCGCTGGAGGCTTGTCGTCACCTCACCCATGTCCTCCCGCATGACACGTGCCGCTCACTCGCCGTGAGGGCCCGGGTCGCCCACCGTCCCAGTCTCCCACGCGGTGCCGACCCGTACGCCGACCCGAGGGACATTGCGCCGGTGTGGTGCCGCCTGGCGTCTGGCCGGCTCCGCGCCATTTCAGAAGCCGGGGACCGAGCCACTATACCGATGGATTGCGCCCCCGGTAGAGCTCCGACTCCGACCTTCGGAACGAGAGGGCCGATTCCTCTCCGTAGCCGGGGAGTGTCGTCACTCACCGTACGAGCCGCGACAACCGACGGTCAGCGAGGGGCTTGCCGCCGGTCTGACAGGTGGCGCAGTACTGGAGGCTGGAGTCGGCGAACGAGACCTCGCGGACGGTGTCGCCGCAGACCGGACAGGGCTGCCCGGTCCGGGCGTGCACCTTCAGGCCCGAGCGCTTCTCGCCCTTCAGCTCGGCCGCCTTCTGCCCGACCGACCGGCGCACCGCGTCGCCGAGCACCTCCCGCGTGGCCGCGTGCAGGGCCGCGAGCTGGTCGTCGGTCAGCCGGTGGGTCAGCGCGAACGGCGACAGCTTCGCCGCGTGCAGGATCTCGTCGGAGTACGCGTTGCCGACGCCGGCCAGCACCGTCTGGTCGGTGAGCACCCCCTTGACCTGGCCCTTGCGGCTGCGCATCCGCTCGGCGAAGGTGGCCGGGTCGGCGGCGAGGGCGTCGGGGCCGAGCCGGGCCACCCCGGGCACCGTCGCCGGGTCCGTCACCAGGTAGACGGCGAGGCTCTTCTGGGTGCCGGCCTCGGTCAGGTCGAAGCCGGAGCCGTCGTCGAGGCGTACCCGCAGGGCGACCGGGCCCTTGCCGGGGCGCAGCGGGGCGGCGGACGGGAACGCCTCCCGGTAGTGCAGCCAGCCCGCCCGTGCCAGGTGCACCACCACGTGCAGGTCGCCGTCGAGCACCACGTCGAGGAACTTGCCGTGCCGGCGGGCGTCCACCACGGCCCGCCCGGCGGCGGCGGTCGGTGCCGGGTCGTACGTCTTCAGGGCGCTGATCGCGGCGACCTCCATGCGGTCGACGCGCCGCCCCACCGCGCGCTCGCGCAGGTAACCCGCGAGCGCCTCAACCTCCGGTAGTTCGGGCACCAGCCAACGGTAGCCTTCTTTCCCGTGAGAATCGTGGTGGCGCACAACCGGTACCGGGAAGCCCAGCCGTCCGGTGAGAACACGATCGTCGACGCGGAGATCGCCCAACTGACGGCGGCCGGCGTCGAGGTGCTGCCGTTCATCCGCAGCTCGGACGAGATCCCGACGATGCCGAAGTCGGCCAAGGCGCTGCTGCCGATCTCCCCCATCTGGGCGCCCCGCGCGCAGGAGGACCTGAGTCGGCTGATCACCGAGCACCGGCCGGACGTGCTGCATCTGCACAACCCGTACCCCCTGATCTCGCCCTGGGTGGTGCGGACCGCGCACCGGCACGGCGTGCCGGTGGTGCAGACGGTGCACAACTACCGGCAGGTCTGCTCCTCCGGGCTCTACTTCCGGGACGGGATGATCTGCCAGGACTGCCGGGGCCGGGCGCTGGGCGTGCCGGCGATCGTGCACCGCTGCTACCGGGGCTCGCGGGCGCAGAGCGCGCTGATGGCGACCACGCTGGCCGTGCACCGCGGCACGTGGCGCTCGGTGGACCGGTTCATCGCGCTCACCTCGGCGGTCGCCGACCACCTGCGCGACTACGGCATCCCGGCCGGGCGGATCGTGGTCAAGCCGAACGCGATCCCCGACCCGGGCCGCCCCGCCCCGCTGGGCGAGGGGTTCCTCTTCCTCGGCCGGCTCTCCCCCGAGAAGGGGCTGGACCTGCTCCTGGACGCCTGGCGGCGACACCCGGACGGGGCGCTCGGCCCGCTGCGCATCGCGGGCGACGGCGAGCTGCGCCCGCTGGTGGAGGCAGCGGCCGCGGACCGGGCGGACGTGACCTTCCTCGGGCCGCTGGACCGGGCGGGGGTGCGCGCCGCGCTGGAGGCGAGCGCGGTGGTGCTGGCCACCTCGACCTGGCACGACGTGCTGCCCACCGTGATCATCGAGGCGCTCGCCGCCGGCCGCCCGGTGCTCGGCACCGCGCTCGGCGGCATCCCCTACCTGGTCGGCGCGGACGCGCCCCGCGAGCCCGCCGGCACCGGACCGGCCGCCGTCGCCTCCGCCGTCGCCGGGGACGGGCCGGTGCCCCTGCCGGCGGGTGTGCGGCGGGGCGAGGCCGGCTGGGTGGCGCCTCCCGAGCCGGCGGCGTTGGCCGCCGCCCTGCCGGTGGCCGCCGCCGGGGCCGCGGCGCTGGCGCCGGCCGCCAGGCTGCGCTACGAGCGCACCTTCCACCCCGACGTGGTCACCAAGCAACTCCTCGACATCTACGCCGGTGTCCTGCGCACCGGCACGCCGGCCGGTCGCTGAGCCGCCCGGCGTGCCGGTCGACCGCTGAGCCGGCCGGCCCTCGGTCGGATCCTGGCGCTGCCGGCCCTCGGCCGGCCGCTGAACCGCTGTCGCTCCGGTGGGACGCGGGGCGTGCCGATGAGCCAGTCGGCCGTCGCTCCGCGTGACTGTCCGTCAGGGAGCGGCCCGCTTCACTGAGCGTGATTGCACTCGCTCTCGTGCGATGTCCAGAATGTCGCCTCAAGTGTCAGGCATGCCCCTTGAGCAGCGCCTTCACCATGATCGGCGTTTGGCCCCCGGTGACCACTCGCCGACGCTTTGCTCTGCACCCACCGGCGCACCAGCTACCGCACGTGTCCGGTGCGTGAATGGGTGCAGAGCAAAGCGTGCGGTGCGGGAAACCGGCGGGCGCCGGGACACGCGCATGGATATCACGGAGGGTAACTGTGCCCGGTGCCCGGTGCCCGTGCCTGGTGCCCGTGCTCGGTGCCGGGCGTCAGGCCGGGTGCTGGTGGCAGCCGGGCGGACCGGGAGGTGGTCGGATGTTCCTCTCAGCGCAGCGAGGCGCGGGCGGAGAAGGCGATGCTGGCGAGCAGGAAGCCGCCGTTGACGATCGTGAAGGCGACCATCACCCAGAGGGCGAGGGCGGGGGCGAAGATCAGCACCAGGCCGGCGGCGAAGATCACCGCGCCGTAGTCGCGGACCAGCTTCACCAGGCGTACGGGCAGCGAGGTGGAGGTGACCATGCTGGCCGCGTTCGGGCCGGCCTGCATCACCGAGGTGACCAGGTTGACCATCCAGGTGCCGGCGAAGACCGCGACGAGCCAGCTCGGCGTCGACGGCTCCTGCGCCACCGCCGTCGCCGCCAGCGCGGCGACCAGGGCGATCTGGGCGGCCACGTCGCAGAGCACGTCGACCCGGGCACCGGCCGCGCTGCCCTGCCCGGTCACCCGGGCGAGCTGGCCGTCGGCGCAGTCCAGGCAGTACGCCACCTGCCAGCCGACCAGGGCGAGCAGCCCGACCGCCCAGGCCGGGACCTCGCCGGCGGCGACCCGGCCGGCGAGCGCGACCACGGTGACCGAGGTGGCCAGGCCGAGCACCAGGTTGGTGATGGTCAGCGCGGTCGGGCGCAGCCCAAGCCGCTGGGCGACGAGCGCGAAGACCGCGCCCAGCCACTGGCTGACCGATTCGCTGAACAGGCCGCCACCCCGGTTCACCCGGTGGAAGTCGGCGACGGTGGGGCGGGGCTCAGCCAAGGTGGTCGCGGATTGCACCGGCGTAGTCTGCCAGCCGCTCCCGGATCTCGGTAGGCGACATCGCCAGGTGTTCGAGGATGGTGTAGCGGTCCGGCCGGGTACGCGGCGCGAAGTCGACCGCCTCGACGAACTGCTCGTCGGTGAGCCCGAGCCCCGCCGGGCCCGTCGGCAGCCCGTGCCGGTGCAGGCAGCGGGCCAACTGCCCGAACCGCTCCAGGTCGCCCCGGAGGAACGTGCAGAACAGCGCGCCGACGCCGGCCTGCTCGCCGTGCGAGCCGGTGCCGGGGAAGAGCCGGTCGATCGCGTGCGAGATCTCGTGGTCGCCGCCGCTCGCAGGCCGGCTGGAACCGCAGATCGACATCGAGATGCCGCCCAGGATCAGCGCCTCGGCCAGCGTGGTGAGGAAGCCGTCGTCGGTGATCTTCCCGGGGTGGTTGATCAGCGCCTCGGCGCCCGTCCGGGCCAGGGTCACCGCCAGGCCGTCGATCGGCTCGCCGCGCACCTGGTGGGCGAGTTCCCAGTCGGCGCAGGCGCTCAGGTTGCTCACCGCGTCGCCGATGCCCGCCTGGGTCTGCCGGTCCGGCCCGTGCTCCACGAAGTCCAGGTCGACCATGACCGCGATCGGGATGTGCACGCCGTAGGAGCCCTTGCCGCCCTCGTGGGTCAGTGAGGCCACCGGCGAGGCGATGCCGTCGTTGGCCAGGCTGGTCGCCACGGTCACCATCGGGATGCCGTACCGGGTGGCGGCGTACTTCGCGGTGTCGATGGTCTTGCCGCCGCCGATGCCGACCACCGCGTCGTAGTTGCGGCGGCGGAGCTGGTCGCCCAGCTCGTTGGCGGAGTCGAGGCTGCCCCCGGCCACCGTGAACACGTCGGCCGAGCCCAGGGTGGGCCGGCACAGCTCGACGATCCGCTCGCCCTGCCCCGGCCCGACCACCACCGCCACGTCCCCGCCGGCGGAGATCCGCCGGTCGGCCAGGAGCGGCCCCAGGTCGGCCACCGCCCCCCGCCGCACCTCGATCGCGAGCGGGGTGTTGACCGTACGGGCTAGTAGCGGCACGCGATCTCCCGCGCGCGGGCCAGGTCGGCGTGGTTGTCGACCTCGACCCAGGAGACGTCCCCGATCGGCGCCGCCCGGACCTCGCCGCCCCGGTCGGCGAACTCCTGGTAGCCGTCCTCGTAGTAGAGGTTCGGGTCGCGCCGCCAGGTCGCCTCCAGCGCGTCGGCGAGGGCGTCGGCCACCTGCGGCTCGATCAGCGTCGCGCCGATGTACTCCCCGTACGCCTCGCCCGGGTCCATGATCTTGGTGATCCGGGTGAGCTGGCCTGCCGCGTCGAAGGTGGTCTTCATCTCCTCCTCGGCCAGCGCCTTGATCGTGTCGACGGCGAGCAGGATGCCCGGGCCGCGCTCGGCCAGCAGGGTCTTCTCCACGCTCACCGGATGCACGGTGTCGCCGTTGACCAGCAGCACGCCCCGGGCGAAGTGCTCCCGGGCCAGCCAGAGCGAGTACGCGTTGTTCCACTCCTCGGCCTTGTCGTTGTGCACCAGGGTCAGCGTGACGCCGTACCGCTTCTCCAGGTCGGCCTGCCGCTCGCGCACCGCGTCGGCCGCGTAGCCGACCACGATCACGATCTCGGTGAGCCCCACCTCGGCCAGGTTCCGCAGCGCGATGTCCAGGATGGTGGTGTCACCGTCCACCGGCACCAGCGCCTTCGGCAGGGTGTCGGTGTACGGGCGCAGCCGGCGCCCCGCCCCGGCCGCGAGCACCATCCCGATCATTGAGGCGTCCTCCCTCGTACGACTCCCGGTCACCGCTGGAGGATAGCGCCGCGTGACTGCGCCGCTGTGGCCAACCGGGTCAGCCGGGCAGCGCCGCCAGGTCCGCCAGCATCGCCAGCCGCTCCTCGGCGGTCAGCACGGCGTACGGGCCGGCGGCCCGCCGGTCGGTCTCCAGCTCGATGGCGAGCTGCTCCGGCCCGGGCGGCAGGGCGGCGATGCTCGCCGCGGTGTGCCCGGCGGCGGTCCAGGCGGCGGCGTGCGCGTCGGCCCGGTGGTAACGCAGCGTGCCCAGCCGGTTGAGCAGCAGCACGCCGGGCGGGGTGCCGTCCGGCTCGTACGGCGGCGCCATCGCGGCGAACGCGGACCCGTCGTCGGCGTCCTCCTCCTCGGCGAGCACCAGCGCGTACGCGAGCACTCGGCCGAGCGCCTCCACCAGCCGCAGCACGCGGTCGTCGTGCCCGGCCCAGAGTTCCTCGGTCACCTCGGCGTGCACCTGCCAGATCCCTGCGAGGAAGGCCAGCCCGCGTTCGGTGGCGGAGAGCCCGCCGTCGGGGCTGCGGTGGATCATCCCGTACGCCACCTGCTTGTCCAGGGCCCGCCGGCAGTCGGCCGGGTCCCGGTAGCGGGTGACCGCCGCGAACCCGGCCTCGTCGACCGTCCCGCCGGGCGCCGCGAGGCGGGTGCGGAACTCCAGCAGGAAGCCGGTGGCCGCCGGCCCGCCGTACCGCTGGCTCAGCTCCGCGCCGCCACCGCCGCGGCCGGCCAGCATGCCGGCGACGAAGGCCCGGTCCACCGCCGGGGCGACCAGGCCGGCGAACCGGTGCGGCGCCAGCTCGACGGTGTCGTTCACAGACCGATCGAACGCAGGGCGGCGAAGGCTTCCTCCGCGATCCGCCGGATCAGGCCGTCGTTGACGTCGCGGTGCTCGTCGAGCAGGTCGACCTCGTCGGCGGCGAGCCACCGGAACTCGGTGTGCTTGCCCGCCTCCAGCGTCGGCCGGGCGAGGTCGCCGTCGACCCGGACCAGCCAGTCGCTCTCGATCCGCTCCAGGCCGTCGTCGGCGATGTAGCGGTACTCCCCGACGTGGCCGAGCACGTGCGACACCGTCCAGCCGGTCTCCTCGGTCACCTCCCGGCGCAGCGCGTCGTCCACGTCCTCGCCCGGTTCCAGGTGGCCGCCGACGATGTCCCAGCAGTTGGGAAAGATGCGCCGGTCGGGAGACCGTCGCTGGACGAAGAGGCGGCCCTCGTCGTCGACGATCAGCGCGCCGGCGCAGCGTAGAGGCTCGGTGGACACGCCACGACAGTAGCGAGCGGTCGGGCGTTGCGGCGATGCCCGGTCTTGTCGCGGAAACATCCGGAGCGGACCATGTCCCCTACCGGATGCCACCGTCCCACAGGGGTGATGCGTGATGCAGGTACGGGAAGCGATGTCCAGCGAGGTCCTCGTGGTCGGCCCGGAGCACACGCTCCGCCAGGCGGCCCAGATGATGTCGGCCCGCGGCGTCGGGTCGGCGGTCGTGATCGATCCCGACTCCGAGGGGGTCGGCATCATCACCGAACGCGACGTGCTCAAGGCCATCGGCGCCGGCCTGGACTGCGACGTCGAGCGGACGGGCGCCCACCTCACCTGGGACGTGGTCTACGCCGGGCCGGAGTGGACGGTGGAGGAGGCCGCCGCCGCGATGGCCCGGGGCGGCTTCCGCCACCTGGTGGTGCTCGACGGGCGCGAGGTGGCCGGCGTGATCTCCGTACGCGACATCATGCGGGTCTGGGCGGCCAGCCGGATGGTCGACGCGAGCTGAGCGGCCGGGCCGGCGCGGGTGTGGCCGGCCGATCGACGGGTAAGGATTCCCTGCGGGCGCGGACGGGCCGCGGCCCCGCGGGGAGGTCGTCATGCGCGGCGCGGATCGGCTGGTCGAGCAGCAGTACGCGATGCTCCTGCGGCGGGACGTGGCCCGGCTGCCGGACCTCTACGCGGCGGACGCCTTCTACTCGATGCCGGGCGTCACGGTGCGCCCGATCGAGCTGCCCGCACTGCTGCGCACCTGGACCGGGGCCTTCCCGGACCTGTCCGTCGACCGGCTCGGGTCGGTGCAGACCGCCGGGGGCGCGGCCGTCGAGCAGCGGCTCACGGGCACCCACACCGGGGTGCTGCACACCCCGTTCGGCACCGTCGCGCCGACGGGCCGGGTGGTGAGCTGGGACGTGGTCGACGTCGTCCGGGTGCGGCGCGGGAAGGTGTCGGCCTGGCGGTCCTACTTCGACTGGGGCCAGCTCATCGCGGCGCTCGGGCTGCACGTGGACGGGTTTTCCCGCGAGGCGCAGCACGACCCGCTCGGCCTTCCGGTCTGATCTGCCGCCGACCGGTTGACGCGGGTCACCCGTCCCGGTGGCTCAGGATGCGGACATCGCCGTGCCGTCGGCGCGCACCCCACCGCCTTCCGTACGCTGAACAGCCATGACCGCCGAGCAGCTGATCTCCTTCGCCCGTGGCGCTCCCTCGCTGGACATCGTCGATGTCGAGGGGCTCAAGGCCGCCGCCGTCCGCGCGTTCGACGCCGACCCCGCCGGGGTGACGGCGTACGGCACCTCCGTCGGCTACCTCCCGCTACGGAAGTGGATCGCCGAGAAGCACGGGGTCTCGGCCGACCAGGTACTCATCACCAACGGGTCGTTGCAGGCCGACGCGTTCCTCTTCGACCACCTGGTCCGCCCCGGCGACGCGGTGGTGGTGGAGCGCCCGACGTACGACCGGACCCTGCTCAACCTCCAGCGGATGGGCGGCGAGCTGCACGGCATCTCCATCCAGCCGGACGGCCTCGACACCGCCGAGTTGCGCAAGCTGCTGGAGTCCGGGGTGCGTCCCCGGCTCGCGCACGTCATCCCGAACTACCAGAACCCGGCCGGCGTGACGCTGAGCCTGGAGAAGCGCCGCGAGCTGCTCGACCTCGCCGCCGAGTACGAGTTCACGATCTTCGAGGACGACCCGTACGCCGACATCCGGTTCCGGGGCGAGGCGCTGCCGTCGATGCTCTCGCTCGACACCCGCAACGTCGTGGTGCACGCCTCCAGCTTCACCAAGACGGTCTGCCCGGGGGTGCGGGTCGGCTACCTGCTCGGCCCGGCGGACCTGATCGCCGACATCGCGAAGAAGGCGACCAGCCTCTACATCTCGCCCGGCATGGTCTCCGAGGCGATCGTGCACCAGTTCTGCGTCTCAGGCGACATCGAGCGCTCGATCGAGACGGTGTGCGCCGCACTCGGCGAGCGGTCCCGGGTGCTGGCCGAGTCGCTGCGCCGGCACATCCCCGAGGCCCGGTTCGTGGAGCCGGACGGCGGCTACTTCCTCTGGGTCGAGCTGCCCGAGGACGTCGAGGTCGACAGGCTCGCCCCGGCCGCCGCCGAGCGCGGGGTCGCCGTGGTCAAGGGCAGCGACTTCGTGGTCGACGGCGGGCGGCACGCCCTGCGGCTGGCGTACTCGGCGGTGACCGCCGACCGGATCGACGAGGGCGTCCGGCGGCTGGCGGAGGCCATGGCGGCCGTACGGGGCTGATTTTCTGTCGGATTTCTGACAGTGCAGCGATACCGGCCGTCCCGGGACTCCCACCGGGGCGGCCGGTGGCCCACAATGCTGCGAGCGTCACTCACCACGTAGCGCAACTCACCGTCCGGCGCCGGCCCACGTCGCGCCCGACGACGAGCCCGACCCGGCCCCTGCCAGGCGGCACGCGGAGCGACGCGAGCAGCACAACCCCCGCCCCCAAGGGTGCCGGGTGGGCCGTGTCGTCCCCTCACCCCCCTGATGCGGCCCGGCCCGCCCGGCGCCACCACGGTCGATCGTCACCGCCCGTGACCGTCGACGGCGGCGTACCCTGCTAGCCGCGGCAGCGCGTGGGGAGGGGGCGTGATGACGGACCGGGGGCAGCGGGGGCGGACGGCCTCGCCGAACGGCGGGCGGGTGCTCAGGCCCCGGGACTGGGCGGCGCCCGTGCGGGCGATGACCCGCCGGCTCAACCCCGACGGCCTCCAGGCCCCCTCGACGCCGGCCGGCCCGCAGCGCAGCGCGGTGGTCGACTGCGCCCTCTACGTCGACGGCCGGCGGCAGCCGGGCGACTGGCGGTTCGCCGACGCGCTCGCCGCGGCCCGCCGCGAGGAGAACGGCTTCGTCTGGCTCGGCCTGCACGAACCGGAGCTGGCCGAGATGACCGCCATCGCCGCCACCTACGGCCTGCACGAGCTGGCCGTCGAGGACGCGGTCAAGGCGCAGCAGCGACCCAAGCTGGAGCAGTTCGGCGAGGTCAGCTTCCTGGTGCTGCGGACCGCGCGCTACTGCGAGCACGCCGAGCTGACCGAGAACTCCGAGGTCGTCGAGACCGGCCAGGTGATGCTCTTCATCGGGCCGAACTTCCTGATCAGCGTCCGGCACGGGGACGCCTGCCGGCTGGCCCCCGTCCGGGCCGACCTGGAGACGAAGCAGGACCTGCTGCTCCACGGGCCCTGGTCGGTGGCGTACGCGGTGACCGACCGGGTGGTGGACATCTACCTGGAGGTCGCCGACCGGCTGGAGGACGACCTCGACACGCTGGAGGCCGAGGTGTTCGACCGCCAGTCGAGCGGCCGGATCCAGCGGATCTACCAGATGAAGCGGGAACTGGTGGAGTTCAAGCGGGCGGTGACGCCGCTGCAACGCCCGCTGATGACGCTCACCGCGCAGCTGAACCGGGACGTGCCCGACGAGATCCGCCGCTACTTCCGCGACGTGCAGGACCACCTCAGCCGCACCGTCGAGCAGGTCAACTCCTACGACGACCTGCTCAACTCCATCCTCCAGGCCCGGCTGGCCCAGGTCACGGTCGACCAGAACAACGACATGCGCAAGATCGCCGCGTGGGCGGCCATCGCCGCCGTCTGGACCGCCATCGCCGGCATCTACGGCATGAACTTCGACGTCATGCCGGAGCTGCGGATGACGTACGGCTATCCGGTCGTGCTGGCCCTCATGCTCGCGATCTCGCTGGCCCTCTACCGCTGGTTCCGCCGCAACGGCTGGCTCTGACCGGGGGCGGGGACGCGGAAGCGCCGGCGGCGCGGGGTGACCCGCTCTGCCGGCGCTTTCCGGGAACTTCGGGGCGTCAGCGACGCCCGTTGGTCTTGGCGCCCTTGCCCAGCGCCTCGGTCAGGTCGTCCGCCGGGCGGCCCGACACGTCCTTGGCGCCCTCGGCCACCGACGGGACCTTGTCCGTCGCGTGGACCGTCGGCTGCGTGCCGGGGGCGGTGGTGGAGGCGCCGGCGCCGCCGGCCACCGCCGAACTGCCGGCACCGGTCGGCCCGCCGGTCACCCCCGAGCCGCTCGACAGCGTCGAGGCGTCGGTGACCGGCGTCCGGATCTCCATGGTCTCGACCTCGTCGCGCATCGGTTCCAGCGTGCGGGTCGGGTCGTACTCGGCCCACTCCTGCTGCTCGCGGCGGCGACGCATCGCCATCGCGGCGACGCCGGCCACCGCGCCGGCCGCGAGGAGACCGGTCAACATGGACCCGCCGCGCCGCGCGTTCTTCTTCCGGGAAGCCTTCATGTTCTTCGCCTTGACCTTCCTGGTGACCGCGGCCTGCTTGGCTGCGGCGGCCTTCCTGCCGGTGACCGCCTTGCCCGCCGCCTCGGCCTGGGCCTTGCGGACGGCCAGGGCCAGCGGCGCGAGCGCGGCGACCGTGGACGCGAGACCGCTGGACGCGCGGTCGCGCACGATGACGGCGGTCGGCGCGACGGCGCTCCGGGCCGCCTGGACCCGCGGGCCGACGGTGGCGCCGGCGCCCTTCGCGGCGTGCGTCGCGGCCTGCCTCAGGTGACCGAGGCCCTGGTTCAGCTCCGCCTTGGCCAACTGCCCCTGGGTCTTACGCCGCCCGATTCCAAACACGGTCCCACCTCCTGGGAGTTGTTCCTTCGTCATCCTCCACCTTCGGATGCCTCCGCACTGCCAGATCGGGCACATGGGAGGATCCGCATGGAACTGACCAACGAGTGAGGAGTACCCGTGGCCGAGGCTGTCTACGCCACCTTGCACACCAACGCTGGCCCGATCCGGCTGGAGCTCTTCCCCAACCACGCGCCGAAGACCGTCAAGAACTTCGTCGACCTGGCCGAGGGCAACCGTGAATACACCGACCCGCGCACGGGTCAGCCGGGCAGTGGGCCGTACTACGACGGCACCATCTCGCACCGGGTGATCAGCGGCTTCATGATCCAGATGGGCGACCCGACGGGCACCGGCCGCGGTGGCCCGGGGTACAAGTTCGCCGACGAGTTCCACCCGGAGCTGCGTTTCGACCGGCCGTACCTGCTGGCCATGGCGAACGCCGGGCCGGGCACGAACGGCTCGCAGTTCTTCATCACCGTCTCGCCGACGCCGCACCTGAACAACCGGCACACCATCTTCGGTCAGGTGGCCGACGAGCAGTCCGCGAAGGTCGTCGACTCGATCGCCAACACCCCGACCGGCCCGAACGACCGGCCGCTGCAGGACGTCGTCATCGAGCGGGTCGAGATCGAGCGCTCCGCTGCCTGAGTCGTCCGCGAGGTACCTTTGCCCACATGACTGAGCGCTCCGATGGTCGGGACCGGTTGGCGGGCCGCGCGGCCCGCGTCGGCGGGCGGGCGCGGTGAGCGAGTCGCCGCCGGTCACCCCGGTCTGCTACCGGCACCCCGGCCGGGAGACGTACGTCCGGTGCACCCGCTGCGACCGGCCGATCTGCCCGGACTGCATGCGGGAGGCGTCGGTCGGTTTCCAGTGCCCGGAGTGCGTGGCGGAGGGACGTCGTAGCGTGCGGCCGGCGCGCACCGTCTTCGGTGGCGGTGCCGCCGGCCGGCACGGCTACGTCACCAAGGCGCTGATCGCGCTGAACGTGCTGCTGATGCTGCTCTCCATCGCCTCGGACCGGGGCGGGGACGCGGCGGTCGGCGGCTCCGGCTTCGGCGGCCTGATGGGCGGCAGCACCCCGCTGACCGACTGGGGTGCGGTGCTCGGCGGCGCGATCTTCCCCGATGGCACGGTCGGCGGAATCGCCGAGGGCGAGTGGTACCGCCTGGTCACCGCGATGTTCCTGCACTACGGCGTGGTCCACCTGCTGCTGAACATGTGGGCGCTGTGGGTGCTGGGCCGGTCGCTGGAGGCCAGTCTCGGGCCGCTGCGGTTCGGCGTGCTCTACCTCGTCTCCGGGCTGGGCGGGAACGTCGCCGCCTACCTGTTCAGCGAGCAGAACCAGCTCACCGCCGGCGCGTCCACGTCGATCTTCGGCCTCTTCGCCGCGCTGGTGGTCATCGAACGCAGGATGGGGCGGGACATCTCCCAGGTGCTCCCCATCCTGGTGATCAACCTGGTCTTCACGTTCACCGTGCCCGGCATCTCGATCCCCGGGCACCTGGGCGGGCTGGTGGTCGGCGGGCTGGTGGCGCTCGTGTTCGCGTACGCCCCACGGTCCCGGCGGACGCTGGTGCAGTTCGCCGGCGGCGCGGTGGTCGTGGCGGCGCTGCTCGGCCTGGCGCTGATCCGCACCGCCGTCATCCTCGGCGGCTGACCGTCCGCCCGGTCGTGCCGCGGCACCGACCGGGCCGTGCGGCGGTCGCTCAGCGTGGGCGGGCCTCGTGCAGGGCCTCGGCCACGTCGGCGGGCTCGGCGCCGAGGTCGAGGCGGCCGAAGAGGTGCAGCGACTCCCCGGCGTCGATCTCCAGTACCTCGCTGGTCAGGCCCAGCCGGGCGCGGCGGTCCACGGTGACCCGCTCGACGGCCGACCAGGGCAGCCGTCGGCGACCCGCGAAGCCCTGGACGACGGTGACCCCCTCGGGGTCGACCGCCAGCCGGACCGGCGCCACCAGGTCGCGCGCCGCCCAGGCGGCCAGCGCGGCGGCCGCGACCACGGCCAGCCCCAACTGGACCGGGTCGCCCTCGTCGAGGAGCAGCGCGAGCGCGAGCAGCGCGACCGCGCCGGCCAGCTTGAGTGCCGGCAGGGTGGCCGGCACCCGCCACTGGTGGACGGCCGGGGACGGGTCTGGGCGCATCCGTCCAGGATGCCAGCGACCCCGGGGGAGGACGGCGGCCCGCCGAGGACGTAGTATCGGTGGCAGCCGAAGTTACCGGGGAGTAGTCATGAGTGACGCAGTCATCGTCGGCGCGGTACGCACCCCGGTGGGGCGGCGCAAGGGCAGCCTGGCCGCCGTGCACCCGGTCGACCTCTCGGCGCACGTGCTGCGCGCCCTCGCCGAGCGCACCGGGATCGACCCGGCCCAGGTCGACGACGTGGTCTGGGGCTGCGTCTCCCAGGTCGGCGATCAGTCGTGGAACATCGCCCGCAACGGCGTGCTGGCCGCCGGCTGGCCCGAGTCGGTGCCCGGCACCACCCTCGACCGGCAGTGCGGCTCCAGTCAGCAGGCCCTGCACTTCGCCGCCGCCACCGTGCTCTCCGGCCAGGCCGACCTGGTGGTCGCCGGTGGCGTCGAGTCGATGACCCGGGTGGCCATGGGCTCCAGCGTGGCCGGCGGGATGCCCTTCAGCGAGCAGGTGCGCGACCGCTACCGGGGCGTCGAGGGCTTCGCCGAGGACGCGCCGCTGCCGTTCAACCAGGGCGTCGGGGCGGAGCTGATCGCCGCGCGCTGGCGCTTCTCCCGCGCCCAGCTCGACGAGTTCGCCCTCGCCAGCCACGAGAAGGCGGCCGCCGCGCAGGACGCCGGCGCCTTCGACGCCGAGATCGCCCCGGTCGCCCTGGCCGACGGTGGCAAGTTCGTCGCCGACGAGGGCATCCGGCGGGACACCTCGCTGGAGAAGCTCGGCGAGCTGGCCACCCCGTTCCGCCCCGACGGCGTCGTCACCGCCGGTTCCGCGTCGCAGATCTCCGACGGCGCGGCGGCGCTCGCCGTCACCACCAGCGAGTGGGCCAGCCGGCACGGCCTGCGCCCGCTGGCCCGGATCCACACCGCCGTGGTCGCCGCCGACGACCCGGTCACCATGCTCACCGCGCCCATCCCGGCCACCGCCAAGGCGCTGCGCCGCGCGGGGCTGGGCATCGAGGAGATCGGGGTGTACGAGGTGAACGAGGCGTTTGCCCCGGTGCCGCTGGCCTGGCTGGCGGAGACCGAGGCGGACGCGGAGCGGCTCAACCCGCGCGGCGGCGCGATCGCCCTCGGCCACCCGCTCGGCGCCTCCGGCGCCCGGATCATGACCACCATGCTCGCCCACATGCGGGACAACAACATCCGCTACGGCCTCCAGACCATGTGCGAGGGCGGCGGCATGGCCAACACCACCATCGTCGAGCTGCTCTGACTGTGCCGGGCGTGGGCTACGCCCCGGCAGGCTTGCGCGCCAACACGAAGCCCTGCGGGGTCGTCTCCGTGCCCTCGCGCTCCTTCACGACCGTGGCCCACAGGTCGAAACCGGCCCCGCGCAGCAGTGCGGTCACCTCGTCCGGTTGTTGCCGGTACCAGTCGACGCAGATCGGCTTGCCGAAAGCCTCGTCGCGGTGCAGGCGGTCGTCGCCGACCTGGAAGGCGAGCATGAGCTGCCCGCCCGGCGCGAGCACGCGGTGGAACTCGGCGAAGACCTCGGGCCGCCGGTGCCAGGGGACGTGGATGACCGAGTAGTAGGCGAGCAGCCCGCCGAGGGAGGCGTCCGGCAGGTCCAGCGCGAGCATCGAGCCCACCTCGAACCGCAGCTGCGGGTACGTCTCCCGGGCCAGCGCGACCATTCCGGGCGACAGGTCGATGCCGAACGCGTCCAGGCCCAGTCGGTGCAGCAGGATCGTGACGCGGCCGGGTCCGCAGCCGACGTCGGCGACGGGATCGTTGCCGTTGGCCTGCACCGCCTCGGCGAAGGCGGCCAGCAGCGCCCGGTCGAGGGGTCTGCCGTCCATGTCCGTACGAAGCCACTCGGTGTAGTCGACGGCCATGGTGTCGTAGGAGTCGCGGGTGGCGGCGAGGAACGAGGCGTCCGGCATGGCGGTGAAGGGTAGCCGTCCCCGCCGACGGCCGCGAAGACCATCGCCGGGACCGGAGGGGACGCGTCGAGCGCCGCCGGCCACGGGGTGCGCCGGGGGATAAAGGTGTCGCCCCGGCGCCGGGGACGGGGCTAGATTCCGCGGCGTGACGACTGCCTCCACTTCGTACGCCGACTGGGCCGACCCGCACTGGCGGGACACCGCGCTCGGCTGGGTCGGCGACCAGCTCCTCCGGCACGGCCGGCGGGTCGTCGGGCCGGTCGAGCCCCGGGTCCGGCCGTGGTCCCTCGTCTGGCGGGTGCCCACCGACGCCGGGGACGCCTGGTTCAAGGCGAACAACCCGGGCACCCGGCACGAGGCGGCGCTGCTGGCCGCGCTGGCCCGGCTCGCCCCGGGGCGGGTGCTCGACCCGATCGCGGTCGACGCCGAGCGCGGCTGGTCGCTGCTGCCCGACGGGGGCCGCTCGCTGCGCGACGCGCTGGGCGGCGACCGTGACCTGCTGGCCCGCTGGGAGCAGGTCCTGTCGGAGTACGCCGACCTCCAGCGCACGGTCGCGCCCCGGGCCGGCGAGCTGCTCGCACTCGGGGTGCCCGACCACCGGCCGGAGGTGCTGCCGGAGCTGTTCGAGGCGCTGCTGGACGACGAGGAGTCGCTGTTGCTGGGGGCGGAGGACGGGCTCGACGTCGAGGCGTACGGGCGGTTGCGCGCCCATCGGGACACCTTCGCCGAGCACTGCCGGCGGCTGGCCGACTCGGGCGTCGCGCCCAGCATCCAGCACGACGACCTGCACGACGGCAACGTCTTCGTCGCCGCCGACGGGCACCGGTTCTTCGACTGGGGGGACGCCTCGGTCGCCCACCCGTTCGGCACCCTGCTGGTCACGCTGAACTCGGTCGCGGACGCCTTCGAGCTGCCCGCCGGCGACCCGGCGCTGGCGCGGCTGCGGGACGCGTACCTGGAGCCGTGGTCGGACCGGCACGACCGGGCGACGTTGCGCGAGGCGGCCCGGCTGGCCGTCCGCGTCACCCGGGTGAGCCGGTCGCTCTCCTGGCGCCGGGCCCTCATGACGCGGGACCCGGCGCGGGCGCAGTACGCGTCCGCGGTGCCCGGCTGGCTGACGGAGCTGTTCGAGCCCGACCCGGTCTGAACGTCCGGCGCGACGGGCCCAGAAGTCGGACAGGCGGTGCGACGCGCGGGTGTGGAAGTTCTGCAACTTGCGCGTGACCCACGTCACCCTCCGACGCCCGTCGTTGGGCAGGGCATGGACGTCTTCTCCCGAACGTTCCTCCCGGCCGCCTCCGAGGCCGGACTGGCGATGCAGACCGTCAGCCGGCACATGCCGGTCTTCCGCCGCTGCGTCGGCTCCGGCGACGCCACCATCCTGGTCACCCGGTGCAGCCGGCCCGACCGCCCGATGGCCGGCGAGTACCTTTTCCTGCTGACCCACCGGCGGCTGGTCGTCACCCAGCAGACGCGGGTCCTGCACCGGCTGCGCCTGCACCTCAACACCGAGCTGCGGGAACTCAGCAACGTCACCTGGAGCCCGGACCCGCGCCTGCACTCGGTCGAGCTGGCGGCCACCGCGATCGACGGGGTCCGCGAGCGGTTCCTCATCCACACCCGGCACCCGAAGCAGGTGTGGCAGCTCGACGCGCTGCTCAACCACGCCTTCCGGACCCGGCTGCGGACGCCCCGGGAGCGGCTCGTCGCCACCATCGGCGAGGCCCCGGCGGTCGCGCGACCCGCCGCCTTCCGGCCGGCCGTGGTGCGCTGACCGTCTTCTTACCGAACCCGAACATCCGCTGACCCGCCCGGCGCCGCCGCGTCGGGAATCATGGGCCGGTGACCGTCGACGCCCCGACCCGCGGGCTCGTCCTCGTGGTGGAGGACGAGCCGGCCATCGCCGACCTGGTCCGGCTCTATCTGGTCCGCGACGGGTTCGGCGTACACCTGGAACGGGACGGCGCCGCCGGCCTGGCCGCCGCCCGCCGGCTGCGGCCGGTGGCCTGCGTCCTCGACATCGCGCTGCCCGGCCTGGCCGGCACCGAGGTCTGCCGGCGGCTGCGCGAGGCCGGCGACTGGACGCCGGTCATCTTCCTCACCGCCCGGGACGACGAGGTGGACCGCGTCGTCGGGCTGGAACTGGGCGCCGACGACTACGTCACCAAGCCGTTCAGTCCGCGCGAGCTGGTCGCCCGGGTGCGGGCGGTGCTGCGGCGCACGGCCGGAGCGCCCGGGGGAATGGGTCGGCCGCGGGTCGTCGGCGCGGTGACGCTCGACCCGGCCCGGCGTACGGTGACCGTCGCGGGGGCCCCGGTGCAGCTCACGTCGACCGAGTTCGACCTGCTCGCGCACCTGATGGCCCGCCCGGGCCGGGTCTTCACGCGGGAGGAACTGCTCGCCGGCGTGTGGGGGTACGCGGCCCACGCCGGCACCCGCACCGTCGACGTGCACGTCGCGCAGGTCCGCGCGAAGCTCGGCGCGGCCAGCGTGATCCGCACCCACCGGGGCGTCGGGTACGCCGCCGATGGCTGAGCCCACCGTCGCGCTGCCGGTGGTCGGCCCGCCGGCGCGGCCGCCCCGTCCCCGCCCCGCCCGTACGCTCACCTCCCGCGCGGTGCTGGTCACCTGCGCGGTGGCCCTGGTCTCGGTGCTGGTCACCGCGATCGTGGCGGTGCCCCTGGCGGTGCGCGGCGTCGAGCGGCGCGACCAGGAGGCGCTGGCCGCCCAGGCCCGGCTCGCCGCCGAGGTGCTGCGGCCCCGGCTGGAGACCGGGCGGACCGCCGACGAGGAGCGGCTCGTCCGCCAGCTTCGCGCCCAGGGCGTCGACGCGTACCTGGTCCGGCGGGGCGTCGCGGACCGGCCCGGCCTGCCGCCCCGGGTGGTGCAGCGCGTCGCGGAGGGACGGAACGTGTCGACCCGCCGGCCCCTCGACGGGCGGCGCACGCTGATCGAGGGCCGCGCCCTGCCGGGCGGCAACGGGGTGGTGCTGACCCGCTCCCGGGTCACCGCCCCGTGGCGGCAGGTGCTGCCCAGCCTCTGGCTGCCGCTGCTGGCCGGGCTGGCCGCCGGCGTGGTCGCCGGGCTGCTGTTGGCCCGCCGGCTGGCCCGGCCGATCCGGCGCGCCGCCGACGCCGCCGCCCGGCTGCGCGCCGGGGACCGGACGGTACGCGTGCCGGTGGAGCCGCCCGACGAGGTGGCCGACCTGGCGTACGCGCTGAACGGGCTGGCCGCCGCGCTGGCCACCAGCGAGGGCCGGCAGCGGGAGTTCCTGCTTTCCGTCTCGCACGAGTTGCGCACCCCGCTGACCGCGATCCGGGGCTACGCCGAGGCGCTGGCGGACGGGGTGATCGGGGCGGCGGACGCGGCGGGCACCGGCCGTACCGTGCTCGCCGAGGCGGAGCACCTGGACCGGCTGGTCAGCGACCTGTTGGCGCTGGCCCGGCTGGAGGCCGCCGACTTCCCGCTCGAACCGGTGCCGGTGGACCTGGCCCGGCTGGCCGCCGACGCCGGCCGGACCTGGGCCCGCCGGTGCGCGGCGGTGGGGGTCACGTTCCGTGCCGAGGTCCCGGAGCAGCCGGTGCCGGCGTACACCGATCCGGGGCGGATCCGGCAGGTGGTTGACGGGCTGCTGGAGAACGCGCTGCGCGTCGTACCGCCGGGGGCGCCGGTCGTGCTCGCGGTCCGGGCGGCCGGCGTGGACCCGGCGGCGGGCGGCGTCGTGGAGGTCCGCGACGGCGGACCCGGTTTCACCGACGACGACCTGGCGGTGGCGTTCGAGCGCGGCGCCCTGCACCAGCGCTACCGGGGGGTGCGCAAGGTCGGCAGCGGGCTGGGGCTGGCGCTCGCCGCCGGCCTGGTCCGCCGGCTCGGCGGGGAGATCACGGCCGGGCACGCGCCGGAGGGCGGAGCGGCGTTCACCGTCCGGCTGCCCCCGGATCCTTACCAAGCTCGAACATCGGCCTGACCCGCCGCTCGCCGGACGGCGGGAGGCTGGGACTCCACGGACGGACGAGAGGGAGACTCATGGCACGTTGGGGAATCGCCGCCGGCACGCTGCTCGCGGCCGTCGCGCTGGGGCTCAGCGGCTGCGGCGCGGCCGAGGTGGCGGGCCAACCGGCCCGCGAGACCGCCGTCGAGGTCGTCGCGGCGCTCGGCGCGGAGGGCCAGGCGCTCGCCGCGATGGGCTTCGACGCCGGCGACCTGGCCGTCGACCCCGTGGCCGCTCCCGCCTCGCCGGCGGCCTCGCCCAGCGCGACGGGGGAGAAGCCGCGGCGCGAACGCGCGGAGGAGTGGCGCAAGCGCCGGCAGGCCCGGGTGCTGCTGCGGAAGAACACGCTGCACGGCGAGGCCGTGGTGCGGACGAAGGACGGCGGCACGAGGACCGTCGCCGTGCAGCGGGGCGAGGTGACCGCGATCGACGGCGGGAAGATGACCGTGAAGTCCACCGACGGCTTCACCATGACCTGGACCTTCGGCGACGAGCTGCGCGTCGTCGAGCGTCGTACGACGATCGCGTCCACCGACATCGGGGTGGGCACGACGGTCGGCGTGGCCGGCGCCAAGGAGGGCGACGGCGGCGTGGCCCGCCTGATCGTCGTGCCGGTCAAGCAGAAGTAGCCGTCGGGCCGGTCCGGAGGCGAGCAGGCAGGAGCGGCCGTTCCCCTGCGGGGGGCGGCCGCTCCGTTCGCTCCGTTCGCGCGAGACCACGAGGTACGAGGGTGTGGCCCGCCGTGCCCGGCCGGCCACACCCCACCTCAGTACACCCGGGAGCCGATGAAGTCGTCGTGCCCGTAGCCCACCGGGTTGGCGAAGGCGCGGGACTCGAACGACCACTGCTGGCGCGTGCTGGTGGCGCAGGTGGCCAGCCGCAGCCGCGGGGTGCCCAGCCACGGGTTGTCGAAGGCCAGGCAGAGGTTGGTGTTGCCGGCCGCCTTGATCTGGTTGCCGGCCAGCACGAACTTCTGGTTGACGCCGCCGTGGCAGTCGTAGATGTTGACCGCCGTGCCGGAGTTCAGCGTGCCGCCCGAGACGTCCAGGCAGCGGTCGTGAGACAGCTCCGAGTGCAGCGACTGCCGGGCCGGGTCGTACCAGAAGCCCTGGTTGCGCCCGCCGTGGCAGCCGTACGACTGCTGTGGCGTGCCGTTGCGTGAGTCGTACCCCTTGCCGTCCACGCAGGTGCCGGTGGCGGCGTTGCGCAGCTGCCTGAACTCGAACAGCCCCGGGTAGAGCACGCCGTTGCCGGTGCTGGCCGGGTCGACGCAGGTGGCGCGCTGCTGCCCGGAGGTCCAGAACTGGGTGACGCACTGGGCGAACATGCCGTGCCCCCGGTGGTTCGGGTGGAACGACTGCCGCGCCGCGTTCTCGTCCCAGACGCCGATCTCGATGTGGAGGCCGCGGACCGCGGTGTTGTCGGTGCACACCTCGTGGCCGTGGAACAGCCGGCTCGCGTCGAGGTAGCGGGTGCCGGTGTTGGTCGCCGCCGCCCGCAGCGCCGACTCGAACATGGGCACCGCCTTGTTCCGGGCGAACGCGGCGTCAGCCAGGTAGAGCAGGCAGCCGCCGGCGTACCAGCCGGGGAAGTTCGGGTTGTCCTCCACGTCCGGGCTGCCGGGGCTCGGGTACGACATGAGCACCAGTTCGTAGTCCGACCGCAGGTAGCCCGCGCCGGTCATGGTCTGCCGGATGTCGGTGAGCGCGTCCTCGACCGCCTGCCGGCTGCCGTCGGTGCGCACCGTCCACTGGTCGGTGTAGGTGGGGTAGCACGGGCCCTGGAGGAAGACCCGGCGGACGGTGCAGTCGGTGGCGACGGGGCCGAACTGGATCGTGCCGTCGCCGTTCGCGCCGACCACCACCCAGATCAGCTTGATGTGCGTGTTGCGCGCCTTGATCGCCAGGTGGTCGCCCTGGTTCAGCTCGTTGTGCTGGGTGGGCCCGCCCCGGATCAGGTTCCACGGGGTCGCCCCGGAGCAGGCGATGTTGTACTTCTCGTCGGCGGGGATCCCGGTGCGGAAGACCGCCTGGTCGTACGAGCGGTCGCACCAGTTGCCGGGCTCGTGGGTGCCGGGGACGTAGTTGCCCACCCCCTCGCCCGAGATCTCGCTGTCGCCCATCGTGATCAGCGCGGTGCGGCGCTGTTCGATGGGGCGGATGGCGGGCGCGCCGTAGAGGGCGGTGGCCTCGGCGGCGCGGATCGCCTCCAGGTTGCCGGGGAGTGGCTGGATGGCCGGACGGTCGGCCGCGGTGGCGGGGGCGGCCGTTCCGGCGAGCATCGGCAGGACGAGCGCGGCGGCGGCGACGATGGTGAGTACCCGTCGTCGGGTCGCGCGTTCGCGTCTGGCAGGGGAACCATGCATCGACGCACTCCTTTCGGCTCGATCGCCGGACGTCGATCGAGTTACCAGACGGTAACGCCGGCTTCGAGATATGTGAATGCATCTCGGAATCGTTGCGCGCGGAGCGTAGAACCGGACGATCCGGGTGGAACGGACGACGTCAGGAGTGCTGCGGCCGCCGCTCCGGCCGCCCTCTCCGGCCTGGCCGGGTGCCTTGTCGATGCGCGGCCGGAGGCGCCGGGCGGCGTCGGCGTGCGCGACCGGAGGCGCCGGGTGGCGTCGGCGGTGCGCGGACCGGGAGGCGCCGGGCGGGTCAGCGCCCGGGCGGCAGGGCGTAGCCGACGTAGCCCCGGAACTCGACGCGCCAGCCCGCCGGCACCAGCTCCGCGCACGCCGGCCGGCTGCCGGTGCAGACGATCGCGTCCACCGAGGCCGGGTCGGCCGGCGGGCGCCCGGGCAGCACGGACTGCAGCGCCACCAGCTCCGGCGGGCGGCCGTCGGCGTCACGCAGCAGCAGCCACCAGGGGTACTCCCAGTTGTCGTTCTGCTGCACCAGGCCGATCCGGCTGGCGTCCGTCGCGCGTACCGCGCCCGCCGCCCAGCGGAACTCCTCCGCCCACTGGGGACGCCGCAGGAACCTGGTCTCCCAATCCGAGGTGGTGAAGACCGAGCCCGCGCCGACCAGCCGACGCGGGAAGCCGTACGACACCGCGAGCACCCCGGCCAGCGCGCAGGTGGCCAGCACGGTCACCGCGAGCCCGGCCGCCACCGACCGCCGGCCCGCGCCGCCGTCCCGCGCGGCCGACCGGCGGCGGAACAGCGCGTCGAGCCAGAGCCCCGCCAGCGGTACGGCCAGCGTCAGCGCGTAGAGCAGCAGGCGGTTGCCCCACGGCTGCCACTTGACCATGGCGGTGTGCAGCAGCACGGCCACCACCACGACCACCGCGTACGCGCGCAGCGGCCCCGCCTGCGTCGGGCCGAACCGGCCCGGCCTGACCAGCGCGAACCCCGTCCCGATCAGCGCCAGCGCCCCGGCCAGCGGGAAGGCCACCCGGTCCTCGTCCGGGTACCAGGACGGCACCGGGAAGCGTTCCCGCCCGAAGGTGGTGGCCCGGTCCTGGGGGTCCACCCCGATCAGTTCGGCGCCGGCGACGATCGCCTCGGCGCCGGCCCGGCGCAGCGGCGCGAGCGGGGTGTCGAACGCCGTGTGCGCGATCCGCAGCGCGTTGACGAGCACCGAGGGCGGGTCGTGCCGCTCCATCGGGACGGACTCGCGCAGCCGGGGCGGGCCGAGCGGGTGCCCGAACTCGGCGGTCACCCGGGCGAGGAACGGCCCGACCACGACCGCCGCGACCAACAGGATCAGCACGGACCCGGTCACCGTCCGGGCCACCTGACGTCCCGGTCGGAGGCCGGGCGCGGCAGCCCCACCGGCGTGACCGGCATCCGGAGCGCCCACCGCGCCGGCCCGGTGGGGCAGCGCTCCGGCGCGCTCCCGCGCGGTGCCGCCCCGCGCCAGCCGGAGCTGGGCGAGCCCCCAGAGCATCAGCAGCGGCCCGAGCGCCATCAGGCCGTTGGTCTTGGTGACCGCGGTCAGCCCGGTGGCCGCCCCCAGCCCGAGCATCGTCCCGACCCCGGTGCGCCGGCGCAGCCCGTCCAGCGCGAGCGTCGCCGCGCAGGCCACCCAGGCGGCGCAGACCAGGTCGGTCTGGGTGCTGGTCGCCTGGAGCGCCACCATCGGCGTGGTGGCCAGCACGAACGCGGTGAGCAGCTGGGCCCGGCGGCTGCCGCCGAGCTGGGCGGTGATCCGGGTCGCCGCCAGCAGGACGCCGACCCCGGCCGCCCACTGCACCAGGTGGTGCAGCGCGTCGCCGCCGGTGAAGAGGCGCAGGTGCAGCAGCAGATACTCGGCGCCGGGCGGGATGGTCACCTGCCGGTGGATGGCGGTGGGCCAGAAGTCGAGGTCGCCCTGGGCCACCCAGTGCTCCACCTTCGGCAGGTGGTAGGTCTGCGAGTCGAAGTTGTTCGGTTCGGCCAGCAGGGCGATCAGCAGCTCGACCAGGAGCAGCCCGCCGACCGTCCCGGCGAGCAGCCGCTCGCCCCGCCCCGCCGTACGCCAGGCTCCGGCCAGACCGGTCCACCAGCCGGACCGCCGGGCCCCGGCGGCGCCCGGCGCGCCGGCATCCGGTGCGGGCGGCGGGGCCGGGGTGCCGGTGGTGGGGCCGGTGGTCGCGCCGACCAGGGCGCGGCGTGGCGCCGCGACGGCCGCCGCCCGTCGCGCGGCGTCCCGGCGGCGGCGCCGGCCGGCGGCCGCGCCCGCGGCGGCGAGGAAGAGCAGCCAGGCGACGGCGAACGCCGGCAGGGTGAGCAGCCCCAGCGCGCCGAGCACCTCCACCGTGAGCACCGCGAACGCGCCCGTGACCAGGGCGGCCCGGACCAGCGCGAGGCGCAGCGGCGCCACGGTCTCGGTGGCCAGCGGCCGGAGGGCGACGGTGAGCAGTCCGATCGCGGCGACGGGGGCCAAAGCGAGCGGGTAGCCGGCTGCCGACATGGCGGAAGTAAACACCATCTTCCTGAGGCCGCCACGGTCGATGCCCACGGTGCTGCGCACCGCCCCGCTGACCAGCCACGCTAGGCTAGGGCCGACGTATTGTCGCCACCGTGGAGATTCCCGTGAAGCTCTCGATCCTCATGCCGGTCTACAACGAGGAAGAACGCATCGCGGATGCTCTCA
>NZ_JBEYTP010000002.1:0-51862 GCF_040643125.1 Micromonospora sp. NPDC047465
TGCTTGGCCATGGCGTCGACGTTGATGTCCTTGCCCTGCACGCTCAGGGCGTTGCGGGTGGCGGCGGGGCCGCAGTAGTAGAAGTTCGGCTGGGCTTCGTAGCGCACGCCGAGTTCCTTCTCGCCGCTCTTGCGGTCCTGGGTGGCGGCGGCCGGCTTGCTGTCGGTGGTGGGGGCGGCGTAGGCGGCGGTGACGGGGCCGGCGATGGCGCCGCCGGTGAAGGCGAGGCCGGCAGCGGTCAGGGCGGCCTTACGGATCAGATCGGTACGCATGATCGTATGCACCTTTCGATCGGGGGTGTGCGGCGCGCACGGGGGAACGGCGTGCCGCAAAAGGGGGATGTCAGAACGGATCGCTCCGGCGGCGGGGCCTGCTCGGGCGTCCGGGGTGTCTCAACGACCCGGGCCGGCGACGCATTCCGCCGGTCGTTCGGGCCGCCGCGGCGTGGGGGAGTGCCGCGGGTATGCCATGTTCAACGACCCTGGCCGGCCGACGATTCCGCCGCCGGGGTGGCGCCGGCCACGGGACGGGGCCGCACGTGGCGGCGACATCCGGGGCATACCGGGCGGCGCGAACCGGACATTCGGGACACGCGGCGCAGGTCGTCGGCGTCGCCGAACGGTCGTCGACAGCCGCCCGACAGGACGTGGGGGCATAGTCGGGGCCGCCGCGCCGGCGGGTCCGCCACCAATCCGGTGGCGGGCCCGCCGGGCGTGCGACGTCAGGCGGACGGGGCGGACGCCCCCTCAGGGCCGCGCTGGGTGGGGATCGCCGCCGGGGACGCGGCCGGAGCCGGCTGCTCCGCCGGCCAGGGCACCTCCGGGGCGGGGTGGAAGGCGATGCCGGCGGTGGACCAGCGCGGGCCGTGCCCGGCCAGCCGGTCGCGGAACCCGGCCCAGTCGTGCGCCGTCCGCGGGGACCAGCCCAGCTCGGCGATCGCGGGCAGCCGGGGGAAGAACATGAACTCGACCTCGGCCCGCGAGGTGACCGACTCGGTCCACAGCGGCGCCTCCACCCCGAGCACCGCGTCGGCGGGGACGCCGGCCACGTGGGCGGCGGGATCCCAGTCGTACGCCCGGCGGACGTCGATCAGGCCCGCCCAGTCGTGCCCGATGGGGGTGTCGGGGGCGTACTTCATGTCGAGGTAGGCGTGGTTGCCGGGGGAGAGGATCAGCCGGGCGCCCCGGCGGACGGCGTCCGCGGTGACCGGGTCCTCGCCCGTCGTCCCCCACCACTGGAGCACCCGCCCGTCGGCGTGCCCGGCGGGCGCGATCTGGTGCCAGCCGACCACCGTCTTGCCGGTGTCGGCGACGATCCGCTGGACGCGCTCGACGAACGCGGCGTACGCGTCGGGGAGCACCTTGAACGCCTCGTCGCCGCCGATGTGCAGCCACGGCCCGGGGGTGAGCGCGGCGATCTCGCCGAGCACGTCGGCGACGAACTCGTACGTCCGCTCGCTGTCCGGGTCGACGTAGCTGAAGCCGACCTCGGTGCCGGTGTACGGCGGCGGCGCGACCCGGTCCGGCGCCAGTTCCCCGTACGCGGTCAGTGCCGCGTGGGTGTGCCCCGGCAGGTCGATCTCCGGCACCACGGTGATGTGCCGCTGCGCCGCGTAGGCCACGATCCGGCGGTAGTCGTCGCGCGTGTAGTGCCCGCCGGGGCCGTCGCCCACCTCGAACGCCCCGCCGACCGTGGCCAGTCGGGGCCACGAGTCGACCGCGATCCGCCAGCCCTGGTCGTCGGTGAGGTGCAGGTGCAGGTGGTTGAGCTTGTAGCGGGCCAGGTGGTCGATCACCCGGAGCACGTCCGGCACGCCGAAGAAGTGCCGGGCCACGTCGAGCATCGCCCCCCGGTAGGCGAACCGGGGGCGGTCGGTGATCGAGCCGCCCGGCAGCGCCCAGCGCTCGGCGACCGGCGTGGGGCTCTCGATCGCCGCCGGCAGGAGCTGCCGCAGCGTCTGCGTGCCGAAGAAGAGCCCGGCCGGGGTGGCGGCCTCGATGCGTACCCCGTCGGGTGTCACGTCGAGCCGGTAGCCCTCCGCGCCGAGGTCGTCGGCGTCGACCAGCGCCAGCGCGATGCCGCCGGCCGGCTCCGGCCGGGCGGCGTCGGCGACCGGCAGCGGGTAGCCGGTGGCCGGCCGGAGCAGGGCGGCGAGCTGCTCGCCGACGGCCCGGACGGCGTCGTCGGCGCTCACCCGGACGGCCGATTCGGCGGTGAGGACGAAGTCGGCGGCCGGGTCGGGCGCGACCAGCTCGGGCGCGGGCACCACGTCGCCCAGCCGGACCGGGGTGGGCGGGGCGAGCAGGTCGCCGGCGGTCCGGGCCGCCGCCCGGGCCAGCTCGGCGGCGGCGGGCGCGTGGGCCGGCAGGTCGAGGTGCCCGGGCGCCCGGTCGTCCGGCCCGGTGGCGGACGGGTCGAGCGGCTCCGAGGCGGTGGGAACGGATGGCACGGCGATGGCTCCCCGGGGGTGTATTCGCGGCTGTTATGGCAAAGGTGAGGTTCACCGAAATGCGTGCCGTCAAGAGTACGAGGGGGAGGCCGGAGTTGCGTGATCGTGCGCGTGGAAGCGTTCCCAAAAACCGGTACGAACGCGGATAGTCGTGATGGCTGTGCCTATTGTCACCGAACGGCCCCGGGCCACTCGATGTTCGCTTAGCCTTCGCCCACCAGCCGGCATGGCATCGGGATTACCGGTGGTCCGCCCCGGGGTATGGAGCAACTGAACCTTCGTTAAGTGTCGGACCGGCGCGCGTGGGAGGCTCTGGTGGCAGCGCAAGAGACGGTGGAACACAAGTACGTCTACGACTTCGCCGAGGGCAACAAGGACCTGAAGGACCTGCTCGGCGGCAAGGGGGCCAACCTGGCCGAGATGACCAACCTCGGCCTGCCGGTCCCGCCGGGCTTCACGATCACCACCGAGGCATGCAAGGCGTACCTCGCCACCGGTGAGGAGCCCGACGGGCTGGCCGACCAGATCGCCGCGCACCTGGCGTCGCTGGAGCAGGCGATGGGCAAGCGCCTCGGCGACCCGCAGGACCCGCTGCTCGTCTCCGTCCGCTCCGGGGCCAAGTTCTCCATGCCGGGCATGATGGAGACCGTCCTCAACGTCGGCCTCAACGACCGCAGCGTCCAGGGACTCGCGCGGCAGGCCGGAGGCTCGGGCGACCAGGCCGCCGCCGGCGGCGCGGACCGGTTCGCCTGGGACTCGTACCGCCGACTGATCCAGATGTTCGGCAAGACCGTCTGCGAGGTGCCGGGCGAGGAGTTCGAGCACGCGTTGGACGACGCCAAGCGCGCCAAGGGCACCCGGAACGACCTCGACCTCGACGCGGACGACCTGCGCGGGCTGGTCGACGCGTACAAGAGGATCTTCCTCAAGCACACCGGCCGGGAGTTCCCGCAGGAGCCGCGCGAGCAGCTCGACCTGGCCATCCGCGCGGTCTTCGAGTCGTGGAACGCCGAGCGGGCGGTGGTGTACCGCCGGCAGGAGCGGATCCCCGCCGACCTCGGCACCGCGGTCAACGTGGTGGCGATGGTCTTCGGCAACCTCGACTCGGACTCCGGCACCGGCGTCGCGTTCACCCGCGACCCCGCCAGCGGCGCCCAGGGCATCTACGGCGACTACCTGGCCAACGCCCAGGGCGAGGACGTGGTCGCCGGCATCCGCAACACCGTGCCGTTGCAGGAGCTGGAGAAGCTCGACAAGAAGTCCTACGACGAGCTGCTCAGTTACATGGCCCGGCTGGAGGGCCACTACAAGGACCTCTGCGACATCGAGTTCACCATCGAGCGCGGCAAGCTCTGGATGCTCCAGACCCGGGTCGGCAAGCGCACCGCCGCGGCTGCCTTCGTCATCGCCGGTCAACTGGTCGACGAGGGCCTGATCGACCTCGACGAGGCGCTGCACCGGGTCAACGGCGCGCAGCTCGCCCAGCTGATGTTCCCGCGCTTCCAGCTCGACCACGAGTTCCAGCCGGTCGCCAAGGGCATCGGCGCCTCCCCGGGCGCGGCGGTGGGCAAGGTCGTCTTCACCTCCGCCCGCGCGGTCGAGCTGGCCGCCGAGGGAGAGGACGTGATCCTGGTCCGCCGGGAGACCAACCCCGACGACCTGAACGGCATGATCGCCGCCAAGGGCATCCTCACCTCGCGGGGCGGCAAGACCAGCCACGCCGCCGTGGTGGCCCGGGGCATGGGCAAGACCTGCGTCTCCGGCGCGGACGAGCTGGACATCAACATCCCGCAGCGGAAGTTCACGGTCGCCGGGCAGACCGTCACCGAGGGCGACGTCGTCAGCATCGACGGCACCACCGGCAAGGTCTACCTCGGCGAGGTGCCGGTCATGCCCTCCGAGGTGGTGCAGTACTTCGAGGGTGAGCTCGACCCGGAACAGGCCGACGACGCGCTGGTCAAGGCCGTACACCGGATCATGTCGCACGCCGACGCCGCGCGCCGGCTGGCCGTCCGGACGAACGCCGACACCGCCGCGGACGCCGCCCGGGCCCGGCGCTTCGGTGCGCAGGGCATCGGGCTCTGCCGCACGGAGCACATGTTCCTCGGCGACCGGCGCGAGCTGGTCGAGCGACTGATCCTGGCCCGCGACGAGAAGGAGCGGGAAGCCGCGCTGGGCGCGCTGCTGCCGTTGCAGCGGGCCGACTTCGTGGAGATCTTCCGGGAGATGGACGGGCTGCCGGTCACCGTCCGGCTGATCGACCCGCCGCTGCACGAGTTCCTGCCCCCGCTGGAGCAGCTCGCGGTCAACGTGGCGGTCGCCCAGGAGCGCGGCGAGGACGTGGCGCAGGAGGAGGCGCTGCTCGCCGCCGTCCGCCGCATGCACGAGCAGAACCCGATGCTGGGCCTGCGCGGCGTACGCCTCGGCCTGGTCATCCCCGGCCTGTTCGCGATGCAGGTCCGGGCGATCGTGGAGGCCGCGGTCGAGTGCGCGAAGAGCGGCGTGACGCCGCGCCCGGAGATCATGGTGCCGCTGGTCGGGGCGGTGCAGGAGCTGGAGACGGTCCGCGCCGAGGCCGAGCGGATCATCGCCGAGGTGACCCGGGAGCAGCCGGTCGAGGTGCTGATCGGCACGATGATCGAGGTGCCCCGGGCGGCGCTGACCGCCGGCCAGATCGCCGAGGCGGCGCAGTTCTTCTCCTTCGGCACCAACGACCTGACCCAGATGGGCTGGGGCTTCTCCCGGGACGACGTGGAGGGCGCGTTCTTCTGGCGCTACCTGGAGCTGGGCATCTTCGGCATCTCGCCGTTCGAGTCGATTGACCGGGACGGCGTGGGCCGGCTGGTCCGGATCGCCGCGGAGGAGGGCCGGGCGGCCCGGCCGGAGCTGAAGCTCGGCGTCTGCGGCGAGCACGGCGGCGACCCGGACTCGGTGCACTTCTTCCACGAGGTGGGCCTGGACTACGTGTCCTGCTCGCCCTTCCGGGTGCCCGTCGCCCGGCTGGAGGCCGGCCGCGCGGCGGTGGAGACGGACGGCTCCGACAGCCGCTGACGCGGGGACGTTCGGCAGACCGGCGGCGGAACCGGGGGAGCGGATCCGCCGCCGCTGCCGTGCGGGCGCGACCGCATCGTCGGTCGACTCCCGCAGGGCTCAGATCGGCGGGCGGCGCCAGGTGTGGTGGGTGACGCGCCGGGGCAGGGCGCCCCTGGAGGTGCGGGCCGCGAGCGGGGCGTGCGCCTCCGGCATCGGCGTCACCCCGACCGGCCGGCGGGTGTCCAGCACCGAGCCGGTGCGCCGGGCCACCGCCCGGGCGTCGGCGTGCAGCGCCTCCAGGTCGGCGGCGCCGTCGGCGACCAGCGTCAGCAGGGCGTTGCGCCCGGCCGGGTAGGTGACCACCGCGCCGGACGCGGTGCGGAGCACCGACTCCCGGAACTCCCCGTGCCGCACGGTGTCGGCCACCCGGTGGCCGAGGCCGAAACTCGCCGCCGCGAGCGCCGCCAGGTGTGTGGCGTCCGTCGCCGGCAGGTCGCTGGAGATCAGCAGGCCGTCGGTGCCGGCCAGCACCGTGCCCGCCACCTCGGGGCGGCGTCGGCGCAACCCCTGCAACTCCGTTCCCATCATCGTGTCCGCGTCCACGGGTGTCACTCCCACCGTCGGGCCCTCAGTCTGGTCACGTTCCGCTCCGGGCACGCTACCGCCGGCCATGCCGGACCGGGGTCCCGTAACGGTCGGCGATCGGCCGACAACTCTCGTCTGAACGGAGGTTGCGGGCCCGTCCCCCGCGCGCCAGCGGCGAGCCGTTCGGGCCGTCCGGGCGTAACCTGATCGGCATGAGCAGCGCCTGGGAGAGCCTGACCGTCGACGCCCGGGACCCGGCCCGGCTCGCCCGCTGGTGGGCCGAGGCACTCGGCTACCAGGTGGTCGCCGAGAAGCCAGACGAGGTGGAGATCCGCCGGTCCGCCGACCGGCTGCCCGGCATCGTCTTCGTGCCGGCCGCCGACGAGAAGGAGACCAAGAACCGGCTGCACCTCGACCTGCGCCCCGACGACCAGGAGGCTGAGGTCGAGCGGCTGGTCGACATGGGCGCCCGGCACGTCGACGTCGGGCAGGGCGACGTCGGGTGGACCGTGCTCGCCGACCCGGAGGGCAACGAGTTCTGCGTGCTGCGGCAGCGTGCGGACTGAGCGTCCCGGGCCGGACGACCCGGACACGGCCCGCTGGGTCGGCGAACCGCCGAAGGACACCGGGTACGGGCGGTCGGCGTACGAGCGGGACCGGGCCCGGGTGCTGCACTCGGCGGCGTTCCGGCGGCTCGCCGCGAAGACCCAGGTGCACACGGCCGGCACCGACGACTTCCTGCGGACCCGGCTGACCCACTCGCTGGAGGTCGCGCAGATCGCCCGGGAGATGGGCGCCCGGCTGGGCTGCGACCCGGACGTGGTGGACACCGCCGGGCTCGCCCACGACCTGGGGCACCCGCCGTTCGGGCACAACGGCGAGGACGCGCTGGACGCGCTGGCCGCCGGGTGCGGCGGCTTCGAGGGCAACGCACAGACGCTGCGGGTGCTGACCCGGCTGGAGGCGAAGGTGGTCGCCCCGGACGGCACGTCCGCCGGCCTGAACCTGACCCGCGCCTCGCTCGACGCGGTCAGCAAGTATCCGTGGCCCCGCCGTCCGGGTCGGCGGAAGTTCGGGGCGTACGCCGACGACCTGCCCGTCTTCGCCTGGCTCCGGGCCGGCGCCCCGCCCGGCCCGCCCGCGTCCGGCGACGGCGCCGCGGCGACCGGCGCGCGGCGTTGCCTGGAGGCGCAGGTGATGGACTGGGCCGACGACGTCGCGTACTCGGTGCACGACGTCGAGGACGGCATCCACGGCGGGTACGTGACGCTGCGCCCGCTGCTGGACGACCCCGACGAGCGGGCCGCGCTCTGCGCCGACGTCGCGGCCACCTACTCCGGCGAGTCCCCGGCCGACCTCGACGAGGTGCTGCGGGAACTGCTCGACGACCCCGTGCTCGCCCCGCTGGCCGGCTACGACGGCAGCCACCGCGCGCTGGCCGCGCTCAAGGCGACCACCAGCGTGCTGACCGGCCGGTTCGTCTCGACCGTCGTGGCGGCCACCGAGGAGCGGTACGGTCCCGGCCCGCACCGCCGGTACGCGGCCGATCTGGTGGTGCCCCGGCGGATCCGGGCGCGGTGCGCGCTGCTCAAGGGCATCGCCCTGCGGTACGTGATGCGCCGCCCCGGCGCCGAGGGCCGCTACCGGCGGCAGCGGGAGGTGCTGGCCGACCTGGTGCACGCCCTGGCCGGCCGGGCGCCGGACGCGCTGGACCCGGTCTTCGCCCCGCTCTGGCGGGCCGCGCCGGACGACGCCGCCCGGCTCCGGGTGGTGATCGACCAGGTCGCCTCGCTGACCGATCCGGCGGCCGTGGTCTGGCACGCGCGGCTGGCGTCCGGCCCCGGGCGCGCCCGGGGTGCGGCCGGCGGAGGGGCGGGAATGGGCGATCCGACGTACTTAGGTTAGCCTAACCAGCATGACGGAGCGCCCGAAGAAGGTCACGTCCGCCCGGGTACTGCGCACCGAGCGGCCCACCCCCCACCTGATCCGGCTCGTGCTCGGCGGGGAGGAGTTGACCGGCCTGCCGGTGGGCGAGTTCACCGACCACTACATCAAGATCGTGTTCCCGGTGCCGGGGGTCGACCACCCGAGCCCGATGGACCTCGCCGCGATCCGCCGTGACCTGCCCCGGGAGCAGTGGCCCCGGCTGCGGGCGTACACGGTGCGGGCCTGGGACGCGCTGGCCGGGGAGCTGACCGTCGACGTCGTGCACCACGGCGACGAGGGGCTCGCCGGGCCGTGGGCGGCCGCGCTGCGCCCCGGCGACCCGGTGCACTTCGTCGGCCCCGGCGGCGCGTACGCCCCGAGCCCGGACGCCGACTGGCACCTGCTGGTCGGCGACGAGAGCGCGCTGCCGGCGATCGCCGCCGCCCTGGAGCGGCTGCCGGCCGACGCCCCGGCCGTCGTGTTCGTCGAGGTCGCCGACCCGGCCGAGGAGCAGCGGCTGGCCAGCCCGGGCGCGGTGCGCCTGACCTGGCTGCACCGGGGCGGGCGCCCGGTCGGGGAGGCCCTGGTCGCGGCGGTCCGCGACCTGGAGTTCCCGCCCGGCGAGGTGCACGCCTTCGTCCACGGCGAGGCGACCTTCGTGAAGGAGCTGCGCCGCCTGCTCCGCGTCGAGCGTGGCGTCCCCCGCGACCGGCTCTCCATCTCCGGCTACTGGCGCCGTGGCATGGACGACGAGGGCTGGCGCGCCAGCAAGCCCGACTGGAACCGTCAGGTCGAGGCCGAGGAGTCCGCCGCCGTCCCCGCCTGAGCGGCCCTCCCGGGCACCCCGGGAGCGGGCGTTCGCCCGATATCGCCGTGTGTCGCCCCCGTGCCCAGCAGGATGGGCGGGGGGTGACCATGGGCGAGCAGGTGCGGGACCGGCCGCAGGCCGTGGGCCGGGTCGACCCGGTGGTGCTGGCGCTCAGCGTCGGCGGCGTGCTGGCAGTGGTGGCCTGGGGCGTGCTGGGCCGGGGGTCCCTGGCCGGCTTCGGCGAGTCCGGCCTGGGCTGGGTGATCAGCACCTTCGGTTGGTTCTTCGTGGTGGCCGCCGACGCCTTCCTGGTGCTCTCGGTGGTCATCGCCGCGACGAAGTTCGGCCGGATCCGGCTCGGCGCCGACGAGGACGAACCGGAGTTCAGCACCCTCGCCTGGGTCTCGATGATGTTCAGCACCGGCATGGGGATCGGCCTGGTCTTCTACGCCGTCGCCGAGCCGATCGAGCACTACGCCGCGCCGCCCCCGGCCAGCGGCGTCGCGCCGAACACCGGGGCGGCCGGGTCGGTGGCGATGCAGTACACGCTCTTCCACTGGACGCTGCACCCGTGGGCGATCTACGCGGTGGTGGCGCTCGCGCTGGCGTACTCGACGTTCCGCAAGGGGCGGGAGAACCGCATCTCGGCGGCCTTCCAGCCGCTGCTCGGCGCGCGGGTGGACGGCCCGGTGGGCCGGGCGATCGACCTGCTGGCCGTCTTCGCCACCGTCTTCGGCTCGGCCACCAGCCTCGGCCTCGGCGCCCTCCAGGTCGCCGCCGGGCTGGATCTGGTCACCCCCGTGCCGGACAGCACGGCGGTCGAGTTGGTGGTGATCGCCGCCCTCACCCTGGCCTTCGTCGTCTCCGCCTTCTCCGGCCTGCACAAGGGCATCAAGTGGCTGTCCACCACCAACGTGGTGCTCGCCGTCGCGCTGATGGTCTTCGTGTTCGTGGCCGGCCCGACCATCTACGCGCTGGAGGTGCTGCCCGCGTCGGTCGGCGACTACCTCAGCCACCTGATCACCATGTCCACCCGTACCGGCGCGTTCTCCGACCCGGCCTGGCTGGGCTCCTGGACGATCTTCTACTGGGCGTGGTGGATCTCCTGGGCCCCGTTCGTCGGCATCTTCATCGCCCGGATATCCCGGGGCCGCACCGTCCGGCAGTTCGTCGTCGGCGTGCTGCTGGTGCCCAGCGGGGCCAGCGTGGTCTGGTTCGCGGTGATGGGCGGCAGCGCCCTGCGGGTGCAGGCCACCGGCACCCGGGACCTGGTCGCCGACGTCGGCGCGGGCACCGAGCGGGCGCTCTTCGGCCTGCTCGGGGCCCTGCCCCTGGCGGGCCTGACCACCCTGCTGGCGATGGTGCTGGTCGCGCTCTTCTTCGTCACCGGCGCCGACTCCGCCGCGCTGGTGCTCGGCTCGCTGACCTCCCGGGGCGCGTTGCGCCCGCACCGCGCGCTGGTCGTGGTCTGGGGCGTGCTGATCGGCGCGGTGGCCGCGGTGCTGCTGCTGGTCGGCGGGCTGGACGCGCTGCAACAGGCGACCATCCTGGTCGCGCTGCCGTTCGTGGTGGTCATGCTCGGCCTGGCCGTCGCGCTGGTCCGGGACATGGCCCTGGACCCGGCGGTCAACCCGCCGCCCCGGGCCCGCCGCTACGGCCTGGCCGCGGCGATCCGCGCCGCCCGGTCGTACGAGGAGGAGAACCCGCCGCCGGTGCGGCGCTACCTGCGGCGCCGGCCGCGGTGACCGGCGCGGCCCGCCCCGGGGTGACCGGTCGCGCCGGCGGAACCGCCGAGGTGGCGGCGGTGGTCGCCACGCCCGGTGTCCCCCGGCGGCGCGCCGCCGGTCGGGCAGGGCAGGATGTACGGCGAGGGGGTGGCGGACATGGCTGGGCGGATCCGGGACGAGGACATCGCGCTGGTCCGGGAGCGCAGCTCGATCGCCGACGTCATCTCGGAGACGGTGACCCTGAAGTCGGCCGGCGGCGGCAACCTCAAGGGGCTGTGCCCGTTCCACGACGAGAAGAGCCCCTCGTTCAACGTCTCGCCCGCCCGCAACGTCTGGTACTGCTTCGGCTGCGGCGCCGGCGGCGACGCGATCAAGTTCCTGATGGACGCGGAGCATCTCAGCTTCGTCGAGTCGGTGGAGCGGCTCGCCGCCCGGGCCGGGATCCAGCTGCGCTACGTCGAGGGCGACTCCGCCGCGCCGCGGCCACGCCCGCAGCAGGGGCAGCGCCAGCGCCTCGTCGCCGCGCACGCCGCCGCCGTGGAGTTCTACCGCGCCCAGCTCACCACGGCCGGCGCGCGCCCGGCCCGGGAGTTCCTGGCCCGCCGCGGCTTCGACCGGGCCGCCGCCGAGCGCTACGGCTGCGGGTTCGCCCCGGACGCGTGGGACCTGCTCACCAAGCACCTGCGCCAGCAGGGCTTCACCCACGACGAGCTGGTCACCGGCGGGTTGTCCCGGCCGTCGCGCTCCGGCACGCTGATCGACCGGTTCCGGCGGCGGCTGATGTGGCCGATCCGCGACATCACCGGCGACGTCATCGGCTTCGGCGCCCGCAAGCTCTTCGAGGACGACGACGGCCCGAAGTACCTCAACACCCCCGAGACGCCGATCTACAAGAAGTCGCACGTCCTCTACGGCATCGACCAGGCCAAGCGGGAGATCGCCAAGCAGGGCAAGGTGGTCGTGGTCGAGGGCTACACCGACGTGATGGCCTGCCACCTGGCGGACGTCCCGACAGCGGTGGCGACCTGCGGCACGGCGTTCGGCGCGGACCACATCGGCGTGCTGCGCCGGGTGCTCTTCGACAGCGACGAACGGGCCGGCGAGGTCATCTTCACCTTCGACGGGGACGCCGCCGGCCAGAAGGCCGCGCTGCGGGCCTTCGAGGACGACCAGCGTTTCGTCGGGCGTACCTTCATCGCGGTCAGCCCCGACAACATGGACCCGTGCGACCTGCGCCTGGCCAAGGGCGACATGGCGGTCCGCGACCTGGTCGCCCGCCGCGAGCCGCTGGTCGACTTCGCGCTGCGGCACGTCATCAGCCGGTACGACCTCGACACCGTCGACGGCCGGGTGGAGGCGATGCGCCGGGCCGCGCCGCTGGTGGCCAAGATCAAGGACCGGGAGAAGCGCCCGGAGTACGTCCGCAAGCTCGCCGGCGACCTCGGTATGGAGATCGAGCCGGTGCAGCGGGCCGTGCTGGCCGCCGCGTCCGCCCCGCCCGGTCGGGACACCCCGCCGCCGGCCCGCCCCGCCCCGGCCGAGCCGGTCGTCGACAACCCGCAGTCGATGGTCGAGCGGGAGGCGCTGAAGCTCGCGCTCCAGGAGCCGGTGCTGGCCGGGCCGATGTTCGACGCGGTCGAGGCGTCGGAGTACCGCCACCCCGTGCACGTGTCGGTGCGGGCGGCCGTCGCGGCCGTCGGCGGGGCCGCCACGGCGACCGGCGGCGCGGTCTGGATCGAGTCCGTCCGCGACGCCTGCGAGGACCTCGCGGCCCGGGCGCTCGTCGGCGAGCTGGCCGTGGAGCCGCTGCGCATCGACGGCGACCCCGACCCGCGCTACGTGTCGGTCACGATCGCCCGGTTGCAGTGGGGCTCGGTGACCGGCCGGATCAGGGACCTGAAGTCCCGGATCCAGCGGATCAACCCGGTCAACAACAAGGACGAGTACTTCGCCGCCTTCGGCGAGCTGCTCTCGCTGGAGCAGCACGCCCGGGCATTGCGCGAGCAGGCCGCGGGAGGGCTGTAGATGGGACTGTTCCGCCGCAGGCCGAAGCTGCCGACGGCCGCCCGGCCGCCGCTGGCCCCCGACGAGCGGGTGCTCGCCTGGGCCGCGGCCGGCAACGGCGAGGGCGACGGCGTGGTGGTGGCCAGCAACCTCGGGCTCTGGCTGCCCGGCCGGGCGCACCGGCTGGGCTGGCACGACATCCTCAAGGCGGTCTGGTCCGGCCGGGAGCTCACCGTCACGCCGGCCGAGCGGGTCGCCGAGCGCGACGGCTACCTGGTGGTGGCGGACTGCCCGGCCGAGACCTACCTGCTGCTCGACCCCGGCGAGTTGCCCCACCAGGTGCGGGAGCGGGTCACCCGCTCGGTGGCGTACACCCGGCACCACCCGGTGCCCGGCGGCGCCGGCCGGGTCGCCGCGCGGCGGGCGCCGGGCGTGGACGGCCTCACCTGGACGGTCCGCCTCGATCCCGGCACCCCGGCGGACGACCCCGACGTGCTCGCCGAGACCGACCGCCTCGTCGCCGCCGCCCGCGCCGCCACCACCCCGGCGGACGCCTGACCGACGTCGGTCACCCGCCCCGGTAGAAGCGGGCGGCCCCCGGGTGCAACGGGATCGGGTCGGTGCCGGCGGCGCTCTGCTGGGTGAAGTTGCCGCCCTCCGGGTGCACGCCGACCAGGTCGGCCTGGTAGGTGAAGAGCAGCCGGGTCAGGTCGTACGCCAACTGGTCGGGCATGTCGGCGCCGACCAGGATCACGTTCGCCACCGTGACGGTCGGCGTGGCGCTCGTCGTGCCGTAGACCTCCTTCGGCAGCTCGGCGGTCGTGTAGACCGAGCCGTGCCGGGCGCCGAGCGGCTCGATGAGGTCGGCGATCGGCAGCAGCGCGAACCTCCCCGGGGCGCTGGAGAGCAGGTCGGCGATGCCCGGCGTGGGCAGGCCGCCGGAGAAGAACATCGCGTCGAGCGTGCCGGCCCGCATCCGCTTGACCGTCTCCGGCAGGGACAGCGTGGCCCGGCGGACGTCGCGGTCCGGGTCGAGGCCGGCGGCCGTCAGCAGGCGCCCGGCGATGATGTCGGTGCCGGACTTCGGGGAGCCGGTGGAGACCCGCTTGCCGCGCAGCCCCGACAGGGCGGTGATCTTCGCGTCGGCCCGGACGATCACGTGGGTGTAGTTGCTGTAGACCCGGGCCAGCGCCCGGACGGGCTGGGGCTGGCCCTCGAAGGCCCCGCGCCCCTGCACCGCGTCCGCGGCCGTGTCGGCGAGGCTGAACGCGATCTCCATGTCGCCGCTGGCCAGCCGGTTGATGTTCTCCACCGACGCCCCGGTCGGCTCGGCCCGGGCCTCGTAGCCGGGCAGGTGGCGGCTGATCACGTCCGCGTAGCCGCCGCCGAGCTGGTAGTAGACGCCGGTGGTGTTGCCGGTGGCGAGGAAGATGCGACCGCCGTGCCAGGGCTGCGGCCCGGCCTCGGACGTGCCGCAGCCGGCGGCGAGCAGGGCCGCCAGCATGGCCGCCAGCAGCCGTCGGGGCCGTCCGGTCACGCCCGGACCGCCGGCTCCAGCGCCTCCGCCACCCGCTGGACCAGCATGGCGGTCTCGTAGCCGATCTGGCCCAGGTCGCAGCCGGGCGCGGCCAGCACCCCGACGAGCGCGCGCTCGCCCACCGCCATCACCAGCATCACCCCGCCGTCCATGTCGACGATCTGCTGGCGTACCCGGCCGGCGGACATCAGCCGCGCGGCGCCGACGGTCAGGCTGGCCAGGCCGCTGATCACGGCGGCGAGCTGGTCCACCTGGTCCGGCGCGAGGTCGGGGGAGGCCGCCAGCCGCAGCCCGTCGCCGGAGACGGCGAGGGCATGCGACACGTCCGGCACCTGCTCGGCGAAGTTGGCCAGCAGCCAGTCGAGGCTGGCGCTCGCGGATGGGGTCATGGGTTTCTCCTGGGGGGTGTCGTCTGCTGGGTACGTCGCGTCGCGGCGGCGACGCCCTCGGCGAGCGCGGACAGCCGGGAGCGCACCAGCTCGGGGTCGAGCAGGTCGTCCTTCGGCGGCGGCGCGGGGGCGTCGTGCAGCGCGGCCGGGAGTTGGCCGCCCCGGGTGCGGCGGGGCAGCCCGACCCCGGTGGTGGGGGCCGGCGCCGGGCCCGGCGGGGGCGGCGCGGGAACGGAGGACGGCGGGGGCGGCGCGGTGGCGGGGCCGGCCGGCCGCGCCCTGAGCACCGGGAGCGCGACCGTCGGCGCGCGGTGGATGCCGGCCATGTCGGGCAGGGCGGCCGGGTCACCCGACTCGCCCGGGCGGGCGCCGGTCGACACGGGCGGGACGGCCCGGGTGGACGGTGGCCGGAACCAGGGGGCCGCGGCGGTGGGCTCCGGCGTACGCCGTTCCGGGGCGGGCCGCGGGGCGACCGACTCGACCCGGGTCAGCGCCGACTCCGGGATGTCCACCTGCGCGACGGTGCCCGCGCCGGTGGCGTACAGGTGCACCCGCACGCCGTGCCGGGCCGCCAGGTGGGACACCACGTGCAGGCCCATGCTGCCGGCGGCGGCGCTGGAGAGCATCGCGGGGACGCGCAGCCGCTCGTTGATCGCGGCGAGCCGGCTGTCGCTGATCCCGATGCCCCGGTCGTGCACGCGCAGCGTGAGCCCGTCGATGGTGCGTCGGCCGTCGACGTGCACCGGCGCGTCCGGCGGCGAGTAGACGGTGGCGTTCTCCAGCAGCTCGGCGAGGAGGTGGACCAGGTTGCCGACGGCGTCGCCGTGCACCGCGACGGTGGGCACGTCGACCTCCACCCGGGGGTACTCCTCGATCTCCGAGGCCGCCGCCCGGATCACGTCGGCCAGCAGATGGGCGCCCTCGTGCGCGCGGCCGGGCTCGCCGCCGGCGAGGACCAGCAGGTTCTCCCCGTTGCGCCGCATCCGGGCGGCGAGGTGGTCCAGCGCGAAGAGCCGGGCCAGGGCGTCGGGATCGGTCTCCTCGCGTTCGAACTCGTCGAGCAGGCGCAGCTGCCGGGTGATCAGGGTGCGGATCCGCCGGGCCAGCGCCTCGACCATCCGGGTCACGTCCATCCGCAGCTCGGCCTGCTCGCCGGCCAGCCGCAGCGCGGCCCGGTTCACCGTGTCGAACGCCTGGGCGACCTGGGCGACCTCGTCCCGGCCCTGCCGGATGCCGGCCGTGAGCCGGGTGGCCGCGCCCTCGGTCTGCGTACCGTCGCCGGCCGCGATCGCGGTGATCCGCTCCGGCAGCTCCCGGTGGGCCATGGTGAGCGCCGCGACCCGCAGCCGGCGCAGCCGGCGGCTGGTGCGCACGGCGAGCAGCGCGGCGGCGGTCAGCGACGCCAGCGCGACGGCGGTGGTCGCGCCGCCGGTGACCAGGGCCCGCCGCCGCGCGTCCCGGGCCAGGCCGGCGGCCTGGCGGTCGAGTTCCTCGGACAGCTCCCGGCCGAGCAGGTTGTACCGGCGGATGGCGCCGCTCTGGGCCACGTACCAGGCGTCGCCGTCGGTCCGCAGCCCGCCCGGTTCGGTCTCCGCGTTGAGCGCGCTGTCCCGCATCCGCCGCGCCGTGGAGACGTCGGTGCCGGTCACCAGCCGGGCGTACGCGGCCGTCGACCGCCCGCCGGCGATCCGGGAGAACTCGGCCTGGCGCTGCTCCTGCGCGCCGCGCAACTGGCCGAGGCGGACCAGTTCCCCGTCCGCCAGCGCGCCCCGCACGAAGACGGTGCGGAGCAGGTCGCGTTCCAGGGCGGCGAGGTGTTCCTGGGCGGCCACCGCCGCCACCTCCCGGGCCCCGTTGGCCAGGTCCCGGTCGCGGACCTGGGCCGGCAGCGCGTCGGCGACGGCGAGCAGCGACTCGACCAGCGCCAGGTAGGTCGGGTCGGCGGTGGTGGCGTTGAGCGCGGCCTGGCGGGCCGGGGCGAGCTGGCCGAGCTGCGCGTCGGCGCCGTCGAGCACCTGGCCGAGGTCCGGGGCGGCCCGGCGGGCGTCCCGGCTGGCACCGCGGTAACGCTCCACGGAGGTGTCGACCCGCCGCCGCTGCGCCTCGACGAGGGGACGGCCGGTCGAGCCGCCCCGCTGGCGCAGGGCCGCCGTCTCGCCGAGTTCCCGCTCCAGCTCGTGCACCAGGCGCACGGTGGCCGTCGCGGTGCCGGCGAGCACCCGGGCGCGGTCCGCGTCGGCGGAGGCGTCCAGCGCGGTGGCGGTCTGGGTGGCCCCCAGCACCACCAGACCGACCGTGGCCACCAGGATCGGCGCGAGCAGCTGGGTGCGTACCGACCACAGCCGGTCGGTGTGGTCGGTGGGCCGGTGGTGCCGGCGCACGCGGGCGGGGTCGGGAAGCGACACGCGGGCTCTCCGGGGTGGGTCGGAAGGGTGCCGGGCCCCGGGCGGTACGCCCCGGGCCCGGCACCGACGGGTCAGCTCGCGCCGAGGTCCTGCAACGCCTTGGCCGCGCCGCGGTGCAGCGGCACGGGGTCGGTCTTGCGGGCGGTGTCGAGGCTGATGCCCTTGGCCGCCGGGTTGGCCTGGGCCAGCGCGTCCTTCCTGTCGAACACCGTCCGGGCGATCGCGCAGGCCACGTTCGCGTTGAGGTCCTTGCGGACCAGCAGCACGTTCGGCACCACGATGGTCGGGGTGTCGGCCGACGTCTTGTACACGTCCGCCTTGATGGTCCCCGCCTGGTACGCCGGGTTGAGCTCGGCCATCTTGGGCAGCAGCGGGGTGATGTCGAGGAACTTCACCTTGTCGCCGGCCGTGGTGAACAGGTCGGTCACGCCGCCCGTGGGCACCCCGCCCGACCAGAAGAAGCCGTCGATGCTGCCGTCCTTGACGCCCTCGACGGTCTTGGTCAGGTCGAGCCGCTGCGCCTGGATGTCCTTGGCCGGGTCGAGGCCGGCGGCCTCCAGCAGGCGGTTGGCGATGACCTCGGTGCCGGACTTGGGGGAGCCCGTCGAGATCTTCTTGCCCTTCATGTCGGCGACCGAGTTGATCCCCGCGTCGGCCCGCACGACGACCTGCGTGTAGTTGTCGTAGATCCGGGCGAGCGCCTCGACCGGCTGCGGGGCGGTGAAGCTGCCCTTGCCCTGCACCGCGTTGACCGCCGTGTCGAACAGCGAGAAGGCGACGTCGTACTGGCCGCCGACGAGCTGCTCGATGTTCTGCACCGACGCGCCGGTCTCGGCGGCGGTGCCGCTCAGCTTGCCGTCGGTCGCCCCGGAGAGCTGGCCGGCGAGGGCGTTGCCGACCACGTAGTAGACGCCGGTGGCGTTGCCGGTGGCGATGCCGACGCGGGTGCTCTCGGTGACCTTGCAGGTGATCTCGCTGGCGGCGTCGTCCTTGGTGGCGCCGTCCTGACGCCCCCCGCAACCGGCGGCGCCCGCCGCGACGAGCGCCAGCGTGCCCACCCCCGCGGCGATCCGCACGTTGATCCGTCTCACTGTTTCTCCTCCCCATGGGTGACCGTTGCACCTGCTGACGGCACGCCGGTCGGGCCGGCGGTGCCGCGTCTGACGAGCACACCCGCCACCATGACGGCAGCCAGGGCGGCGCCGACGGCGACGGGTACGGGTTCGAGCCAGAGCAGCGTCAGCCCGGCGAGCGCGCCGAGGATCCGTTCCGGCGTGCCGGCCGGGCCGACGCCGGGCAGCCAGCCGCCCGCCGCCACCGCCAGCACGGCGACGCTGAGGGCGGCCACCACCCCGGCCACGGCGATCCGCTGCGCGCCCCCGATGCCGAGCAGCCCGAGGCCCGTCGGCGTGACCACGAAGGCGAGCGGGATGAGGTAGGCCGGCAGGGCGTACCGCAGGGTCTGCCACATGGTCGGCACCAGCCGGCCGCCGGTCACGGCGGCGGCGGCCACGGCGGCGAGCGCGGTGGGCGGGGAGGCCTCGGACAGGACCGCGAAGTAGAAGACGAACATCGCCGCGGCCGGCGCCGTGACGCCCAGGTCCAGCAGGGCCGGACCGATGATCACCCAGCCGATCACGAAGGACGCGGTGACCGGCACGGCCAGCCCGAGCAGGGTGAGGGCGACGGCGGCGAGCAGCGCGGTGAGCGCCAGCACCACGGCCGGATCCGAGCTGACGGCCTTGGCCCCGCTGACCAGCAGCGCCGCGGCCTGCGGACCGAGGCCGGTCTTGGTGGTGGTGGCGGTGATGATGCCCGCCGCGGCGCAGACCGCGCTCACCGCGAGCACCCCGCGCACGCCGGCGCTCAGCGCGGCCAGCAGCCGGGCCGGGGTGAGCCGGTGCCGCCGGTCCAGGAAGGACAGCACCGCGGCCAGGACGGTGGCCACCACGACTGCCCGGGTCGCGGAGAAGCCCACGGCCAGCAGCACGACGATCGCGAGCAGCGACAGGAAGTGGTAGCCGAACCGGCCCAGCAGCCGCCACGGGGAGGCGGTGTCGAGCACCACCGGGCGCACCCCCGAGCGCCGGGCGTCGATCTCGACCGCGAGCAGGATGCCGAGGTAGTACAGCACCGTCGGGACGGTGGCCCAGCCGAGCACCTGGAGGTACGACACGCCCAGGTACTCGGCGATGATGAAGGCCGCCGCGCCGAGGGTGGGCGGGGACAGGATCGCCCCGACGCCGGCCGCGGCGAGCATGCCGCCCGCGCGCTCCGGCGGGTAGCCGGCCCGACGCAGGACGGGCCAGGTGACCGCGCCGATGCTGACCGTCGTCGCCGCGCCCGAGCCGGAGACGGTGCCGAGCAGGAAGCCCGAGGCGACGGCCGTGCGGCCGGCCGCCGTCCGGGAGCGCCGGAAGGCGGCGGCGGAGAGCTCCACGAAGAACCGCCCGGCTCCGGAGAGGTCCAGCACCGCGCCGTAGATGGTGAACAGCACGATGTACGTCGCCGCGACGTCGAGCGGGGTGCCGTAGAAGCCGCTGTCGGAGTTGTAGAAGGCGTCGACGAGCTGCCCGAAGTCGAGGCCGGCGTGGGCCACCGGCCAGGACTGGGGCAGCAGCCCGCCGTAGTAGCCGTAGCCGAGGAAGACCAGGCAGACGGCCGGCAGGATCCACCCGGTGGTGCGCCGGCACGCCTCCAGCAGCAGGAGCAGCAACACGGTGCCCATGGCCACGTCGACCCCGACCAGCAGGCCCTGCCGGTCGAGGAAGGCGTCGTACCCGCCGCCGCCGTCGCCGAGGGGGACCGGCAGCACCGGGTAGAGGCAGCTCACCAGCGCCGCGGCGGCCAGCACCCAGTCGACCACGGTCGGGCCCCCGCCCTCGTCGCGGTCGCCGGTGTCGGGCCGGCTCTCCCCGTCCGCTCGTCGGGCCCCGCGCCGCAGCCGCTCGGGCAGCCGCAGGTCCGCCGGGTACGCCAGGAAGACGACCGGCAGGACGCCGGCCAGGAAGATGACGAGGTAGAACTTGCTGCCCTGCGAGAGCGGGCTGAACACCTGCCAGAGGGCGAGCAGCGCGATCGCGAGCGTGGTGCCGGTGATCAGGACGCCGACCGGCCCGGAGAGGACCCGTCCCGGCTTCTCGTCCTCGAACTGGGCGGCGAGGTCGCGCGGATCGGCGCCGGCGGAATCCGTCTTGTCGGGCGGTTCCGGTGGCAGCGGCATCAAGTCTTCGTTCACGGTGGATCCCGGGCCCACGGAAGGTGGCTGTGGGGCGGGGTCGCCGGAAGAACGTACTGGTGACACGAGGGGGCACGATACGCGAATTGCATACCTTAGGGAATATTGCCGGCCATGATTGCAGCCGGTAATGGCGACGGGTGGACAATTACGCAGAGATACTGCGGTTGTGGTCGCCTTTTGATCGGAATGTAACCCGGAACTGGCGACAATACGGAATGTCCGGCGGCGATTGAATCCGTCTTGTCCACTATGGTCCCGACAACGCCCTCCGGATCTTCCGCCCTGCCCGCCGGCCGACGCGGGCACGCCCGCCCCGGCGGCGCCGCGACGGAGAGTAGTGTCGTCGCTCTCCGTGCGCCCGCTCGGCCGATCCGGCCGCCGAGGGGTTCCCTACCTGGCCACCGCCCCTGTCGGGCCACCGCCCCCTGTCGGCCCGAGGGGCGGCGGGACCCCGCCCCGGTCGGCCCGCGGCGCGTCCCGGTGGCGGGGTCGGGCGTCCCGCCCGACAAACCGGTGGGACGTGTCGGACCGGGCGGTTAGGGTCGGGCGGTGACCACGCCTCAGCCACTCATCCGGGCGCGGGGGCTGGTGAAGCGGTTCGGCGACTTCACCGCCGTCGACGGCATCGACGTCGAGGTGCGCGCCGGTGAGGCCTTCGGCTTCCTCGGGCCCAACGGCGCCGGCAAGTCCTCCACCATGCGGATGATCGGGTGCATCTCCCCGCCCAGCGGCGGTGAGCTGCGCATCCTCGACATGGATCCCGTCCGCGACGGGCCGGCCATCCGGGCTCGGCTCGGCGTCTGCCCCCAGCTCGACAACCTCGACCCGGAGCTGACCGTCCGGGAAAATCTCACGACCTACGCGCGCTACTTCGGCATTCCCCGCCGGGTGGCCCGGGCCCGCTCCGCCGAGCTGCTCGACTTCGTCCAGCTCACCGAGCGGGCCGACAGCAAGGTCGAGCCGCTCTCCGGGGGTATGAAGCGGCGGTTGACCATCGCCCGCGCGCTGGTCAACGAGCCCGAGATCGTGCTGCTGGACGAGCCGACGACCGGCCTCGACCCGCAGGCCCGGCACCTGGTGTGGGAGCGGCTGTTCCGGCTCAAGCAGCAGGGCGTCACGCTGGTGCTCACCACGCACTACATGGACGAGGCGGAGCAACTCTGCGACCGCCTGGTCGTGATGGACGGCGGCCGGATCGTCGCCGAGGGCTCGCCCCGCGCGCTGATCGAGCGGCACTCCACCCGGGAGGTGGTGGAGCTGCGGTTCGCCGCCGAGTCGCAGGAGGCGTTCGCCGGCAAGCTCGACGGCCTGGGGGAGCGGGTCGAGGTGCTGCCCGACCGGATCCTGCTCTACGTCCCCGACGGCGACGCGGCCGTGGCCGAGGTCGGCGCGCTGGGCCTGCACCCCGCCAACGTGCTGGTCCGGCGCAGCAGTCTGGAGGACGTCTTCCTCCACCTCACCGGCCGCACCCTGGTCGACTGAGTCGCGCACGTCCACGGGCGGCGCGGGGGGCGTCAGCCTCCTGCGACTCGTTCCGTAGCATCGGCGGGCCGGCGGCACGTTGCCGGCCGGGCGACGAGCACGGGGGTCTCATGTCGAGGTTGGAGTTCCAGTCCCGCCACCAGGCCGGGCTGGGTGCGCTCTACCTGGGGGTCTTCGCCACCATCTGGTTCAGCGTGCCGGCCGCCGACCAGCCGTTGCGGGCCCTGCTCGTCGTCGCCAGCGGCGCGGCGCTGCTCACCGCCGTGGCCGGAGCGGTCGTGGTGGCCCGGAGCCGGAGGGCCGCCGCCGTCGCCCGGGACCGCGCCGCCGAACGCCGTTACCTGCTGATCGTCGTCGCCGAGTTCGCCGCCGCCGGGCTGGGTGCCGCCGTGCTCGGTCTCGCCGGCTGGTCGGAGTTCATCCCGGTGCTGGTCTGCGCCGTGGTGGGGCTGCACTTCTTCCCCCTCGTGCCGGTGCTGCGCGACCCGCTGCTGCGGCCCCTCGGCGTCGCCATGTGCGCCGTCGCGCTGGCCGGGCTGGCCACCGCGCTCACCTCGGGGGTGTCGGCGGGCCTGGTCGTCGGCACCGGCGCCGGGCTGCTGCTGCTCGGCTCCGCGGTGCTGTCGCTGCTGCGGGCGGTCCGCGGCTGACCGGCCCGCGCCCGGCCTCGCGGTGCCACCAGAGCCGAGCCGGTCGGCCGTGCTGGTCATCGCGCCCTCGCCCAGCTCAGGAAGCGGTCGGCCAGCCCATCCGGCACGACCTGCCCGTTCAGGTCGGCCAGGTCGCCCGTCGCCTCGTACATCAGCGTGCCGAGGTAGATCAGCAGGCCGGTCCGGTTCTCGCGGTACTCGCCGAGCAGCGCCAGCCGGGCCGGGGAGCAGGGCCACGCGGCGCCGCACACCCGGCAGCGCCAGGACGGGCGCGCCGCGACGTGCGGGCGGTAGCGCGGCATCAGCGCGGGCCCTCCCCGGCCCGGCGCGGCGACGGTAGCCAGTGGCCGCCGTTCGCCCGCCACTCCTGCGCCCGGGTCAGCCGCCCCGGGCGTCCCGGGACATCGGTCGGGAAGACCTCCGTCGGCGCGGTCGCCCACGCCGGTCGGTCGTTGGGCGTACGCCGGGGGAGCGTGGCGGGTGGCGTCGAACGCCGGCAGCGCCAGAACCTGAGTCGCATGCGGTGAGCCTCCGTCGAGGTGGGAGGGGGCGCCCTGGACCTCGTTGTCTCCGGGCGCCCCCGGCCTGGTTCCGCCCGCCGTCCGATCCCGTGAGCGGTTCCGCTGCGTGACAGTCTGGTGAGGACCCGACTACGGTGGGAGGTCCCGCGCGCCGACGACCAGGGCGTACGGCGGCCGTGCCCTGGCGGTACGAGGATGTACGGAGGCTGTCCGTGGAACGCTCGTCCATGCTGGACCACTTCGCGGAGGAGTTGCGGCTCGCCCGGGCCACCAGTGGCATGTCCCAGACCGCGCTGGCCGAGGCGCTGAGCTATTCGGGCGCCCTGGTCGCCAAGGTGGAGACGTGCGAGCGCCGGCCGAGCCTCGACTTCGCCCGCCGCTGCGACACCGTGTTCGGTGCGGACGGACGCTTCGAGCGCATCCAGAGACGGATCAGCCGAGAGACCGTGGTGCCGTGGGTCCGCGACTGGACCGGGATCGAGGCGGAGGCGACGGCGCTGCGCTGGTTTGAACCGCTGTGCGTGCCGGGCCTGTTGCAGACCGAGGGGTACGCCCGCGCACTGCTGACCGGTGCCGGCCTGTTCGCGCCGGACGAGATCGAGCAGCAGGTGATGGCCCGCCTGGATCGCCAGGCCGTGCTCACCCTCGACCGGCCGCCACTGCTCACCGCCGTCGTCGACGAGTACGTGCTGCGCCGCCGGATTGGCGGGCCAGAGGTGATGAACGAGCAGCTTCGCCATCTCGTGAAGCTCGGCTCTACCCTGCCGCGGGTCCGAATTCAGGTCGTGCCGCTCTCCGCCGGTGCCTACGGTGGGGTCAACGGGCCCTTCGTGATCGCCACCTCGCCGCACGGGGAGGATGTCGTCTACCTGGAGGGGCAACTCCACGGACAGGTGATCGACCGCGCCGAGTACATGCGGCAGATGGTCGACGTTTGGGAGTCGATCCGTGGTGAGGCACTATCGCAGCAGCAGTCCCTCGATCTGATGGCGGAAGTGGCGGAGACATGGACCTGACCGGCGCCCGGTGGCGCAAGAGCAGCCGCAGCAACGGCCAAGGTGGTGCGTGTGTGGAGGTGGCCGACAACCTGCCCGGCGTGGTTGCCGTACGCGATTCCAAGGACCCGGCCGGTCCGGTGTTGGCCTTCGACCCCGCCGCCTGGCGGGCGTTCGTCTCAGGCGTCGCCCGGCGGTAGCTCGCCTGTCCAGGGAATGGAGACAACCCGCGCGGAGCGGAAACTGCCACGACAGGTGCGTACGCCGGTCGTAGGGTGGCTGCGGCCTGTCGTACCCCAGGGGTAGGAAGGCCGTGGTGGACGGGGGTGGTCGCGTGAGCGTGGCGCAACAGGCGCGGGATCGGGCGCGGCCGTCGCTGCCACGCGTGCCGGCGCTGGCGGTTCTGGCGCACTACCTGGTCGGCTACCGGCGCACCTGGCGGGCCGGCGTCTTCTCGTCGTTCCTGCTGCCGGTGCTGACCGTGCTCGGGTTCGGGGTCGGCGTCGGGGCCTACATCGACCAGGGCGTCGGCGGGGTGCGCTATCTCGAGTGGATCGTGCCCGGCCTGATCGCGTCGACCGCCCTCCAGACGGCGATCGGCGAGTCGACGTGGCCGGTGTTCAGCAACTTCCAGTGGATCAAGACCTACTTCGCGCAGAGCGCCGCGCCGCTGCGGGTGGGCGACATCCTCAGCGGGCACCTGGCGTTCGTGCTGTTCCGGGTGCTCACCACTGTCGCGGCGTTCCTGCTGGTGATGACGCTGTTCGGGGCGCTGCGCTCGCCGTGGGCGGTGGCCACGCTACCGGTGGTGGCGCTGCTCGGCCTCGCCGTCGCCGCCCCGACCTTCGCGTACGCGTCGGTGGTGTCCACCGACAGTTGGCTGGCGATGCTGCTCCGCTTCGCGGTGATCCCGATGACGCTCTTCGCCGGGGTGTTCTTCCCCGTCGAGTCGCTGCCCACGGCGCTGCGCTGGCTGGCGTACGCGACGCCGCTGTGGCACGGCGTCGACCTGTGCCGGGCGGCGACGCTCGGCGTCGCTCCGCAGTGGTCGGTCGCCGGCCACCTGCTCTACCTCGCGGCCTGGGCGGTCGCCGGCTGGTTGCTGGCCCGCCGCGCGTTCCGCCGCCGGCTCGTCGTCTAGGAAGGGTGCTGTGGTCAGTCTCGTCCTGCCCCGGCTGGTCGACGTCGCCGCCGCGACCCGCCGGTCGACGTCGGTGGCCGAGCGCAACGTCGCGGCCCTGAAGTCCGTCTACTGGCTGCTGCTCGTCTCCGGCTTCGTGGAGCCGCTGTTCTACCTGCTCTCCATCGGCGTCGGGGTGGGCGCGCTGGTCGGCGACCTCACGCTGCCCGGCGGCCAGGTCGTCACGTACGCGGCGTTCGTCGCGCCGGCCATGCTCGCCTCGTCGGCGATGACCGGAGCGCTGTCGGAAACGACGTTCAACTTCTTCGGCAAGATGAAGTACATGAAGCTGTACGACGGGGTGATCGCCACCCCGGTGCAGCCGTTCGAGATCGCCCTCGGGGAGTTGGGCTGGGCGATGCTGCGGGGCGGGTCCTACTCGGCCGCGTTCCTCGTGGTGATGGTGGGGATGGACCTGACCACCGTGGCCCGGGCCCTGGTCGCCTTCCCGGCGGCGGTGCTGGTCGGCTTCGCCTTCGGCGCGCTCGGCATGACGATCTCCACCTTCATGCGCAGTTGGCAGGACTTCGACCTGATGGGCTCGGCCCAGTTCACCCTCTTCCTCTTCTCCGGCACGTTCGTCCCCGCCGAGGCGTACCCGTCCCTGCTGCGCTGGGTGGTCGAGGTGACCCCGCTCTACCGCGCGGTGCACCTGATCCGCGGCGTCACCGTGGGCACGGCCGGCTGGGCGTGGGTGCTCGACGTGCTCTACCTGCTCGCGGTGCTGGGTGTCGGCCTGCTGGTCGCTTCGCGCCGGATGGGCAGGTTGCTCTACCGGTAGGTGGTTAATCGTCGCCGCTGCCGGGGCATGTCGGGGGGACATGAGCCGACCAGAGGGAGGGGCGATGGCCTCCGACGAGTCTTCCGCCCGCGGCGGGCGCGACCGCGACGATTCCGGCGCCGCCGGCAGGGCGGGCGGTGACCGACGGACGGGCCGCGCCGACCACAGCCCGGATCCGGCGCGGCGGCACGGCCCCGGGCGCGGCCCGGTCGGGCCCGACGAGGGCCCCGAGAGCCCGACGGCGCTGCCGGGCACCGGGTGGAAGGCGGCGCTGCGGCGCACGCTCCGGGAGTTCCAGGACGACAACCTCACCGACTGGGCGGCGGCCCTGACCTACTACGGGGTGCTCTCGATCTTCCCCGGCCTGCTGGTGCTGGTCTCGATCCTGGGCCTGCTCGGCCCGCGCGCGACGCAGGGCGTCAAGGACACCGTCAACCAGGCCGTTCCGCAGGAGAACATCCGGCAGATCGTCGAGGGGGCGATCAACCAGGCGCAGCAGAGCGGGGGCTTCGCCGGGCTCGCCGCGATCCTCGGTCTGCTGGCCGCCTTCTGGTCGGCCTCCGGCTACATCGCCGCCTTCATGCGCGCCTCCAACACGATCTACGACGTTCCGGAGGGGCGGCCGATCTGGAAGACGCTGCCGATCCGCGTCGGGGTGACCGCGGTGATCGGCGTGATGCTGCTGGCCAGCGCGGTGATCGTGGTCTTCACGGGCGGCTTCGCCGCGCAGGTCGGCGAGGCGATCGGGCTGGGCTCCACCGCGGTGACCGTGTGGAACATCGTGAAGTGGCCCGTGCTGCTGCTCCTGGTCAGCCTGATGTTCGCGATCCTCTACTGGGCCTCCCCGAACGCGAGGCACGGCGGGTTCCGCTGGGTGAGCCCGGGCGGCGTGCTGGCTGTGGTGATCTGGCTGGTGATCTCCGGGCTGTTCGCCCTCTACGTCAGCAACTTCGGCTCGTACAACAAGACGTACGGGGCGCTCGCGGGTGTGATCATCTTCCTGATCTGGCTGTGGCTGAGCAACATCGCGATCCTCCTCGGCGCAGAGTTCGACGCCGAGCTGGAGCGCAGCCGCGCCATCGAGGCGGGCCACTCGCCCGACGAGGAGCCCTACGTCGAGCTGCGCGACGACCGCAAGCTCAGGAAGAAGCGGAACGCCGCCAACCGCCGCTGACCCGACCCCCAGCCCCAGCCCCACCACGCCCCGCCGCCCACCCGGGCGGCGGGGCGCCCTTCTGCCCCCACCCGCACCCCACGCTCCCGCGCCCCGCGATCTTGCACTTTCGGCCCGGATCTCGCCCTGGTGCGCCGCATTTCCCGGGCGCGAACCGCAAGATCGCCGAGGGTGTGCGGGCGGGTGCGGGCGTGCGGGGTTGCGGGGACTTTTGCTCGATCTGACAAAAGTTGGCGTTGGATGTGCTGAAGGTATGGACAGCCGGCGCAGAAGGCTCCTACTGTGTCGGACACAACACATCGGTGATACGTCGATGTGAACGAGGCGCGGGAAGAGGTGAGTCCGGTGCGGACGGTCGACCCCCTGCACGTCCGGCTGCTGCGGTTGCTCCGCGACGAGGGGGCGGTGTCCCGGGCCGAGCTGGGCGACCGGTTGCAGATGCCCCGCCCCCGGCTGCTGGCCGAGCTGGAACGGCTCGTCGGGCTCGGCTACGTCGCCGAGGCGGGGCTCGCGGCCTCCCGGGGCGGCCGGCGCTCCACCCTCGTCGAGCTGAGCCCCCACCTGCGGTTCGCCGCCGTGGACCTCGGCGCCAGCTCCATCGACGTCGAGGTGGTCAACGGCCGCCTGGAGCCGGTCGCCGCGTACGCCGAGCCGGCCGACATCCGCACCGGACCGAAGGTGACCCTCCAGCGGGTCAACGAGCTGCTGCACAAGGCCCGGGTGGACGGCGCCTACGAGCGGCTCGACGCCGTCGGCATCGGCGTGCCCGGCCCGGTCAGCTTCCGCGACGGCGTGCCGGTCTCCCCGCCGATCATGCCGGGGTGGGACCGGTTCCCGGTGCGCGAGCTGCTCACCCGCGAGCACGGCTGCCCGGCGGTGGTCGACAACGACGTCAACATCATGGCGATCGGGGAGCGGCACGGCGGGGTCGCCCACTCCGTGGACGACTTCCTCTTCGTGAAGATCGGCACCGGAATCGGGTGCGGGATCTACCTCAGCGGCGAGGTCTACCGGGGCACCGACGGCTGCGCCGGCGACATCGGCCACATCCAGGTCGACGCGCACGGCCCGATGTGCTCCTGCGGCAACCTCGGCTGCCTGGAGGCCCTGTTCAGCGGCGCCGCGCTGGCCAAGGACGCGACCGCTGCGGCGCGCGCCGGCACCTCGCCCGCGCTGGCCGAGCGGCTCGCCGCGCGGGGCGCGGTGACGGCCCGGGACGTCGCGGAGGGCGCCGGCGAGGGCGACGTCACCTGCATCCAGCTCATCCGCGACGGGGGTCGGCGGGTCGGTGGGGTCCTGGCCGGGCTGGTCAGCTTCACCAACCCGTCGATGATCGTGATCGGCGGCGGGCTCGCCCAGCTCGGGCACATCCTGCTGGCCGAGATCCGCAGCGTGGTCTACCGCCGGTCGCTGCCCCTGGCCACCGGCAATCTCCCGGTCGTCCTGTCCGAGCTGGGGCCCCGCGCCGGCGTGGCCGGCGCCGCCGTCCTGGCCAGCGACGTGGCCTTCGCGGAGGCGTCGTGAACGAGCGCGAGGAGGAGAACGTGCCCGAGAAGCCGGCCGCCGCCACGCCGGCGGATGTCGTCCCCGCCGACGCTCCGCTGGTCGAGGCGCCAGCCGACGCCGTCGCGGGCGAGGTGGTCCTGCGCCTCACCGACGTGGTCAAGACCTTCCCGGGCGTACGCGCGCTGGACGGGGTGCAGTTGGAGGTGCGTGCCGGCGAGGTGCACTGCCTGCTCGGGCAGAACGGCGCCGGCAAGTCCACCCTGATCAAGGTGCTGGCCGGGGTGCACCGCCCCGACTCGGGGCAGGTCGAGTGGCGCGGCCAGCCGGTCGGCTTCGCCAACCCGCAGGCCGCCATGCGCGCCGGCATCGCCACGATCTACCAGGAACTCGACCTGGTCGAGGACCTCTCGGTCGCGGAGAACGCGTTCCTCGGCCACGAGCCGCGCCGGTTCGGCTTCGTCCGCCGGGGACACATGGCCCGGCGTACGCGGCAGATCCTCGGGCGGCTGGGGCACGCGGAGATCCCGCCCGGACGGATGGTCCGTGCGCTGCCCGCCGCCGGCAAGCAGGTGGTCAGCATGGCCCGCGCGCTCTCCCACGAGGCACGGCTGATCATCATGGACGAGCCGAGCGCCGTGCTGGCCCACGACGAGGTGGGCAACCTGTTCCGGATCATCCGGGAGCTGACCGCGCAGGGCATCGCCGTCATCTACATCTCGCACCGCCTGGAGGAGATCCGCGAGATCGGCGACCGGGTGACCGTACTCAAGGACGGCCGGACCACCGCGGCGAACCTGCCGGCCCGCGGCACCCCGACCCGCGACCTGGTCAGCCGGATGACCGGCCGCACCATCGAGTACGTCTTCCCGGACCGCCCGGCGGACCCGGCCGGCGGGGCGGACCTGCTCACGGTCGAGGGGCTGACCCGGGCCGGCGAGTTCGCCGACGTCTCGCTCGGCGTCCGGGCCGGCGAGATCGTCGGCATCGCCGGGCTGGTCGGCTCCGGCCGGTCGGAACTGCTGGAGACGATCTACGGCGCGCGCCGTCCCGACGCCGGCACGGTGCGGATGGCCGGCCGGCCGCTGCGCCCGGGCAGCGTCGGCGCGGCGGTGCGGGCCGGCATGGGGATGGCCCCCGAGGAGCGCAAGAGCCAGGCGCTGCTGCTGGGCGAGCCCGTCTACCGCAACGTCACCCTGGCCACCTTCGCCCGCTACGCCCGCGCCGGCTTCACCGACGCCGGGCGGGAGCGGGCCGAGGCGAACCGGATCGCCGAGAGCCTGGAGTTGCGCCCCCGCGACGTACGCCGGCCGGTGCGCACCCTCTCCGGCGGCAACCAGCAGAAGGTGGTGGTCGGGCGCTGGCTGCTCGGCGACACCCGGCTGCTGCTGCTCGACGAGCCCACCCGGGGCGTCGACGTCGGCGCCCGGGCCGAGCTCTACCAGGTCGTCCGGGGGCTGGCCGCCCGCGGCGTCGGGGTGCTGCTGGTCTCCAGCGAGGTCCCCGAGGTGCTCGGCCTGGCCGACCGGGTGCTGGTGATGCGGGAGGGGCGGGTCGTCCGCGAGGCCCCGGCCGGCGAACTCGACGAGAACACCGTGCTCGACCTCGTCATGGCGGGGTCCCTGATGGAAGGCGCACCGGCATGACCGAGGGTCCTACTTCCACCGAAGCGCCGGAGCGGGCGGCGCAGTTGCCGGCGCAGTCCCCGCCGGTGGACCCGCCGGCCGTCGACAAGGTCTCCACCGCCGGGCGCCTCTCCTGGTGGCGGGGCGACGGCGGCGAGGGCGCCCGGCGCAACCTCGCCCTGCTCGGCGTGCTGGCGGTGCTCGTCGTCATCGGCGCCCTCACCCGATCCGACCTGTACTCGAATCCGGACTGGGTGTGGGACAACATCCTCAGCATCCTCAAGCTGGCCGCCGTGGTCGGCGTGGTCACCGTCGGGATGACCTTCGTGATCATCGGCGGCGGCATCGACCTGTCGGTGGGGGCGATCGTCGCGCTGGCCGGGGTCTGGTGCACGACGGTGGCGACCCAGAGCTACGGCGCCGGCGGCATGATCTTCAGCGCGCTCACCGTCGGGATGGCGGTCGGCCTCGTCAACGGGCTGCTCATCTCGTACGGCCGGCTGGTGCCGTTCATCGCCACCCTGGCCATGCTGGTGGCCGCCCGGGGCCTGGCCGCCGAGATCTCCAACAAGCAGACCCAGGTGTCGGAGAACACCTTCATCAACGGTCTCGCCAGCAACGACCTGCTCGGCATCCCGCTGCTGGTCTACATCCTCGCCGCCGTGGTGGCCGCCGGCTGGGTGCTGCTCAACCGCACCACCTTCGGCCGGCGTACGGTCGCCGTCGGCGGCAACCCGGAGGCGGCCCGGCTCGCCGGCATCAACGTCAAGCGGCACACCCTGCTGCTCTACGCGCTCTCCGGCCTCTGCTGCGGCATCGCCGCCATCATGCTCACCGCCCAGGCCAACTCGGCCCAGGCGGCGATGGCGAACCTCTACGAGCTGGACGCGATCGCCGCCGCGATCATCGGCGGCACGCTGCTCAGCGGCGGGCGGGGCACCATCATCGGTTCCCTGCTCGGGGTGGTCATCTTCGCCACCATCACCAACCTCTTCGCCATCAACGGTCTCTCCACCGAGGCCCAGAACATGGTCAAGGGCGGCATCATCGTCGCCGCCGTCCTGGTCCAGCAGGTCCAGTTCCGCAGCCTCACCCAGTTCCTCGGTCGCAACCGGCTCACCACCACCTGACCCGTACCCGCACCACCGGCAACCGCACCCGATCCGCGCAGCGTCCGGGCCACCCGAGCGACGGTGGCCGGGCCCCGCACGCCCTCGTCCCGTCCAGATCCGCGAGTTTCCTCCACCACCGCGAACCCAGGAGGTCGTCATGACCCAGCACAGTCGCGACGTGTCGCGCCGCCGGCTGCTCTTCGGCGGGGCCGCCGTCGGCGCCGGCGTGCTGCTCGCCGGCTGCACCAGCAACGAGACACAGCCCACCGAGGCGCAGACCAAGGCGGCGGGCGCCCCCGGCGGCAACAGCGAGCCCGGCAAGCGGGTGACGATCGGCTTCTCCGCGCCGGCCGCCGACCACGGCTGGATCGCCGCCATCACCAACAACGCCAAGGCGCAGGCCGGGGCGTACTCCGACGTGGAGTTCAAGGCGGTCGAGGCCGGCGCGGACGCGGCGGCCCAGCGGGCGGCGCTGTCCACCCTCATCTCGCAGAAGCCCGACGTGATCGTGCTGCTGCCGCACGACGGCAAGGAGCTCAACGCCTTCGGCCTGGAGGCGATGAAGGCCGGCATCCCGGTGGTCAACCTGGACCGCGCCTTCCCCGACGCGCGCGCCTACCGGCTCCAGATCAAGGGCGACAACTACGGCATGGGCGTGGCCGCCGCTACCTACATGGTCGAGCAGTTCAAGGCCAAGGGCGTCAGCAACCCGGTCATCGGCGAGATCGCCGGCATGGACGAGCTGGAGCTGACGCAGGAGCGGTCGAAGGGCTTCGTCGACACCCTGACGGCGAACGGCCTGAAGATCGCCAACCGGCGCGCGGCCCGCTTCACGGCCGACTCCGGGCAGCAGGAGGCGGCGCAGCTGCTCCAGGCCCTGCCGAAGATCGACGCCATCTGGAACCACGACGACGACCAGGGCATCGGCGTGCTGGCCGCGATCAACCAGGCCAACCGCAAGGAGTTCTTCATGGTCGGCGGCGCCGGCTCGAAGAAGGCGATGGAGGACATCCAGGCCGACAACACGGTGCTCAAGGCGACGGTGACCTACAGCCCGTCGATGGCCTCCTCGGCGATCTCCCTGGCCCGGCTGATCGGCCAGGGCAAGGGCATGTCCGACCTGGTGGAACTCCAGGTGCCCAAGGAGATCGTCCTCGCCTCCGAGACGATCACCAAGGAGAACGCGGGCAACTACCTGAAGCTCGGGTTCTGACACACGGGGGGAGACCCACCTTGTCCACGACAGACAGGCAACTGCGGGTCGGCATGGTCGGCTACGCGTTCATGGGCGCCGCGCACTCGCAGGCGTGGCGCACCGTGAACCGGGTGTACGACCTGCCGACACGGGCCCGGATGGCGCTGATCTGCGGCCGGGACGCCGGAAAGGTGGCCGACGCCGCCGACCGGCTCGGCTGGGAGGCGTACACGACCGACTGGCGCGACCTCGTCGCCCGGGACGACATCGACGTGGTCGACGTCTGCACACCCGGGGACAGCCACGCCGAGATCGCCCTCGCCGCGCTGGCCGCCGGCAAGCACGTGCTGTGCGAGAAGCCGCTGGCGAACACGGTCGCCGAGGCCCGGGCGATGGCCGCCGCGGCGGCCACGGCGCGGGCGTCCGGCGTGCGGTCGATGTGCGGGTTCAACTACCGCCGGGTGCCCGCGGTCACGATGATGCGCCAGCTCGTCGCCGACGGGCGGCTCGGGGTGATCCGGCACGTCCGGGCGACGTACCTGCAGGACTGGATCGTGGACCCGCAGTTCCCCCTGGTCTGGCGGTTGCAGCGGGACCGGGCGGGCTCCGGCGCGCTCGGCGACATCGGCGCGCACATCATCGACCTGACCCAGTACGTCACCGGGCAGCGGATCAGCGGGGTCAGCGCCGTGACGGAGACGTTCGTCAAGGAGCGCCCGCTGCCGGGCGGGTCGAGCGGGCTGGCGGCCACGGTGGACGGGGGCGCGGTCGACGGCAACGGCGCCGACGGGCACCGCCCGGCCACCGGCACGGTCACCGTCGACGACGCGGCGGTCTTCGTGGCCCGGCTCGACGGTGGCGCGCTGGCCACGTACGAGGCGAGCCGGTTCGCCACCGGCCGCAAGAACGCGCTCCGGGTGGAGATCAACGGCTCCCTCGGGACCGTGGCCTTCGACCTGGAACGCCTCAACGAGCTGGAGTTCTTCGACGCGACGCGACCGGCCGCCGAGCAGGGCTTCAGCCGCATCCTGGTGACAGAGGGGGAGCACCCGTACATGTCGGCGTGGTGGCCGCCCGGCCACATCATCGGCTACGAGCACTCCTTCACGCACCAGATGCGGGACTTCGTCGAGGCGGTCGCCACCGGCGTCGACCCGGCCCCCTCCTTCGCCGACGGGCTCCAGGTCCAGCTCGTGCTGGACGCGGTCGCCCGGTCGGCGGAACTGGGCTCCTCGTGGACGGAGGTGGAGCCCGCGCTGGCCTCGGTGGCCGTCTGAGCCACCTCCGGCGCCGACCGGCGAGGGACCGGCCGCGGTTGCGCCCCGCGGCCGGGACGAGGTCGGCACCGGAGGACGTGCAGCCGGGCCGCCACGGCCCGGTGGCGCACGAGCAGGACGGTCGTCCGGTGCGGCCGGACCGGGATTCCCCAGTCGCACCGGAGGACCGCCACCACCCGGCGATCCCGCCGGGCCGCGTCACCCCACGACGTCCGGTCGGGGCGCGCCGTCGTCCCGACCGGCGGATGCGGGGGAGGCAGGGGCGAGACGCCGACCGACCCTGCCTGCCAGCCCCGTCCGTCCGCGCCCGCACCGGGAGTCGGTCCGGCGTCGTCGCCGCCGACGTCGACACCGGGCCGGTCGGCTCCCCCGGTACGGCCGGCGGACGGGGCCCATCCGTACAGATCCGTATCTTTCCGAACAAACTTTTGATATCCATGTAAGCCAATGCACGGCCGGTCCCTCCTGACGGGAAGGAGCACCATGCGTACGGGTGTCTGGCTGGTGGGGGCGCGCGGCTCGGTCGCGACCACCAGCATCGTCGGGGCGCTCGCCCTGCGAGCCGGGCTCACCGGCCCGACCGGCTGCGTCACCGAGCTGCCCGACGTGCGTGGGCCCGCCCTGCCGGCCTTCACCGACCTGGTCTTCGGCGGGCACGACCTCGCCACCGTCCCGGTGGCCAAACGCGCCGAGGCCCTCGCCGCCGCCGGCGTGCTGCCCGGCCGGCTGGTCGCCGCCCTCCCCGACGAACTGGCCGCCGTCGAGCGCGAGCTGCGCGCGGCCCCCACCGCCGGCACCCAGGCGGACCGGGCCGCCGCGACCGTACGCGACCTCACCGACTTCCGGGGCCGGCACGAGCTGGACCGGGTGGTCGTGGTCAACGTCTCGGCCACCGAACCGGTCGCCCGACCGCACCCGGCGCACGCCGACCCGGACACGCTGCGGGCCGCGCTCGCCGGTCCCGACGAGGTGCTGCCGCCCAGTTCGCTCTACGCGTACGCGGCGGTGCATGCGGGCTGTTCGTACGTCGACTTCACCCCGTCCACCGGGCTGCGGCTGCCGGCCCTGGCCACGCTGGCGGCGCAACGCGGGATTCCGTACGCCGGGCACGACGGCAAGACGGGGGAGACCCTGGTCAAGTCGGTGCTCGCGCCGATGTTCGCGATGCGGCACCTGGCGGTGCGCTCCTGGTCCGGGATGAACCTGCTCGGCGGCGGCGACGGCGCCACCCTCGCCGACCCGGCCGCCAACGCGGCCAAGGTGGAGAGCAAGCAACGGGTGCTCGGCGAGACGCTCGGTTACCTCCCGCAGGGCGGCACCAGGATCGAGTACGTCGAGGAACTGGGCGACTTCAAGACCGCGTGGGACCTGGTCACCTTCGCGGGCTTCCTCGGCACCGGGATGCGGATGGAGTTCACCTGGCACGGCTGCGACTCCGCGCTGGCCGCGCCCCTGGTGCTCGACCTGGCCCGGCTCGTCGCCGCCGCGCACGCCGCCGGCCACACCGGCCCCCTGCACGACCTGGCCTTCTTCTTCAAGGACCCGCTCGGCGCGTCCACCCACTCGCTGGCCGACCAGTGGACCCGGCTGTGCGGCTTCGCCCGCCGGCTGCACGCGGGAGGTGCCGATGCCCCGCGCGACTGACCTCGCCGAGCTGGTCCGGGCCCCGGCCGCGCTCTCGGTGCCCGGCGACGTCGTCGCCGGCGCGGCCGCGGCCGGTGCGCTCGACCGGCGTACGCCCGCCCTGGCCGCCGCGTCCGTGCTGCTCTACTGGGCGGGAATGGCCGCCAACGACTGGGCCGACCGGCGGCTGGACGCCGTCGAACGCCCCGAGCGGCCCATCCCCAGCGGCCGGGTCACCCCCGGGACGGCCCTCGGCCTCGCCGCCGGGCTCACCGCCGCCGGGGTCGCGCTGGCCGCCACCGCCGGGGGCCGGCGCGCCGCGAGCGTCGCCGTCCCGCTCGCCGCCGCCGTCTGGGGGTACGACCTGGCGGCGAAGAACACCCCCGCCGGACCGGCCGTGATGGCCGCGTGCCGGGGGCTGGACGTGCTGCTCGGCGCCACGGGTGGACGGGTGCTGCGGGCGGTGCCGGCGGCGGTCACCGTGGCCGCCCACACGTGGACGGTCACGGCACTCTCCCGCCGGGAGGTCACCGGCGCCGACGCGGCGCTGCCGCTGCGTACCCTCGCCGGCACCGCCCTGGTCGCCGCCGGCGCCGCCACCGTCCCGACGGGTCGTGCCCGGTCCGCCGGTCGCGCGATGCCCCGCCGGCGGCGTGGCCCGGCCGGCGTCGAGATGCTGCCGGCCCTGCTGGCCGGCTCGTACGCGGCCCGCTACGGCGCGGCCCAGGCCCGGGTGGTGGCCGATCCCTCCGCCGCCCGGGTGCGTGCGGCGGTGGGGGCCGGGATCACCGGGCTGCCCGCGTTGCAGGGCGCCCTGGCCGCGCGCGCCGGCGCCGGGCTGCTCGGATTGGCGGTGGCGGCGGCCGCGCCCCTGGGCCGCCGGCTGGCCCGGAAGGTCTCCCCGACATGACCACCCCGAGCCCCCGGCACGCGGCCCAGGAGCCCCGGAGCGCCGGGGCGGCCGGCCGCGGCGACGGCGGGCTGCGGTTCGGCTACGGGACCAACGGGTTCGCCAACCACCGGCTGGCCGACGCGCTGGCGGTCATCGCCGACCTGGGCTACCAGGGCGTCGCGCTCACCCTGGACCACGACCACCTCGACCCGTTCGCGCCCGCGCTGGCGCGGCGGGTGGCCGCCGTCGCCCGCCGGCTGGCGGCGCTCGGCCTCGCCGTGGTCGTCGAGACCGGCGCGCGGTACCTGCTCGACCCGTGGCACAAGCACGCCCCGACGCTGCTGCACGACGACCCGACGCGGCGCGTCGAGTTCCTGCGCCGGGCCGTGCGGATCGGCGCCGACCTGGGCGCGGAGGCCGTCTCCTTCTGGGCCGGCGTACGCCCCGACGCCGTCCCGCCGCCGACGGCCTGGGACCGGCTGGTCGCCGGCTGCGCGACGGTGGTCGACGCCGCCGACGTGGCCGGGGTGACCGTCGGCTTCGAACCGGAGCCGGGAATGCTGGTCGAGGACATCGCCGGCTGGCGCCGGCTGCGCGGCGCGCTCGGCGACCCGGCCCACTTCGGCATCACCCTCGACATCGGACACTGCCGCTGCCTGGAGCCGCGGTCGGTCCCGGCGTGCGTGCACGAGGTGGCCGAGCACCTGGTCAACGTGCAGATCGACGACATGCGCCGGGGCGTGCACGAGCACCTGGAGTTCGGCGCCGGCGAGATCGACTTCCCGCCGGTGCTGCGGGCCCTGGCCGACGCCGGCTACCGGGGGCTGGTCGCCGTGGAGCTGCCCCGGCACTCGCACGCCGCACCCGCCGTCGCCGCCCGCTCGCTCGACTTCCTGCGTACCGCCACGAAGGAAGCCGCGCAACGGGATCGGTGACGGGGCCACGCGCAGGGCAGCACGAGAGAGGAGACGGGATGACACCGGATTCACTGCGGGCCGCGCTGCGGGGGGTACCCGAGCCCGACTGGCTCGACGCGGCGGTGCGGCGGGTGGCGGCGGAACCGGCGGCGATCGGCGGGCTCTTCGCGGCTGCCGGCCGGCGCTGCGGCCGGGCCCCGCTGACGGAGCCGGCCGGTTGGAGCGCCGACGAGGCGGCCCGGGCGCTGCTGCTGACCGCGCTGCCCGCCGACCACGCCCCGCACGCCGAGTCGCTCTACCGCCACGGCGACGCCGCCGAGAAGCGGGCCGTGCTCAAGGCCCTGCCGCTGCTGCCGATCGGCGCGGCCGGGGTGCCGCTGCTGCACGACGCGATCCGCACCAACGACACCCGGCTGGTCGCCGCCGCCCTCGGCCCGTACGCCCGGCACCTCGACCCGGCCGCCTGGCGGCAGGCGGTGCTCAAGTGCGTGTTCACGGGCGTGCCGCTGGCCGTGGTGCACGACCTCGACGCCCGCGCCGACGCGGAACTCGCCGCGATGCTCGCCGGGCTGGCCGCCGAGCGGCAGGCCGCCGGCCGCACGATGCCCGCCGACGCCACCGCGCTGCTCGGCCGGCTCACCACCGGTCCCGTCCCGATCACCGCCAGGGAGGCGTGATGCGCATCTTCGACCCGCACATCCACATGACCTCGCGGACCACCGACGACTACGAGCGGATGGCCGCGGCCGGCGTCCGGGCGGTGGTGGAGCCGGCGTTCTGGCTCGGCCAGCCCCGCACCAGCGCCGCCTCCTTCGCCGACTACTTCGACTCGCTGATCGGCTGGGAGCCGTTCCGGGCCGGGCAGTTCGGGGTCCGCCACCACGCCACGGTCGCGCTGAACCCGAAGGAGGCCAACGACCCGCGCTGCCGCCCCGTGCTCGACCTGCTGCCGCGCTACCTCGACAAGGACGGCGTGGTGGCGGTGGGCGAGATCGGCTACGACTCGATGACGCCGGAGGAGGACGACGCCTTCGCCGCCCAACTGGCCCTGGCCGTGGCGCACGACCTGCCGGCGCTGGTGCACACCCCGCACCGGGACAAGGCCCGGGGCGTCGAGCGCAGCCTCGCCGTCGTGGCCGAGTCCGGCATCGAGCCGGGCCGGGTGGTGCTCGACCACCTCAACGAGGTGACGGTGAAGTTGGTCCGGGACACCGGCTGCTGGCTGGGCTTCTCCATCTACCCCGACACCAAGATGTCGCCGCCGCGCATGGTGGAGTTGCTGCGGGCGTACGGGACCGAGCGGGTGCTGGTCAACTCGGCGGCCGACTGGGGGCGCTCGGACCCGCTGCTCACCCGGGCCACGGGGGAGGCGATGCTGCTGGCCGGCTTCACCGACGACGACGTCGACCGGGTGCTGTGGCGCAACCCGGTCGAGTTCTACGGCCAGTCCGGGCGGCTGGACCTGGCCGACCTGGACCGCGCCGACGTCGACCCGCCGACCGGCACCTGGGCCGGCAACTCGATCCTGCGCGGCGGCAGCTGATGCGGCTGCGGCACGCCGGCGGCGACACCGTCCACCTCGGCTACTGCACCAACGTGCACCCCGCCGAGGACCTCGCCGGCATCCTCCGCCAGTTGGACACCTACGCCGTGCCCGTCCGCGAGGCGGTCGGCGCGGACCAGCTCGGCCTCGGGCTGTGGCTGGCCGCCCCGGTCGCCGCCGAGCTGGCCGCCGACCCGGCGGCCCGTCGCCGGCTGTGTACCGAGCTGACCGTCCGGGGGCTGGAGGTGGTCACGCTCAACGGCTTCCCGTACGCGGCCTTCCAGGCGCCGGTGGTCAAGGGCGACGTCTACCACCCGGACTGGACCACGGGCGGGCGGCTCGCGTACACCCTGGACCTGGCCCGGGTGCTCGCCGACCTGCTGCCGGACGACGCGGCCCGGGGCTCGGTCTCCACCCTGCCGCTGGCCTGGCGGCGGCCCTGGGACGCCGGCCGGGCGGACGCCGCGCGCCGCCGGCTCGACCAGCTCGCGGCCGGTCTCACGGCCGTCGAGCGGGACACCGGCCGACCGGTCCGGGTCGGCTTCGAGCCGGAGCCGGGCTGCGTGGTGGAGAGCACCGGACAGGCCGTCGCGGCACTGTCCGGCGTGGACACCGACCGCCTCGGCGTCTGCCTGGATCTCGCCCACCTCGCCTGCGCCTGGGAGGAGCCGGCCGACGCGCTGCGCCGGCTGCGGGCCGCCGGCCTGCCGGTGGTGAAGGTGCAGGTCTCGGCCGCCATCGAGGCGCCGGCCGAGGCGACGGCGGCGTTGCATCGCTGGGTGGAGCCGCGCTTCCTGCACCAGACCCGCGCGGCCGGCTGCGCGGGGGCGGCGGATCCGGCCCACCCCGCCCATGCCGCCGACGACCTGGACGCCGCCCTGGCCGCGCGGCTGCCCGGGCCGTGGCGGGTGCACTACCACGTGCCGCTGCACGCCCCGCCCGAACCGCCGCTCGGCTCCACCCTGCCGGTGCTGCGCGCCGCGCTGGCCGCGCTCTACGCCGGGCCCGAGGCGGGCTGCGACCACCTCGACGTCGAGACGTACACCTGGGGGGTGCTGCCGGCGGCGCGGCGGCCGGGCACCGACGCGGAGCTGGCCGCCGGGATCGCCGCGGAGCTGGCCTTCGCCCACGCCGAGCTGGTCGCCCTCGGCCTGGCTCCGGAGGCCCGTCCGGCGGAGGTGCCGACATGAGCGAGCGTCTGCGAGTGAATCATCGACACAGCGCCGGGGTGCCTCATGGCGGCGCCGAGCGGAGCGGGGTGCCGACATGAGCGAGCGTCTGCGAGTGAATCATCGACACAGCGCCGGGGTGCCTCATGGCGGCGCCGAGCGGAGCGAGGTGCCGACATGAGCCGGCGGCTGGTGGTGCTGGACGTGGTGGGGCTGACCCCGCGCCTGCTGGCGCACATGCCCCGGTTACGCGCGGTCGCCGACGCCGGCTTCCGCGCCGAGCTGGGCACGGTGCTGCCCGCGGTGACCTGCTCGGTGCAGTCCACCTTCCTCACCGGGCTGCCCCCGGCCGGGCACGGGATCGTCGGGAACGGCTGGTACTTCCGGGATCTCGGCGAGGTGCTGCTCTGGCGCCAGCACAACGCGCTGGTCGGCGGGGAGAAGCTCTGGCAGGCCGCCCGTCGCGCCGAGCCCGGCTACACCGTCGCCAACGTCTGCTGGTGGTACGCGATGGGCGCGGACGTGGACTGGACGGTCACCCCGCGTCCCGTCTATCACGCCGACGGGCGCAAGGAGCCGGACTGCTACACCGACCCGCCGGAGCTGCACGACGCGCTCACCGACCGGCTCGGCACCTTCCCGCTGTTCAGCTACTGGGGGCCGGGCGCGGGGCTGGCGTCGTCGGCGTGGATCTGCCGGGCCGCCGAGCGGATCCTCGCCGAGCAGTCCCCGGACCTGACCCTGGTGTACGTTCCGCACCTCGACTACGACCTGCAGCGCTTCGGCCCCTCCTCTCCGCAGGCCGCCGCGGCGGCGGCCGAGCTGGACGGGGTGCTCGGGCCGCTGCTGGACGCCGCCCGGGCCCGGGACGCCACCGTGGTGGTGCTCTCCGAGTACGGCATCACCGACGCCTCCCGCCCGGTCGACGTCAACCGGCTGCTGCGCGCCGAGGGGCTGCTGCGGGTGCACACCCAGGCCGGCATGGAGTACCTCGACCCGTGGACCTCGCGGGCCTTCGCGGTCGCCGACCACCAGGTCGCGCACGTCTACGTCCGTGACCCGGCCGACGTGCCGGCGGTGGCGAAGCTCTGCGCCGCGCTGCCCGGGGTGGCCGAGGTGCTCGACGCCGACGGCAAGGCCGCGTACGGGCTGGACCATCCGCGCGCCGGAGAACTCGTCCTCGTCGCCGAGCCGGACGCCTGGTTCACGTACTACTACTGGCTCGACGACACCCGCGCGCCGGACTTCGCCCGCCTCGTGGAGATCCACCGCAAACCCGGCTACGACCCCGCGGAGCTGTTCTTCGACCCCGCCGCCCCCGGTGCCGCCAAGCGGCGCGCCGCCGTGGCGCTGGCGCGCAAGAAGCTCGGGCTGCGCTACCTGATGAGCGTGGTCGGGCTGGACGCCGGCGCCCAGGCGGTGCGCGGGTCGCACGGGCGGCTCCCCGCCGACCCGGCCGACGGGCCGGTGCTGCTCTGCTCCGACCCGTCCGCCGCCCGGGACCGGGTCGCCGCGACCGAGGTGAAAGCCCTGCTGCTGGAGCTGGCGGGGCTGGTCCCGCCGGCCGCGTCGCCGCCCCGGGCCGCGCCGCCGCCCCCTGCGGCGGCGGCCGGACGACCGGGGGAGGCGTCGTGACCGTCACCGTCGCGCCCCCCGACACCGGCGAACTGCGGGCCCGTGTCGACGCCGAGTTGGCCGCGTTCCTCGACCGGCAGGGCCGGGACTGGCCGGACGGCGCGCCCCGGGGCGTCTTCACCGCGCTGCACCGGTTCGTGCTGGCCGGCGGGAAGCGGCTGCGCCCGCTCTTCTGCTACTGGGGCTGGCGGGGCGCCGGCGCCCCCGACGGCACCCCGATCGTGGTGGCCGCCGCCGCGCTGGAGCTGTTCCATGCGTTCGCGCTGATCCACGACGACATCCTCGACGGCAGCGACCGCCGCCGGGGCGAGCCGTCGGTGCACCGGCTCTTCGCCGACCTGCACGCCCGCTCGTCCTGGCGGGGCGACCCCGAGGCGTACGGGCGCAACACGGCCCTGCTCTGCGGCGACCTGTGCGCCGCCTGGTCCGACCAGATGTTCCACGAGTGCGGGCTGGACGCCGCGCGGGTGCACCGGGGGTGCGCCGTCTTCGCGCTGATGCGCACCGAGGTGATCGCGGGCGAGTACCTGGACCTGGTCTCCGGGGTGGGCGACGGCTCGGTGGCCAGCGCGTTGACCGTGATCCGGATGAAGGCTGCCCGCTACACGGTCACCCGGCCGCTACAGATCGGGGCGACGCTGGCCGGGGCGGGCCCGGGGCCGGTCGCCGAGCTGGCCGCGTTCGGCGACCCGCTGGGCGACGCGTTCCAGCTGCGCGACGACGTGCTGGGGGTCTTCGGCGATCCGGCCGTCACGGGCAAGTCGGTCCTGGACGACCTGCGGGAGGGCAAGCCGACGGTGATGATGGCGCTGGCCCGTGGCGCCGCCGACCGGGCGCAGGCCGCCAGGCTGCGGGAGCTGTTCGGCAACCCGGCGCTGGACGCCGACGGAGCCGCCGAGCTGCGGGACATCATCGAGCGTACCGGCGCGCGCGAGCGGATCGAGCGGATGATCCGGGTGCGTGCCGATGCCGCCCTGGCGGCCCTGGCGGAGGCCCCCGTGACCCCCGAGGCCCGTGCCGCCCTCGCCGCCCTCGCCGCCCAGGCCGTCGACCGTACGCTCTGATCGGCCGCCGCCGCCGGCCGCCGCCGCCGGCCGCCGCCGGGACTTTTCGCGGGATCGACGAAAGTTCACGCCGATCGGTCGGAACATGTGGACACATAGACGTGTGTCATTTAGCGTCGGGCCATCGCGAAGATGTTTCGTCGAGGTGAACCGGCGGCGCGGGAACCCATCGACTGGTGACCTCCGAGCGGTGGCACACCCCACCCCTCGCAGGCCACGGCCGGCCGGGACACCACCCGGCGGCCGACCCATCCCCGCTACGGCATCCGGCGCGACGGCGCGCGCCCGCCCTGGCAGTCACTGGTCAGGAAGGGACGGCACATCCATGTCCACGAAGGACGCCTCCACCCACGGGACCGGTCGACGGTCCGCCGCCGCCGGCACGGCGCTGCTGCTGGCCGCCACCGCCACGGTCGCCTTCGGCGCCGGCCCCGCCGCGCTGGGCGGCCCCACTCCGGCCCAGGCCCACCCCATCGTCGGCACCGACTTCCAGCAGGTCACCCTCGCCAAGGGCGTCGCCGAGGTCGGCGAGCCCATGACGATCGCGGTGCTGCCGGACCGGTCGGTCCTGCACACCGCCCGCAACGGCACCGTCCGGCGTACGGACTCCGCCGGCACCACCTCGGTGATCGGCACGCTGCCGGTCTACACCCACGACGAGGAGGGGTTGCAGGGCATCGGGGCCGACCCGAACTTCGCCAGCAACCGGCACATCTACCTCTACTACGCCCCGCCGCTGTCCACCCCCGCCGGCGACGCGCCGGCGACCGGCACCGACTTCTCCGCCTGGCAGGGCGTCAACCGGCTCTCCCGGTTCACCCTCAACGCCGACTTCACCATCAACACCGGCAGCAAGGTCGACATCCTCGACGTGCCCGCCGACCGGGGCATGTGCTGCCACGTCGGCGGCGACATCGACTTCGACGCCGCCGGCAACCTCTACCTCTCCACCGGCGACGACACCAACCCGTTCGACTCGGCCGGGTACGCGCCGATCGACGAGCGCACCAACCGCAATCCCGCGTACGACGCGCAGCGCAGCGCGGCCAACACCAACGACCTGCGCGGCAAGATCCTGCGGATCAGGGTGAACGCCGACGGCACGTACGCGATCCCGGCCGGGAACATGTTCGTCGACTCGGACCCGAGGACGCGCCCCGAGATCTACGCGATGGGCTTCCGCAACCCGTTCCGGATGAGCGTCGACCGGGCCACCGGCATCGTCCACGTCGGCGACTACGGGCCGGACGCCGGCACCACCAGCGCCCGGGGCCCCAGCGGACAGGTCGAGTTCGACCGGGTCACCGGCCCCGGCAACTACGGCTGGCCGTACTGCACGGGCACCAACACCGCCGCCGAGACGTACGCCGAGTGGGACTTCGCCACCGGGACCGCCGGGGCCAAGTACGACTGCGCCGGCGGGCCGACCAACAACTCCTTCCGCAACACCGGCCTGCCCACCCTGCCCGGGGCGAAGCCCGCCTGGATCCGGTACGCCGGCGACGCCGGCAGCCCGCCGGAGTTCGGCGGCGGCTCCGAGTCGCCGATGGCCGGCCCGGTCTACCGGTACGACGCCGCGCTGGACTCCGCCACCAAGTTCCCGCAGTCCTTCGACGGGCAGTTCTTCGCCGGGGAACTCGGCCGGGGCTGGGTCAAGCCGATCCACCTCGACGCCGGCGGCGCGCCGGGCACCATCGACACGTTCCCGTGGAACGGCAAGCAGGTCATGGACATGGCGTTCGGGCCGGAGGGCGCGCTCTACGTGCTGGACTACGGCACCGGCTACTTCAACGGCGACGCCAACTCGGCGCTGTACCGGTACGACCACATCGCCGGCGGCAACCGCGCGCCGACCGCGGTCGCCTCGGCCGACAGGACCTCCGGCACGGCGCCGTTGACCGTGAACTTCTCCTCGGCCGGGTCGTCGGACCCGGAGGGCGGCGCGCTGACGTACTCCTGGAACTTCGGCGACGGCACCACGTCGACGACGGCCAACCCCAGCAAGACCTACACCGCCAACGGCACCTACCAGGTCACGCTGACCGTCCGCGACCCGCAGGACGCCACCGGCACGGCGAACGTGCAGATCGGGGTCGGCAACACCGCGCCCACGGTCACCATCAACAGCCCGGCCAACGGCCAACTGTTCAGCTACGGCGACACCGTGCCGTTCAGCATCACCGTGACCGACCCGGAGGACGGCGCGATCGACTGCACCAAGGTCAGGATGACCTACGTGCTCGGCCACGACAGCCACGGCCACCAGATCACCTCCAGGACCGGCTGCTCGGGCTCGATCACCATCCCCGTCGACGGCGAGCACGACGACGCGGCGAACATCTTCGCCATCTTCGACGCGGAGTACACCGACGCGGGCGGGCTGACCACGCACAAGCAGCACACCCTCCAGCCCCGCAAGCGCCAGGCGGAGCACTTCAGGACCTCCTCCGGCGTCAACACCTTCGACAAGGCCACGGCCGAGGGCGGCAAGACCGTCGGCGACATCCACAACGGCGACTGGATCGCGTTCGAGCCGTACAAGCTCAACGACGCGACCTCGTTCAGCGCCCGGGTCTCCTCGGCCGGCTCCGGCGGCACCCTCCAGGTGCGGGCCGGCTCGGCCACCGGCACCGTGCTCGGCTCCGCGGCGGTCCCCGTCACCGGCGCCTGGGACACGTTCACCACGGTCAGCGGCAGCCTGTCGGGGGCGCCGGCCGGCACCACCACGCTCTACCTGACCTTCGCCGGCGCGGGCACCGGGGCGCTCTACGACGTCGACTCGCTCACCTTCGCCACCGGCGCGGCGGTCCGCACCGGCCCGGTCGTCGGGCTCGGCGGCAAGTGCCTGGACGTGCGCAACGCCGCCACGGCCGACGGCACCCAGATCCAGATCTACGGCTGCAACGGCACGGCGGCGCAGACGTGGGCGGTGACGCCGAACTCGACGGTGCGGGCGTTGGGCAAGTGTCTGGACGTCTCGGGCGGCGGTTCGGCGGACGGCACGAAGATCCAGCTCTGGACGTGCAACGGCACGGGCGCGCAGAACTGGTCGGCGCAGCCGGACGGGACGCTGCGCAACCCGCAGTCCGGCAAGTGCCTGGACGTCTCGGGCAACAACCCCGCCGACGGCACCGCCGTGCACCTGTGGACCTGCCACACCGGCGCCAACCAGAAGTGGACCCTGCCCTGACCCGAAAGGAACGGCTCCTGCCAACGCCTGGTGCAGAGGCAGGGGCCCTTCCTACCGTCTGTTGGGAGAGCGACATGCGCAAACTCCTGCGAACCGTCCTCGGCGCGGCCACCGCCGTCCTCGCCGTCCTCGCCTGCACCACCCCGGCCGCCCCGGCCAGCGCCGCCGACGCCCCGTACGACGTGCTGGTCTTCTCGAAGACCGCCGGCTTCCGGCACGACTCCATCGCGGTCGGCACCCAGGCCATCCGCGACCTCGGCGCGGCCAACAACTTCACCGTCACCGCCACCGAGGACGCCGCCCAGTTCACCACCGCCAACCTGGCCCGATACGAGGCGGTCGTCTTCCTCAACACCACCGGCGACGTGCTCGACGCCGCCCAGCAGGGCGCCTTCGAGGCGTACATCGGCTCCGGCGGCGGCTTCGTCGGCGTGCACGCCGCCGCCGACACCGAGTACGGCTGGTCGTTCTACGGCAACCTGGTCGGCGCGTACTTCGCCTCGCACCCGCACATCCAGCAGGCGAACGTGAAGGCGGAGAACCGGGCGCACGCGGCCACCGCGCACCTGCCGCAGACGTGGACCCGCACCGACGAGTGGTACAACTACCAGACCAACGCCCGCTCCACGGCCCGCGTGCTGGCCACCCTCGACGAGTCGTCCTACTCGGGTGGCTCGATGGGCGCCGACCACCCGCACTCCTGGTGCAAGACCCACAGCGGCGGCCGAGCCTTCTACACCGGCGGCGGGCACACCCAGGCGTCGTACGCCGAGCCGGCCTTCCGGGCCCACCTGCTCGGCGGCATCCGGTACGCGGCCGGCCGCACCAGGGCCGACTGCCGCCCCGAGACCGGCTACACCACGCTCTACGACGGCTCGACCACCGGCTGGTCCCAGGCCGGGCCGGGCGGCTTCGGCAACGCCGACGCCACCCTCACCTCGGTCGGTGGGATGGGGCTCTACTGGTACAGCGCGAAGCAGTTCACCAACTACTCGCTCAAGCTGGACTGGCGGCTCGCCGGCGACGACAACTCCGGCGTCTTCATCGGCTTCCCGCCGTCGAGCGACCCCTGGTCGGCGGTGAACAACGGCTACGAGGTGCAGATCGACGCCACCGACGCGGCCGACCGCACCACCGGCGCGGTCTACACCTTCAAGTCCGCCGACCTCGCCGCCCGGGACGCGGCGCTCAACCCGCCGGGGGAGTGGAACACGTACGAGCTGCTCGTCGAGGGCGAGCGCCTCCAGGTCCTCCTCAACGGCGTGAAGATCAACGACTTCACCAACACCGACCCCGCCCGGTCACTCGCCGGCCACATCGGGCTCCAGAACCACGGCACCGGCGACGACGCCTCGTTCCGCAACATCCGGATCAAGGAGTTGGGCACCACCCCGCCGACCGGCGACACCACCATCCAGGCGGAGGCGTTCAGCTCGGCCGGCGGCGTCACCCCGTTCACGAAGGCCGGGGCGAACGGCGGCCAGACGCTCGGCCACATCGACCCGGGCGACTGGGCCGCGTACGACGGGGTGGACCTGACCGGGGTCACGTCGTTCCGGGCGCGGGTCGTCTCGGGCGGGCCCGGCGGCACCCTCCAGGTGCGTACCGGATCCACGACCGGCACCGTGCTCGGCGCGGTCGCGGTGCCGAACACCGGAAGCTGGACCACCTTCGCCGACGTCACCACCACCCTCGGCGGGGTCCCGTCCGGCACCCGCAACCTCTACCTGACCTTCACCGGGTCGGGCTCGGGGCTCTTCGACGTGGACGACTTCACCCTGGTCAGGCCCGGCGGCAGCGGCGGCGTGGGCCCGATCCGGGGCCTGGCCGGCAAGTGCCTGGACGTGCGCAACGCCGCCACGGCCGACGGCACCCAGATCCAGATCTGGACCTGCAACGGCAGCGCCGCGCAGACCTGGACGGTGACGCCGAACTCGACGGTGCGGGCGTTGGGCAAGTGTCTGGACGTCTCGGGTGGCGGTTCGGCGGACGGCACGAAGATCCAGCTCTGGACGTGCAACGGCACGGGGGCGCAGAACTGGTCGGCGCAGCCGGACGGGACGCTGCGCAACCCGCAGTCCGGCAAGTGCCTGGACGTCTCGGGCAACAACCCCGCCGACGGCACCGCCGTGCACCTGTGGACCTGCCACGCCGGCGCCAACCAGAAGTGGACCCTGCCCTGACCCGGGTCCCCGCGATCTTGCAGTTGGTGCCCCGGCGTCTCCGGCGGACGCCGCGAAACACGGGCCGGGACTGCACGATCGCGGGGCGGGAGGGCGGGCAGGCCGCGGGGGGTTTCCTCGGGCCGCCGGGGTGCCTAGAGTGGGGACGGCGACCGTTCTGGTGGCCGGTGACCCGGCGGGAGGCGCAACCCGGCGGGTCTCGGTGCGTCCCGCACCCACCGGCACACCCCGCGGTCCCGCCGTTCACCGGTACCGGCCGGTCACCCTCGCCCCGGCCCGCCCGTACGGAATCCCCCATCACGACAGGGGAGAAGGACAATGGCGCGACCCATCACGCTCTTCACCGGCCAGTGGGCCGACCTTCCGTTCGACGAGGTCTGCCGGCTCGCCTCCGAGTGGGGCTACGACGGGCTGGAGATCGCCTGCTGGGGCGACCACTTCGAGGTCGACAAGGCCCTCGCCGACGACTCGTACGTCGACCGGAAGCGGGAGACCCTCGCGAAGCACAACCTGAAGGTGTACGCGATCTCCAACCACCTGGTCGGTCAGGCCGTCTGCGACCACCCCATCGACGAGCGGCACCAGGGCATCCTGCCGGCCCGGATCTGGGGCGACGGCGAACCCGAGGGCGTACGCCGACGGGCCGCCGAGGAGATCAAGGACACCGCCCGGGCGGCGGCGAGGCTCGGCGTGGACACCGTCGTGGGCTTCACCGGGTCGTCGATCTGGCACACCCTGGCGATGTTCCCGCCGGTGCCGCCGGAGATGATCGAGCGGGGCTACCAGGACTTCGCCGACCGCTGGAACCCGATCCTCGACGTCTTCGACTCCGTCGGGGTCCGCTTCGCCCACGAGGTGCACCCGAGCGAGATCGCGTACGACTACTGGACGACGAAGCGGGCGCTGGAGGCCGTCGGGCACCGGCCCGCGTTCGGGCTGAACTGGGACCCGTCGCACTTCGTCTGGCAGGAGCTGGACCCGGTCAACTTCATCTTCGACTTCGCCGACCGGATCTACCACGTCGACTGCAAGGACGCGAAGGTGCGTACGGGGGACGGGCGGCGGGGCCGGCTCGCCTCGCACCTGCCGTGGGCGGACATGCGGCGCGGCTGGGACTTCGTCTCGACCGGTCACGGCGACGTGCCCTGGGAGGACTGCTTCCGGGCGCTGAACGCGATCGGCTACGCCGGCCCGATCTCGATCGAGTGGGAGGACGCCGGCATGGACCGCCTCGTCGGCGCCCCGGAAGCCCTGCAGTTCGTCCGGCGGCTCGCCTTCGACGCCCCGGCCGCGGCCTTCGACGCCGCGTTCAGCAGCAAGGACTGAGCACCCGCCGGCGGCAAGGACTGAGCACCCGCCAGCAGCGAGGACTGAGCACCCGCCAGCGGCACGGGCCGAGTCACGGCTGCCGGCCGACGCCGCGTTCGGCGGCACGGACCGAGGGCCCGGCAGCGGTCACGGCCGCGTGCGGCAGCGGGGACTCGGCCCGCAGCGGAGGCTCAGCCCGCGCTCGGGGGCCGGCCGCCGGTCGGCCCCCGTCAGCCGGCCGAGAGGAGGTGGTCGCTGACCAGCCGCGCCGCGCCCACCGCACCGGCGCGGTCGTCGAGGTCGGAGAGCACGATCGGCATCGTGCCGGTGGCCAGCGGCGCGGACCGGCGGTAGACCACCCCACGGATCTCGGCCAGCAGTGTGTGGCCCAGCCCGGCCGGCGCGCCCCCGATGATGACGATGCCCGGGTTGAAGAAGCTCACGAGACCGACCAGCACCTGACCCAGGCGGCGGGCCGCGTCCCGGGCCAGGGCCTGCACGGCCGCGTCGCCCGCGCCCGCCGCCGCGACGACGTCGGCCACGGAGAGGGTGCCCGCCTCGGCCAGCCGGGCCGCCAGCGCCGTGGACCGTCCCGCGCGGGCCGCGGCGAGCGCCGCGTCGACCAGCCCGCGGTCGCCGCAGTACGCCTCCAGGCAGCCGGTTTCGCCGCAGGCGCAGCTCGGTCCGTCCTCGGTCAGCGGCAGGTGGGCGATGTCCCCGGCGCTGCTCGTCGCGCCCCGGTAGGGCGTGCCGCCGAGCACCAGCCCACAGCCGATCGCGGTGCCGAGCTTGACGTAGAGGAAGTCGTCGAAGGTGCGCCCGACCCCGGCGTGCTTCTCGCCGAGCGCCATCACGTTCGCGTCGTTGTCGACCAGGGCCGGGCAGCCCAGCTCGGCGGCGAACGCCTCGCGCACCGGGAACCGGTGCCAGCCCGGCATGGCCGCCGGGGAGGCCGGCGTGCCCTCGGGGAAGTCGACCGGCCCCGGCAGGCCGACGCCGACCCCGGTGAGGTGGGCCAGACCCAGCTCGGCCCGCAGCTTTCCGACCAGTTCGACGGCCCGGCCGAGCACCGGCTCCGGCCCCACCCGGACGTCGATCGGCTCGGCGACCCCGGCGAGCACGGTCAACTCGCCGTCCGTCACCGTGACGCTGATCCGGTCCGCGCCGACGACGACGCCGGCGAAGCGCACGCCGCCGGCGACACGCAGCATCGAGGACCGGCGACCGCCGCGCGACGCCGCCGGCCCCGCGGTCTCGACCAGGCCCCGCTCGACCAGCCGGTCCACCTCCGCGGCCAGCTTGGACCGGGACAGGCCCACCGCGTCGCCGAGTTCCACCCGCGAGCGGGGACCGTCGTCGCGCAGCAGCCGGACCAGCCGTGCCTGGTACGCGTTCTCAGGCCGGACGAGGACCATCGCCATCACCTCCCGGCCTGAAGTCTTCCACGGCGCTGTTACCGGCGTGTGGCGCGCGGGGCCGCGCCCGGTCGTCCCGGACGCGGCCCCCAGGTGCGTGTCGGGTCCGTCAGCCCCGCAGACCCGACATGTGCTGGAAACTGAGCTCCGCGTAGCGCAGCGACCGGCCCGGGTCGGTGGCGCCGCCCGGTGCGTTGTCCTGCTCCCACATCGGGTTGTGGTAGCCCTTGGCGCCCATGTTGGCGAAGAACCCGCCGTAGTCGATGTCGCCCTGGCCGAGCGGCACCATGTCGTACCCCGCACTGCTGGCGGGGTTGAACGCGCCGTCCTTGGCGTGGAACAGCGGGAACCGGATGGGCTGGGCGGCGACCACGGCCAGCGGGTCGAAGATGCTGGTCTGCACCACCCCGTCCGGGTCGGTGTAGCTGCGGAACCGGTGCTGGGCCACGTGCGCCCAGTAGATGTCCATCTCGAACCAGACCCACTCCGGGTTGGTGTGCGCGATGAAGTACTCCAGCTTCCGCACGCCGGAGGACCGGGTCGGCCGGCCCAGGGCGTCCAGCGGGCCGCTGTCGAGCAGGAAGTTGTACGCCGCGTCGTGGTTGTGCGTGTACAGCTTCAGCCCGCGGGCGGCGGCCATCTCGCCGAAGGTGTTCCACCGGTCGACGGCGGCGTCCCAGTCGGCCTTGTAGTTGCTGCCGGTCGGGTCGCTGCCGGTGCCGATGTGGGTCATGCCGAGGATCTCGGCGGTGTCCAGCGTCCGCTCGAACGCGGCGATGGTGTCCGGGGTGACCGTGCCGGGGATCGAGGCGTGCGAGCCGTTGGCCCGCAGCCCGTTGTCGTCGAGGATCGTGCGGATCTCCGCGGCGGTGATCTGCCGGCCGAGGATGGTGGTGTGCTGGTTGTAGCCGGCGAACTCCACCTCCTGGTAGCCGATCTCGGCGAGCCGCCCGAGCACCCGCTCGAAGCCGTACGGCACTCCGCTGGTGTCCGGGGCGGCGCCGATGCGGTCCCGGACGCTGTAGAGGATGATGCCCCGCTTGCCGGGCGGGACGAGGACGCCGTTGCCGTTGGCGCCGGCGGCGGAGGCGAGTCCGGTGGCGCCGACGGCCGCCGCGCCGGCCACGCCGGCGAGGGCGCCGAGCATGCGGCGACGGCTCATCCCGTGCTGACTGTCGTTCATGGGTTGCTGCCTTTCTCGGTGCGGGGAGGGTGGATCCGGGCCGGGGCCACCGGCGGTGACCCGGGCACGTCGGTGGGCGCCGTGGCCGGGTGACCCGCAGCAGCAGCGCCAGGCGGCCCCGCGGGGGGGAACGCCCAGCAC
>NZ_JBEYTP010000002.1:51872-135489 GCF_040643125.1 Micromonospora sp. NPDC047465
CCGGGCCCTCCGGCGGTGACCGGGCCTCGCCGGGGGGGGCGTTGGCCGCCGGCCGCGCGGCAGCCGGCCACGGCGGCGGCTAGGGTGTGACGCCGATGCCCTGGCCGGTGAACTCGATCCAGTTGAGGTTGCCGAAACCGCTGGTCGGGCCGCCGGGGACGGTGGTGAACACGAGGTAGAGCCGGTGCGTGCCGCCCGGGTCGGTGATCGGCACGGTGGTGCTGGTGAAGGCGTTGTTGCCGCTGGTCGCGTTGACCGTGGCGGTGGCGACCACCGGCCCGGTGGGCGAGTCGAGCCGGAACTGGACGCCGAAGCGCGGCTGCCCGGCGGTGGCGGCGCTGCCACCGGAGGTACGCAGCGTCACCGACTGGATGTTCGTCAGGTTCACGGTGTTGTTGACCGCGATCCAGTCGCCCGGGTCGAGGCTGCCGCGCTGCTGCCCGCCGCCGGTGTCGGCGCTGGTGCCGACGGTGGTCCCGGACTGGTCCCGGGCGAACTCCACCTGCTGCCGCTTGTCCTGGATGATCTGCTGGTCCACCGTGGTCAGCGCCGGCTGCCCGTTCGCCCCGCCGTCGGTGTAGGACGCGCTGACGACGCCGTAGATGTAGCCGCCGTGGGAGGCGTCGTCGGCCTCCGTGGGCAGCACGCCGGAGCAGCCGAACTGGTTGGCCTCGCCGTGGCCGTGCTCGTCGTGGCCGAGCACGAAGGTGACCTCGACCTTGGCGCAGTCGACCGGCCCGTCCTCGGGGTCGGTGACCGTCACCGACCACGGGATCCCGTCACCCCACTGGAAGAAGCCGCCCTCGAGCGGGGTGTTGACGGTGACGGTCGGCGCGGTGTTGCCCACCGTGATCGTGGTGTTCGCCGACGCGCTCTTGCCGCTGGAGTCGGTCACCGTGAGCCGCGCGGTGTAGACCCCGTTGACCGTGTACGTGTGCGTCGGGTTCGGGTCGACCGAGTCGGTCGTGCCGTTGCCGTCGAAGTCCCAGGCGAACGAGATGGAGTCCGCCGGGTCCGGGTCCTTCGACCCCTCGCTGGAGAAGGCGACGGTCAGCGGGGCGTGACCGTTGGTCGGGGTCGCGTTCAGCACGGCGTTCGGCGCCCGCAGGCCCTTGACGTAGCTGAACTTCAGCATCGCCGCGTCCGGGTTGACGTTGAAGAACCCGTCGCCGTACGTCAGCAGGTAGAAGTTGCCGTCGGCGCCCCACCTCATGTCCATCGGGTTGTCGCAGAGGAACGGCTTGGCCGGCGTGGTGGGCGCCTGCCCGCAGTTCAGCACATTGTTGATCTTCAGGATGTCGCCCTGGGCGTCGAGCCGGACCTCCTTGAGGGTGTCCCGGGTGAACTCGCCGAAGAAGATCGCGCCGTCGAAGTACGCGGGGAACTTCGTCTCCGACCTCAGCTCCGGGTCGAAGTCGTATTTCGCCGCGCCGTGCGGGCCCACGCCGCCGGTGCCGAGTTCGGGGAAGAGCACGGGACAGGTTTGCGTCGGCGTGGACAGGTACGACTCCGGGCACGGCGTCGGGGCCTGGAACGAGTACCAGAGCTCGGACTTCTCCACCGCGGGCAGGTCGGTCAGGCCGGTGTTGTGCCGCGAGGTGTTCCGCGGCGCCGCGCAGTCGAAGGGCGCGACCGGGGAGATCGGGCTGGTGGTCCAGTTCATCTCGATGTACGGCAGGTTCGGCTGCACGCACATCGGCCAGCCGTAGTTCGCCGGCTTGTCGACCACCATCATCCGGCCGGTGCCCGCCGGTCCCCGGCCGACCGCCGCGGTCGAGGAGTCGGGGGAGTAGTCGGTGACGTAGGCGACGTCGTTCTTGTCGAGCGTGATCCGGAACGGGTTCCGGAAGCCCATCGCGTAGATCTCCGGGCGGGTCTTGTCGCCCGGGTCCGCCGCCTCGGGGAACATGTTCCCCTCCGGCACGGTGTAGCTGCCGTCCGCCTGCACCGAGATGCGCAGGATCTTGCCGCGCAGGTCGTTGGTGTTGGCGGAGCTGCGCCGGGCGTCCACGAAGGGCGCCTGGTAGACGCCGGTGGCGCTCACCGAGTCGTTGTGCGGGGAGAAGCCGCCGGAGCCACCGCCGCCGGCCGGGGTGTCGTCGCCGGTGACCAGCCAGAGGTTGTTCTTCGAGTCGAAGGCGATGTCGCCGGCCACGTGGCAGCAGGCCCCCCGGTCGACCGGCACCTGGAGGATCTTCTGCTCCGAGGCCAGGTCCAGGGAGGGCGTCTCGCCGTCGACGAACTTGTACCGGGAGAGCTGGAAGTACCCCTTCCACCGGTCCCAGGCCGCCGGGTCGGTGCTGGTGGTCGGCGCGCCGCCGGCGGGGGTGTCCAGCGGGGGCGCGTAGAAGAGGTAGACCCAGCGGTTGGTGGCGAACTCGCGGTCGATCGCCGGCCCGTACATGCCGTCCTCGCTGTGCGTGTAGACCGGGATCTGCGCGAGCACGGTGGTCTCGTTGCTCTCCGGGTCGTGCAGGCGTACGCCGCCACGGCGGTCGGTCTGGATCACCCGGCCGTCGGGGAGCACGTCGAAGCCGATCGGCTCGTTGACGTTGGGCTGCGCCCCGATCACCGTCATCTGGTAGTTGGCCAGGACGGTGGCGCCGCAGTCGCCGTCGGTGACGCCGGCCGCCCACTGGATGGCGCCGCCGAGGTGGGCCCGCAGGTCGGTGCTGCCGAAGCTCTCCGGCGTCGCGCCGAGCCCGGTGTAGAAGGACCGGCCGCCCTGGTGGTCCTTGCACCAGGTGACCGGGTGGTCGAAGCCCATCGACCCGCCGGCGTACGTCTTCTCGTCCACGGTGGCCAGGACGTGCGAGACGCCCCGGACGTTGGCCGCGAAGTTGTACCACCGGTCGGTGTGCGCCCAGCGCTCCGGCAGGGTCGCGGAGGCCGGGTGCACCCGGTCGGCCACGGTGACCGTGGCCGGGGCCGCAGCCGTGGCGGCGCCCACCGCCCGGGTGCCGAGCACGTCGTCCAGGAAGGACCAGCCCGGCTCGGCCTCGATCGCGGAGTGGACGCCGACGAAGCCGCCGCCGTCGCGGTAGTACCGCTCGAACGCGGCCTGCTGGTCGTCGGCGAGGACGTCGCCGGAGGTGTTCAGGAACACCACGGCGCGGAACTGCTTGAGGTGCGCTTCGTCGAACTTGCGGGCGTCGTCGGTCACCTCGACGGTGAAGCGCCGGTCGTTGCCGAGCTGGCGGATCGCGTCGACGCCGGCGGCGGTGGCGGGGTGGCTGCCGTCCGCCGACCGGGTGAAGACGAGGACCTTGTACTGGATGCCGTTGCTGGTCGGTGCCGGGGCGGCGAGTGCCGGTGCCGGCTGCTGCTGAGCGGTCGCGACGAGCGTCGCGCCGACGAGGGTGAGAAGGCTGAGGTAGGTGGCGGCCCTTCGGCCGATCGGTCTGCGCATCGAACCTCGCTCTGGTCGGGCGGGTCCGCCTCAGCGCCGGGACGTCGCTGAGGAGGTCGCGGGGGAGTACCAAGAGCCTGGCCAGGTTCTACGCAGGACGATATTTGCGCCTCGGACCAAAGTGAAGAGGTTGGCGGCGGAAGTTTTCGATGGATGGGCTGAACTTTCGCTTCAATCGGCGAAAGTGGCGACCGGGATGGGAACCGGGCCGCCGTGACGTGCCCGTACGCACACGAGCGGGCCGGTCACCAGCTGGCGACCGGCCCGCGCGAAGGTGCGATCAGAGGGTGCTGTTGTTGGTGCCCGAGCCGGACGGCTTGCTGCGGGGGGTGGTGGTGGCCGACGTCGACCCGGACGTCGAGCCGGTGCCCGACGAGCCGGAGCCCGCCTTCGCCCCCACCGTGGCCGGCGTCCCGGCGAACGCGTCGTCGGCGGCCGTCAGCTCCTGCTTGTTGCCGTTGCTGCTCAGCTTCTCGCCCAGCTTCGACTGGCCGAGCTTGTCCTTGCCCTCGCTGTAGAGGCGGGTCGCCTGGGCCTGTGCGACGCCGGCCGCCTCCTGGACGGTCGGGTGGTCGAGCACCTTGCGGCCCCGGATCACCAGCTCCTCGTACTTCTCCCGACCGGCACGGGCGCCCAGGACGAATCCCGCAGCCAGCCCGCCAAGAAACATGATCTTTCCGCGCATGGCGGCTCCTTCCGTACCTGACGCGCCGTCGTCCGGCGGCTTACCCCGCCGGAGGTGACCAAATCGCGCCTGTCTCCTCTGTCCGCAGCTAACTACCCATCCTGCTCTCCGCTCATGCCTCCTTGTGCCGTGATGACGATTTGTCTGGTTTATTGTCGTGTCCGTGGGGCACGGGTCGCAGGGGTAACCCCCTGGACCAACACCCCCCGGAGTCCTGTACTCTTGTCCCCGTCGCACGGCGCGGGGAGATCCGCACCGGACGACGCAGCGGTCCCCCGTAGCTCAATTGGCAGAGCAGCCGGCTGTTAACCGGCAGGTTTTTGGTTCGAGTCCAAACGGGGGAGCTTCCACACCTGACGCCCGTCGGCCCCGCCGGCGGGCGTTCGTCGTTCTGTGCTTCCGTCGACCGCCGACGGCTCGATGTTTCGCCCCCCGCCGGCCGCCCGGTTTCCGCCACCGCGGGCGCTCCCGCCCGGCAGGATGGTCGGTGTCGACCTGGACTCCCTCTGCGTCGATCGGTGCGTCGATTCTTGGGGTGGGTGCGGATGCCCGGAAGAGGAGGCCACGGCAGGATCACACTCGTCGCCGTGGCGGTCGTGCTCGCGTGGCTGGCCGTCGGGGCCGTCGCCGGGCCGTTCTCCGGCCGGCTCGGCGAGGTCGCCACGAACGACAACGCCTCGTTCCTGCCCGCCGACGCGGAGGCGACCCGGGCGCAGGAGCTGGCCGGACGGTTCGTCGCGCGGCAGACCACCCCCGCCCTGGTGGTCTACGAACGCGCCGGCGGCATCACCGACGCCGACACGCAGCGGGCGGCTGCCGACGCCACCCGGTTCGCCCAGGTGCCCGGGGTGGTCGGCCCGCTGCCGCCGCCGATCCCCAGCGAGGACGGGCAGGCCCTCCAGGTGGTGGTGCCGATCGACGACGCCGACGGCGAACGGATCGGCACGGTCGTCGAGGAACTGCGCGCCATCGCCGGCGGGGACCGCGACGGGCTGACCGTGGACGTGGCCGGGCCCGCCGGCCTGCTCGCCGACCTCATCGAGGTCTTCTCCGCCATCGACAGCACCCTGCTGGTCGTCACCCTCTGCGTGGTGCTGGTCATCCTGCTCGTCGTCTACCGCAGCCCGATCCTGTGGATCTTCCCGCTGCTCGCCGCCGGGATGTCGTTCGCGCTGGCCGCGGTCTTCGTCTACCTGCTCGCCGACGCCGACGTGATCAAGCTCAACGGGCAGGCGCAGGGCATCCTCACCGTGCTCGTCTTCGGCGCCGGCACCGACTACGCGCTGCTGCTCGTCGCCCGCTACCGCGAGGAACTGCACCGGCACGAGCGCCCCTGGGACGCGATGCGGACCGCCTGGAAGGGCGCCGCCCCGGCGATCGTCGCCTCCGCCGGCACGGTGATCGTGAGCCTGCTCTGCCTGCTGCTGTCCAGCCTGAACTCCAACCGGGCGCTCGGCCCGGTCGCCGCCATCGGCATCGCCGCCACCCTGCTGGTCATGCTCACCTTCCTGCCCGCCCTGCTGGTGCTCGGCGGGCGGTGGGCGTTCTGGCCGCGCCGGCCCCGGCCCGACCAGGCCGACCCGCGCACCGAGCACGGCATCTGGAGCCGGACCGCCGGCTTCGTGGCGCGGCGGGCCCGGCCCGTCTGGGTGCTCACCACCCTCGCGCTGGCCGTGCTCGCGCTGGGGCTGACCCAGCTCGGCGCGACCACGCTCGGGCAGTCCGACCTGTTCACCGAACGCACCGACTCGGTCGCCGGCCAGGAGGTGATCGCCCGGCACTACCCGGCCGGCACCGGCAGCCCCGCCACCATCTTCACCAACCAGCAGGCCGCCGAGCAGGTCGCCGACACGGCCCGCGGCGTGCCCGGGGTGGCCGCCGTCCGGCCCGTCACCGCCGGCCGGACCGGCCCGCCCGACCCGAACGCGCCGCCCACCGTCGTCGACGGCCGGGTGCAACTGGAGGCGACGCTCGCCGACCCGCCGGACAGCGACGGCGCCGAGCGGGCCGTCCGGGAACTGCGGGCGGCGGTGCACGCGGTGCCCGGCTCGGACTCCGTGGTCGGCGGCTTCACCGCGATCAACGTGGACACGTCGGACGCCTCGACGCGGGACCGGAACGTGATCATCCCGGTCGTGCTGGCGGTGATCGCGATCATCCTGGCGCTGCTGCTGCGGGCGCTCCTCGCGCCGATCCTGCTGATCGCGACCGTACTGCTCAGCTTCGCCGCCACCCTCGGCCTCTGCGCGCTGATCTTCCGCCACGTCCTCGACTTCCCCGGCGTGGACACCTCGTTCCCGCTCTTCGCCTTCGTCTTCCTGGTCGCCCTCGGCATCGACTACAACATCTTCCTGATGAGCCGGGTCCGCGAGGAGTCCGTCAGGCGGGGGACCCGCGCCGGCGTCCTCACCGGCCTCGCCGTCACCGGCGGCGTGATCACCTCCGCCGGGGTGGTGCTCGCCGCGACGTTCTCCGCGCTCGCCGTGCTGCCGCTGGTGGTGCTGGTCGAGCTGGGCGTGGCGGTCGCGGTCGGGGTGCTGCTCGACACCATCGTCGTCCGCTCGCTGCTGGTGCCCGCGCTGGCGTACGACATCGGTCCGAAGCTCTGGTGGCCGGGCCGGTTGTCCCGGACGAACGGTGAGCGGGAGGCGCGCCATGCTCGCTGAGACCGACGTCGTCGTGGTCGGCGGCGGCCTGGCCGGCCTGGCCGCGGCCCGGCGGCTGCACCGCGCCGGCGTGCCGTGGCGGCTGCTGGAGGCCGGCGGCCGGCTCGGCGGCCGGGTGGCCACCGACGCGGTCGACGGTTACCTGCTCGACCGGGGCTTCCAGGTGCTCAACACCGCCTATCCGCGGCTCGGCACCCTGCTCGACGTCGACCGGCTGCGCCTCGGCCACTTCACCTCCGGCGTGCTGGTGCGCAAGGGTGACCGGCTCACCCGCCTGGTCAACCCGTTGCGCGAGCCCACCGGCACGCCCGGCACCGCCCTGGCCGGCATCGGGTCGCTGCGCGACCGGCTGCGCCTCGCCGCGCTCGCCGCCGGCTGCGCGACCCTGCCGAAAAGCCGGCTGCTCGCCGCGCCCGAGACCACCACCGAGACCGCGCTGCGCCGCGCCGGCCTCTCCGACACGATCATCGAGGAGTTGCTGCGGCCGTTCCTCTCCGGCGTCTTCGTCGAACGGGAGCTGGAGACCTCCAGCCACGTGCTGTCGATGGTGCTGCGATCCTTCGCCCGGGGCCGGATCGGCCTGCCCGCAGAGGGCATGGCCGCGCTGCCCCGCGCCGTCGCCGACCCGCTGCCCGCCGAACTGATCGACCTGGACACCCCGGTCTCGGCGGTGGCGCCCGGCCGGGTCCGCACCCAGGCCGGCGACATCCGCTGCCGCGCCGTCGTGGTCGCCGTCGACCCGCCGGCGGCGGCCACGCTGCTACCGGCCCTGCCGGCGGTACGCACGCACAGCTACACGACGTACTACCACAGCGCCCAGGAGGCGCCGCTGGACGAGCCGATCCTGCTCGTCGACGGCGACCGGCGGGAGGTCGTCGCGAACACGGTGGTGGTCAGCCGGGCCGCGCCGACGTACGCGCCGGCCGGGCGGCACCTGATCGCCACCTCCGTGGTCGGCCCGTCGGCCCCGCCCGAGCCGACCGTGCGGTCCGAGCTGAGCCGGCTCTACGGGCGGTCCACGGCGGACTGGACCCACCTGACCACCGTGTCGGTCCCGGACGCGCTGCCCGCCGCACCGCCGCCGCAGGGGCGGCTGCGCAAGCCGGTGGCGCTGGGGGAGGGCCTGTTCGTGGCCGGCGACCACCGGGACAGCCCCTCCATCCAGGGCGCGCTGGCCAGTGGCTGGCGCGCCGCCGGGGCCGTCCTGGCGGAGCTGCGCACGGGCTGAACGGAGGGCTCTGCGAGCCGGTGAAGATCACCTATGATCCTCGCCGTGCCCGCACCCCTCCCACCGTCCACCTTCGAACCGGCGGCGGCGTACGCCCAGGTCCGGCCGGTGCGACTAGCTCTGTCGACGCGTGACTGGCCGACCCTGCGCGGGCTCTTCGCGGATCTGGACCCGCACGGCCGGACGCACTTGATCGGCATCGCCGCGCACGCCGGCTCCGTCGAGCCGTTCCTACGCGAGATGGTGGCCGAGGATCCGGACGACGCCCTCGCCGGCACTCTCCTCGGGGCGCACCTGATCCGGGCGGGCTGGCGGATCCGCACCCGCTACAGCGCCCACTACGTCAGCGACGAGCAGTTCGCCCGGTTCCACGAGCGCCTGCGGCAGGCCGAGCAGGTGCTCATCGACGTCACCGCCCGGCACCCGGACGATCCGGCGGCCTGGACGGAGCGGATCACCAGCGCGCGAGGGCTGCAACTCGGTCTTGCGGAGGCCCGTCGCCGCTACGACCGCCTTGCCACGCACCACCCCCACCACCTGCCGGCGCAGGCCGCCCTGTTGCAGCAGCTGTGCCCGAAGTGGGGTGGCACCTGGGAACAGGCGCACGGTTTCGCCCGGGAGTGCGCCGACACCGCGCCCGATGGCGCCCCGAACGCGGTGCTGGTCGTGGAGGCGCACCTGGAGCGGGCGCTGGACTCCGGCAACCTCATCACGGCCAGCGCCTACCTACGCGAGGCGCAGGCGCACCGGGAGATCCACGAGGCGGCAGAGCGGTCGATCTGGCACCGGGAGTTCCGGAACGGCTGGGGCTGGTTGAAGGTACGCAGCACCTTCGCCCAGGCGTTCAGCCTGATGGAGGAGTGGCAGTCGGCGGCGGCACAGTTCGCCGCGATGGGACCGCTGGGCGACGAGGCGATGTTCGGCTACGTGGGCGATGACCCGGCCAGGCAGTTCCAGCGGCTCCGCGAGCAGGCGTACGCGAAGGGCGGGCGGCCGTGATCCAGCAGCTCGATGTTGACGGGGTCCCCACGCTGCTCGCTCCCACCAGCGGGCCGATGCGCGCCGGGCTGACCTTCCGGGTCGGCACCGCCGACGAGACCCTGGCCGGCAGTGGCATCACCCACCTGCTGGAACACCTCGCGCTGGCTCCGCTCGGTCTGGCCGGCTACCACGTCAACGGCGCCACCGCGCCGGTCCTCACGACGTTCCGAATGCAGGGCTCCGAGCGGGACGTCGCCGCCTTCCTCACCGCCGTCTGCGCCAACCTGACCGACCTCCCCACCGGCCGGCTGGAGGTGGAGAAGGACATCCTGCGCACGGAGTACAGCAGCCGGGGTGGCGCGGCCGTGGACGACATCCCGCTGTGGCGCCACGGTGCCCGGGACTTCGGTCTGACCAGCTACCCGGAATGGGGGCTGGGCGCCATCACCGCCGAAGACCTGCGACAGTGGGCGGCCCGCTGGTTCACCCGGGAGAACGCGGTGCTGTGGATCGCCGGAGCCACCGTACCCGCCGGGCTGCGACTGACGTTACCCACGGGCGTGCGGCAGCCGGTGCCGGCGGCATCGTCGGCGCTGCCACAGACCCCCGCGTACTTCGTCGGCGGTTCGCGGGTGGTGGTGCTGGACGCCGTCCTGCGGCGCCGGACCGCCACGAGCGTCTTCGCCGGCGTGCTGGAGCGCGAGCTGTTCCGCTCGCTGCGGCAGGAGGCCGGACTCTCCTACCAGACCACTGCGGCCTACGAGCCACGCGGCGACGGCCACGCGACGCTGCGGGCACTGGCCGACGCGTTGCCGGAGAAGCAGGACGCCGTGCTGGGCGGTTTCGTCGACACGCTCGCCAAGCTGCGAGTCGGCCGGATCGAGCCGGCAGACCTCGACGCGGTCGTGGCCCAGCGGCAGGACCTCCTCCTCAGCGCCGACGTGCATACAGCGCTGCTGCCGTCGTACGCCTTCGACGTGCTGACCGGGGAGCCCACTCTCACCGTCGACGAGCAGCGGGCCGAGCTGAAGTCGGTCACCACCGACGACCTGCACGAGGTCGCGCGAGAGGTGGTGTCCGGCGCGCTGCTCATGGTCCCCCAGGGCCACCGCGCCGACTGGGCCGGCTTTGCCGAAGCACCCACCCGCTCCGTCGAGACGGTGAGCGGGACGGCGTACCGGGAGAAGGAAGGCACCGGCGAGCTGCGCGTCGGCGCGGACGGGGTGAGCTGGCTCGGCCAGGGCGGGCCGCTCACCGTGCCGTACGCGGATTGCGCCCTGATGCTCGCCTGGCCCGACGGCGCCCGTCTGTTCGTCGGCCACGACGGCATCTCGCTGCGGCTCGAACCGACCATGTTCGACCTTCCTGCCGGCACCATCCCTACGATCGACGCCCGGATCCCCGCCGACCGGCAGGTGGCCATGCCGGCCCGCGATCCGGAGCACATCCCGCAACCCCGGTCGGTCCCCATGGCCCGCCGGTGGTGGGAGCGGGTCAAGCGCGCCTGGTTGAGCTTCTCGGTGATGGTCGCCGGGGACACGTCGCGTTGACGGTCACCGGCGAGGCGGCGCTGCGGGCATTCCGCCATCGGGCCCGCTCCGGGGAGCACCGCCGTCGCGGGTCGGCTGCTCGCTGTTATCCTCGCGTTGCCCATCGTGCTGCCATGCGGAGGACGCCGATGAGCGACGGCGCCGGTTCGTGCTGGCCGGTGATCGACCGGGCGGGATAGGATCCGGCGCGGTGCCGGGGCGGTAGCTCAGCCGGTTAGAGCAGGGGACTCATAATCCCTCGGTCGCGGGTTCGAGTCCCGCCCGCCCCACCACGGAACACCCCTGGCCAGTCCTGGTGTCGGTGACCCGGACGAACCGCGTCAAGATCCGGGCCGACGCCGTCGGTCCGCACTGAGTCCGCAGCAGCACGAGCCGTCGCCCGGTCGAGGCGGTCCGCCACCTGGTCCAGGTCGTCTTCGAAGCGCGGCCGGCTCACCCCAACGTAGCCGGTGTAGCCAGCACGCGGACGATCAGCCCGCGCGGCTCCGCCGATCTCGCGTGTTGATCGTGCTCCGGCGAGCAGAGGCACGAGGATGGCGGGCAGCCGGCGACGGCGTAGCTCAGGGGTGTCGGGTGCGGAGCGTGTCGACGAGATGGGCCGTGGCTAATCCCTGGTCGGCCGGTAGGCGTATCACCGATGATTACGACCATGGCCACGACCCGGCAAGCTGACGTGTCTGCCGACGGGGCGCTCGACGGCCACTTGGGTGGCAACGCCGCCTCGATCCGGGCGACGGACCGCGCCCTGGCGAAGGTCGGGTCCGCCGTGGCCGTGGTGCTTGTCGAGGGCATCAGCGACCAGATCGCACTGGAAACGGCCGCAGTGGGTCGCGGCCGGGATCTCGAGGCGGAGCGGGTCGTGATCGTGCCGATCGGCGGGGCGCACGCGATCGGCCGCCTCCTGACGAGGTTGGCCCCCCCTGGGCGCCCGGGTGCGACTTGCCGGTCTGTGTGACCTGCGTGAGGAGGAGATATTCCGGCGCGGACTGGAGGTGACCCGTGTTGGCTCACCCTGCACACGCACCGACATGGAACACCTCGGGTTCTACGTCTGCGTCAAAGATCTGGAGGACGAGCTGATCCGCGCCCTGGGTGCCGCACGGGTCGAAGCGCTCTTCGACTCGCAGGGCGACCTCCGATTGTTCCGCTCGTTCCAGAGCCAGCCCGCCTGGCGCGGCCGGGAGCCCGAAGCGCAGATGTGGCGGTTCCTGCGCAGCAGCTCGCGCCGTAACCTGCGCTACGCACGCCTGCTCGTCGAGGCGGCAGTTGACCGGGATACCTTGCCGCGGCCGCTCGACGCGCTGCTCACCGTCGTTTGACCCACCGAAGGTCCTGCCTTCGACCACGCCGGCGGTGGCTGACGTTGATCCGGCTGTCCGCTTGAGGACTGAGCCGTCTGCGCGGCCGACGCCCTCGGTCAACCTGATCCTTGACGCCGGGTGTCCGCCCGTCGTGGAGATCGGAGGAGCGATGAGGACCCACCCCCGCTGGCGGTCGACCGGCATGATGCTGGTCGCGGCCCTGGCCGCCGCACTGGTCGCCGCCCTGCTGCCCGCCTCGCCCGCGTTCGCGCTGCCGTCCGGCAGCGGTTGGTCGGCCTCGTGGAGTTACTACCACCCCAGCGCCTACCAGTACGCGGGCACCCTGCCGGGCGTGCGGCTGACCGGGTACGCCACCGACAACTCGGGCACCAGCACGACGGTCGGCACCATCGAGGACACCGCCGCCGACTCCCGCTGCGCCCGGGTGATGCTCTACGCCAACGGCGTCGGCTACATCGCCGACCGGACCACCTGCGGCAACGGCAGCTACCTGACCTATTCCACCGGCAGTTACAGCCAGGGGCTCCTGGTGATCGTCTACCGGATGATCCCGGGCACGACCACCCACGACAAGGGCTTCGCCATGTTCGTCCCCGGTTCGTCCGCCGACCCGGAGCTGCGGACCGTGGGCACCGGCGCGAGCTGGTCGTACTACACCTCGACGGCGTTCCAGTACACGGTGACCCGTCCCGGCGTGCGGCTGACCGGCTACGGCGCCCACCAGTACTCGGACCAGCGCTCCTCGCTGAACACGGTGGAGAAGACCGCCGGCACGGTCGGCTGCGCCACGGCCAAGGTCACCGGCGGCGTGACCACCAGCGGCGGCACCTGCGTCAACGGTGGCAGCACGTCCTTCCACCGGTCCGACCTGACCAACAACCTGGAGGCGTCCGCCTGCTACCAGCCGATTCCCGGCACCCAGCGCTGCGTGGCGATCACCATCCCCGAGCCCTGGTGACCCGGCCGACCCGACGCCCCCGGCCGGCCGGGGGCGTCGGGTCCGTCACCGACGGGTCTTGGGCAGGTCGAACTGGTCGGCGGCCTTGCAGTCGCGCGTGCCGCCGACGGCGCCCGGCCCGACCCGGTCGAGCGCCTGGCGCGCCCGGACCCGGCCCAGGTTCCAGGCGTACCAGGGGTCCGGCTCGTCGAGGTCGTCCGCGATCCAGCTCAGGGTGCAGCGGCGCACCGGGTCCGGCAGGCCGGACAGGGCGGGTGTCGCGTCGGCCGAGAGCGCCCGCAGGTACCAGGCGTCGATCTTCCCCGTCTGCTCGTAGCGGGCGATGTTGCGGCGCGCCGCGTAGTCCTCGGGGTTGAGCACGGCCAGGCTCAGCAGCATCGCCACGGCGAGCGCCACGGTCAGCCGGGGGATCCAGGCTCCCCGCCACCGGATCCCGGCCGCCAGGATCATCAGGAAGACGGTGCCGAGCAGCAGCTCGAACGCCATCACGAAGAGACGTTCCCCGGTGAAGCTGTAGACCTTCTGGTACGTGTACATCCGGGACAGCGCCGACACCACGATGACGAAGCCGAACGCGCTGAGCAGGCCGAGCAGGATCCGCAGCAGGTGGCGCTCGACCGGGCGCTCCCGCCGTGCCCACCGGGCCACCCCGGCGAGCACCGCCAGCGTCAGCATCGTGACGACGACGAGCTGCCAGAACCCGCTGCGCGCGTACTCGGCGTAGCTGAGGCCGGCGGTGCGCAGCACGTGCCGCTCTCCGCCGAACAGGACGGTGAACTGCACCGCGACGAAACCGCCGAACAGCAGCGTCAGCGCGGTGATGACCGGTGCCCACTCCACGACGCCGAGGCGGGGCGTGCCGGGCCGGTCCACCGTCGACAGGTCGGGAGGCGCGGCCAGCGTGTAGACGGCGGCGACCGCGCTCAGTCCGCCGATGCCGGCGAGGAAGAGCCATTCGAACCTCGCGCCGGCGTCGACCTCGGGGATGAGCCCGTCGAGCACCACGGAGAAGGCGCCGTCGGCCGACGAGAGGAGCGCGCCGAAGACGACCAGCGCGGCCACCGTGGCCGCGGCGGACCCGACGACGCGACGGGCCAGGCCCGGGCTCGCCGGGGCCTGGAGGTGGCCGCCCACCCACGGCAGCCCCCGCAGCGCCGCGAACGGCGCCGCCACCAGGCTGAACAGGATGGAGCGTACGAGCCGGCCGCCCACGATCGCGAGGGTCGCGCAGCCGAGCGCGCCGAGGACGCAGAACGTCACCAGCCACCAGGCGTTGCGGAAGGCCAGGACCGAGAGCAGCGCCAGCGCGGCGCCCGCCCAGCCGACGCGGACCCAGCGCTCGGCGCGGGGCAGGTCGGCGCCGGTGCGGCGGACCGCGACGACCACCGCGACGGTCAGGATGAGCCAGCCCAGGAACCAGCCGATGCCGGTGCGGGTCAGCGGCACGAAGCACGCCAGCCCCAGCGCTCCGGCGAGGACGGCGGCCGGCACGGACCGGTCCCGCGCCGCCTTCGGGCCCGGCCACCGCGTTTGGAGGAACGACGGCCGGACCGGCGGTGGCTGGTAGCCCCAGTACGGCGGCCACGCGGCCGGCGTAGCGGTCCCGTACGGCGCCTTCTGCGGGGCGGTGGTCGGTGGCGGGGCGGCGACGGGCGTCGGTGTGGCGGCGGGTGCCGGCGCGGCGGCCGGTTGGGGCGGCGTGCTCGCCGCGTGTGCCGGGGTGGCGACGGCGGGCGGCGCGCCGGCAGGCGAGGGAGACGGGTTTCCGGCGGAGGACGCCGTCGCCGCACGCGCGGCCTCCGGCGCCGGCTCGACGGCCGACGGCGAGCCCTTCGCGTCGGCGGCGGCCGACGGGGATGGCCGGGTGTCCGGGTCCGCCTGCCTCGGAACGGCGGCCGGCCGGACCTCGCCGTCCGCCTGCTGCGGCACGGCGGCCGGGCGGACGTCCGGGTCCGCCGACGTCGGGGCGGTGACGGTCGGGTCGGTGCCCGTGCCCGTCGGCGTCGGCGGAGCGGCGGTCGGGTCGGTGTCCGTACCCGCCGGCGTCGGGGCGGCGGTCGGCACCAGCGGAATGAACACGGCGTACCCGCGCGTGCCCGCCGGGATGCTGACCGGGATCGCCCAGGCGGGCGTGCCCTCCGCCCCGGGCCACACCATGGTGGGCGGCGCACCGTCGACGGGCGGCATGACGAGCAGGTACGGCGTCGCGTGCCCGGGGTTCTCACCGTCGGTGCCCGCGGGCCCCCCGGCGGTCTCCGGGGACCCCGGCACCGGTGGCGGCTGGGTCACGGAACCCTCCTCGATCGAATGGTCCGCACACTGTACGACCGATCCCGATCCCCTCGCCGCCCGGTGAACGCTCCGCGATCCGCCCCGCACACGGAGGTGATGCCGGGGGCGCCGGGGTCGGCCGTCCAGGGTGGTCAGGACGGAATCCCGGATCGCGCCGGCGGCCGTTCCGGGAACGCGCACCCAACCGGGTGTGCGGGCCGCCGCCACGAAAGGCGCGGGCCCGCGTTAACCTCCCGGCGCGGCCACCGCGTTCACCTGGCGGGAGGTACGCATGTCCGACAGCCCGCACCCGCCGCCACCGGAGGGCTTCGCCGAGTTCGTGGCGGCCCGGTCCGGCGCCCTGCTGCGCTCGGCGTGGCTGCTGACCGGAGACGCCGGCCGGGCGGAGGACCTGCTCCAGACCGTGCTCGCGGTCGCCTGGCGGCGCTGGCCCGGCATCGTCCACGGCGGGCATCCCGAGGCGTACCTGCGGCGGGCGCTCTTCACCACGTACGCCTCCTGGTGGCGGCGGCGGTGGCGGGGCGAGGTGCCGGCCGCCACGACGCCGGAGACGTGCGGGACCGGGGACGTGGCCGGCGAGTCGGCCGACCGGGACGCGGTGCGCCGCGCGCTGGCCCGGCTCAGCCGCCAGCAGCGGGCGATCGTGGTGCTGCGGTACGTCGAGGACCTGTCCGTGGAGCGGACCGCGCAGGTGCTGGGCTGTTCGGTCAACACGGTCAAGGTGCAGTCCTCGCGCGCCCTGCGCAGCCTGCGCGCCGACCCGGATCTGCGGTTGTTCACCGATCGGGAGGTCGTGCCATGAGTTCTGACGACTCCGACGTCCGGCGGCTGCTCGCCGACGCCGTACCGCCGCTGGCGGCCCCGCCGGACCGGTTGGCGGCGGTCGGCTCCCGGGTCCGCCGGCGCCGGCGGCGGCTGGCGGCCGGCTCGGCGGCGGCCCTGGTCCTGGCGGTGGGGCTGACGGTCGGAGCGCCGCAGCTCGTCGCCGGTGACCGGGGCGGTCCCGGGCCGGCGCCGGTCGCCACCGGCGGGCCGGTCGGCGCGGCGGTCTGCCCCGACGACATCGGCCGGCGGCCCGCGCTGGAGTCGGTGCGCTACGGCGACGACGTGCCACTGGTGCCGGCGGGCGCGGTGGAGGTCACCGCCTGCCAGGTACCGGTCGGTGGCGGGCCGCGGGCGGCGGACCGCGTCGGCCCCCGGGTGCTCACCGTCGGGGTCGACGAGATCGTCGGGCTGCTCAACGCGATGCCACCGAGGCAGACCGGGCCGGACGGGCGGTCCCGGGTGGCCGACCCGACCGACTCGGGGCTGCGGTGCACGCTGGTGGGCCGATACGAGGAGACCGCCTACGTGCTGCGCTACCCCGACCGGGCGCCGGTGACCGTGTGGACCGACGACAACTGCGCGGTCGCGGTCACCGACAGCCACGGGCGAGGGCTGGACCACCGGCTGTTCGGCGCGTTCCTGGACCGGTACCGGGCGCAGCTCGCCGCCGCCACCGACCCGGCCACCGTCGCCACCCCGGCCTGCCGGACGAGCATGCCTGTCGACCGGGTCCGGCTGACCCCCTCGAACCCCGGGCCACCCGACCGGATCGCGGTCAACCAGGCCGGGCACGACACCGTCCTGATGACCCCGCTGGTCGCGTTGGCCGCCTGCCGGTACGAGGTGGACGGCGGGACCGCCCGGCTGGTGCGCGGGGAGACCCGGCGCGACGGGGCGGACGCGCTCCGGCCGGTGCTCAACGCGGCCTTCGCCCGGTCGGTGCCGGCCAGCGACTGCGGCGACTGGCCGGGCTACCCGCCGCCGACCGCGTTCGACACGGTGACCGTGGCGGACGCGACCGGTGCCACCGCCGAGTTCTGGGTCCGGCACACGCCCTGCCGCAGCGCCGTCCGTGCGCACCACCGGGGCAGCGAGCCCACGCCGGAGCTGCTCGCCGCCCTCGCCCGGTTGCTCGGGCCGCCACCCCGCTGACCGTGCCGGCAGGGCCGGGTTGACGGCGCCGGCAGGGCCGGGCTGACCGCGCCGGTGCGGCCGTCTGCACCTTGGCGTCGACCGGGCCGACGGCGGCGACGCGTGGAAACCCGGCGCCGGGCTGACCTGCCGACGGCGGCGCCGGGTGGGGACCCGACGCCGCCGGGCCGGTCAGACGTACGGCCGGGTGGCGTACGCGGCCCGCAGCGCGGCCAGCCCCGCCGGCTTCGGCGCCAGCGTGCCCCAGCCGGAGTTGAAATAATTGGTGCACACGATCCTCGGGCCCCGCTCGGCGTTGAGCTGGGCGATCGCGGCCGGCACAGTGGCGATCCAGGCCGCCTGGTCCGGGATTTCCGCCACCCGTACGCCCCACTCGGCGATGATCACCGGCCGGGAGAGCGCGACCGGGCCGAGGTCGGCCACCGCCCAGTCCTTCGCCCGGCGGAACCGGGCCAGCGCCGTGTGCGTGGGGCTGGTGGCGTAGACGTTCCACTGGAGGAAGTCGAGTTTCGCCATCAGCGCCTCGGGATGGGTGCGCTGGAAGCAGCCCCGGTCGAAGCCGCCCACCCCCACCGAGAAGGTGGTGCCGGCGGGAAGTTGTCGCGCCTTGAACCAGTTAACGATGTACGTCATCGCCTGCACCGCCCGGGCGTCCGACTGGGCCCAGGTGTAGCTGACACCCGCCTCGGTGGTGCCGAACTCGTGGTCGGTGTCCAGTTCGGAGGCGAGCTGGATGTTCACCCCGAACCCCATGGTCCGGTACTGGGACAGGGCACGGGCGAGCAGCCCGTCGCAGTGCCCGGCGAGGACCTGGCTGTAGCCGTACGCCCGGGGCCAGGTCGTGCCGGGCCGCTGCTGGATGGTCATCGCGGGCGCCGGGACGGTGTAGCTGACGCCGTCCACGGTGAAGGACTGCGGCCCGAAGTTGGGCGCGCCGTAGTGCTTCAGCTCCAGCACCATGTTCACCCGCACCCCGGCCTTGCCCAGCGTGACCAGCCACGGTCGCTGGTAGCCGGGGAAGGTGTAGCCGTCGGCGAGGCTGCGGTACTGGGTCAGCGAGCGGAAGTTCCCGCCGGCCATGTCGGCCGTCGGGTCGGCGCCGCCGGAGAGGTAGTAGCCGCCCAGCACCGGCGGAGCGATCGTGTAGTCGGCGGTGGCGGTGGCGGTGCGCCCGCCGTTGTCGCGCACCGTGACGGTGACCCGGGGCATCACGCCACCGCCCGGTAGACGGCCACCGAGCCGTTGTCCGACAGCCGGGTCCAGGTGCGGCCCGAGTCGTCGGTGACGGTGACGGTGAGCGGGTCGACGACGGCGGTGACCTTGACCGGGGCGCTGCTGTTGCCCTGCGCGTCGGTGACCACGATCGTGACGGTCACCGGCTTCGTGTCGGCGTCGCCGTAGGTGACCGTCAGGGTCATCTGGTCGCCGGGCGAGTAGGTAGAGGCGTTCAGGGACGCGGTCGCGGTGGGAGCGGCCATTGCCGGCTCCTCTCGTGCTCGGTCGCCGGACCGGCTCCGGCGCGTGGTCACGGCCGGTCCGGCTGCGGAGGGATCGGGGTCGGGCGCAGGCCGGCCGCCGGGCACGCGACGGCGCGGCCGGGGACCGGTCGGGGGTACGACTCGCCGACCGCGCTCGGCTCGGGGTCGCCGCGCGCGGCCCGACGGCCGCCGGAGTGGGTGACGTCGGTGTCGGTGAGGCGGCACCGGCCCTGGCGCCCGGGACGGTGGCTGCCGGAGCGCGGCCTCGCGGTGCGCGGGCCGGTCGGCGCTGCGTTACGCCGGGGGCCGTCGCGGGGCCGGGCTCGGTGGTGGCGGCGTCGGCGGGGACGGTGCTGTCCCCGCCGGACCCGAGGAATGGGATGTGGCCCGCCATCCTTACGCCTCTCACCTGCTACAACAGTGCGACGCCGAGGTGGCCGGCGTCCTGTCCGCTACCCGACCGCCGTTCCGTCAGCCAGACGACTGCGGTCACCGTGGAACTGTGCGGTACGCGTCGTCGCCGACCGGGACGGCGCTACGGGTTCGCTGCGCTGCGCTGCCGGTTCGCCACGTTGCGGGTTCGCCGGGCGGCGTCCGGGTTCGCCGGGCGGCGTCCGGGTTCGCCGGGCGGCGTCCGGGGCAGTCGGGCGGCGTCCGGGTTCGCCGGGCGGCGTCCGGGGTGCTCGGGCGGCGTCCGGGGCGCTCGGGCGAAATTCGGCCGGGCCCCGCCCCGGCGTCAGTAGGCCAGCTCCACCGGCCGGCCGAGCACCCGGGCGCCGTTGTTGCCGAGCCAGCCCTCGGCCGCCGCCGCGTGCTGGCTGAAGGTGTGGATGTCCCGGAACCGCCGCTGGAGCGGGGACGAGTCCCGGGCCGCCCCGCCGCCGGCCGCCCGGTAGCAGGTGTCGACCGCGGCGGCGGCCCGCTCGGACACCCACGGCAGGGCGGCGGAGATCCGGGGGTGCAGCCCGGGGATCGCCGCCGGGTCCGTGGCGCACGCCGCCCAGAGGTCGTCGGCCAGGTCCCGCAACAACGCCCGCGCCGCCCGCACGTCGAGGTCGGCGCGACCGAGCTGAAGGCGGAAGGCGGGCGAGTCGGCCAGCGACTGCCGGGCGTAGAGGCGCTGCCGGCCGCCGTCGAGCAGCGCGACCATGTCGTCCAGCGCGCCCTGCGCGATGCCGACCGCCACCGCACCGAGGTGCAGGACGAAGTGGACCAGCGGCGCCACGAACCCCGGCCCCGGCACGCAGGGCGCACCGGTGAACAGGTCGAAGCTCTCCTCCGCCGGGCAGAACGCGGAGGCCACCTCGACGTCGTGGCTGCCGGTGCCGCGCAGGCCCAGCGCGTGCCACGTGTCGTGCACCGTGAACCGGGAGGCCGGGAAGAGCATCGAACGCACCTCCGGCGGCGCCCCCGCCGGTCCGGGCAGCGGCTCGCCGTCCCCGGTCAGCACGCAGTTGCCGAAGATCCAGTCGGCGTGTCGCGCCCCGCTCGCGTACGCCCACCGGCCGGTGACCTGGAAGCCGCCGTCGGCCAGCTCGGCCCGCCCCTGCGGGGCGAAGCCGCCCGCGACGACCACGTCCGGCCCGTCGGCGTAGAGCTTGTCGAACCGGTCGCGCGGCAGCATCGCCAGCAGGTGCGGCGTCTCCGCGCCGATCATCACCGTCCACCCCGTCGAGCCGTCCGCCCGCGCCAGCGTCTCCAGCACCCGCAGCCCGGTGCGCAGGTCCGCCTCGTACCCGCCGTGGCTGCGGGGAACGAACATCCGGAAGCAGCCGGCCGCCCGGAGCGCGTCGAGCAGGTCGGCGGGGAGCGCCCGGGCCGCCTCGATCTCCCCGGCCCGCCGGGACACCTCCGGGACCAGCGCGTCCACCGCCCCGACCAGCCCGTCCCGGTGCCGCTCCTCCATGGGTTCCTCCTCGCGTCGTGGCTCACCCACCACGGTGGACCCGTCGGCGACCCGGGGGCCAGGGACACCGGCACCGGATGCCCGGGACATCCCGCGCCGCGCGGTGTCCACCCGGCCGGGACGAACCGGCCCGCATCGCAGCGACTGTCGCCGGACCGACATTCGGACTGGAACGTCGGGGGATCACCAACCGGCCCCGCGACTGCCAGGATTCTCGGCATGTCGGTCCAGCAGCCCCCGCCCGCGGCGACCCACGGCGACCGCCGGCACCCGGTCGCCGCCTGGCTCGTCCTCGTCGGCTGTGCGCTGCTGCTCGTCGCCACCGCCGTCTGCTGGGTGCTCGCCCGCCGGCCTTGGGGGCTGTCCCAGCTCTACTTCCTGGTCGACTTCACCGACTGCGCCGTCTACGGCGTGGTCGCCTGGCTGATCCTGCTGCGCCGGGGTCACCCGGTCGCCTGGCTGCTCGCCGCCACCGGGCTCGGCGGCGGGTTCGCCGCGCTCAGCGCCCAGTACGTCGACCTGCTCGGGGTGCACCCCGGGCTGCCCGACCCGGTGCTGCTCACCTCGGCCCGGCACTGGGCCTGGGCGCCGGGGATGCTCTCGCTGATCGTGGTGCTGCCCTGGCTGGTCCGGGAGGGGCGGCTGCCGCGGCCGGCCCGGGCGGCGGTACTGGCCGGCGCCATGGTCGTCGCCGGCTACGTGTTGTTCCAGCTCACCTGGCCCGGGCCGGGCGCGGCCGGGTCGGGCGCGCCGCTGCCGATCGCCAGCGCCGGATGGGCGGAGTTCATCGAGCGGGTGCAGCCGGCCCTGCTGGCGGCCGTCCCCGCGCTCGGGCTGCTCACCGCCGCCGGGGTCGCCGCCCGCCGTCGCCGGGGCGCGCCCGCCGAGCGCGTCGGGCTGGGCTGGCTGGCCGTCGGCACGCTGCTGCTCGCCCTGAGCTTCGCGCCGGTGGCCCTCCCGGAGGGCTGGGCCCGGCCGGTGCCCGACGAGGCGGCCCCCGTCGCGATGCTCGCCTCGCAGGCGTTCTTCCCGGCCGCCGTACTGGCGGTGGTGCTCCGGCAGCGGCTGTGGGGCATCGAGATCGCCGTCCGTCGCACCCTGGTCTGGTTCCTCATGACGTTCCTGCTGGTCGCCGCGTACGTGCTGGGGGTGTCGGTGCTGGACGCGCTGCTGCCGGCCACCCCGGCGGTGCCCGGGGCGCTCGTCACGGCGCTGGTCGCGATCGGCGTGCAGCCGGGCCGGATCCGGGTGCAGCGCCGGGTGGACCAGCTGATCCACGGCGCGGCGGCCGAGCCGCTGCGCGTGGTGCGCCGCGTCGGGCACCGCATCAGCGCGACCGGGGACGCGGCCGACGTGCTCACCGAGGTGGCGCGCAGCCTGACCGACCTGTTGCGCCTCGGCGCCTGCGCCATCGAGGTGGACGGGCCCGAGGGCTGCTCCGCGCGGGCCGAGTCGGCCGGGCCGCCCGGCGCGCCGCTGGTGCTGCCGCTGCGCCGGGGGGAGCGCGAGGTGGGCCGGCTCACCGCGTGGGCCCGGGCGGGGGAGCGGCTGGACGGGCGCACCCGGGCCGCGCTGCTCGACCTGGTGCCGCTGGTCTCCTCCGCGGCGAGCCTCGCCGCGACCAGCGGCGCGCTGGCCGCGTCCCGGGCCCGGCTGGCCGAGGCCCGCGACTCGGAGCGGCGCAAGCTGCGCCGGGACCTGCACGACGGTCTCGGGCCGGCGCTGGCCGGGGTGGCGCTCGGCGTGCAGGCCGCCCGGAACCTGCTCGCCGTCGACCCGGACGCGGCCGGCCGGCTGCTGGACCGGCTGCGCGACGAGATGGACCAGAGCGTCGAGCAGGTCCGCGACCTCGCCCGGGGTCTGCTGCCGCCGGTGCTGGGCGAGCGGGGCCTGGTGCCGGCCGTGCACGAGCTGGCCCGGCGGTACGACGGCGCGCCGCTCCTGGTCGAGGTCGACGCGGACCCGCTGCCGCTGCCCGAGCCGGTGGCCACCGCCGTGTACGGCATCGTGGCCGAGGCGCTGCGCAACGCGCACCGGCACGCCGCCGCCCGGACCTGTCGCATCGCGCTGATCGTGGACGAGGCGGGCCTCACGCTCACCGTCGCCGACGACGGGGCCGGGATCCCGCCGGGGGCACCGCCCGGCGTCGGCATGCTGTCGATGCGCGAGCGGGCCGAGGGGGTGGGCGGGACGTGCGCGGTCGGTCCGGGGCCGGCCGGGGGCACCCTGGTCAGCGTCCGGGTGCCCGCCGACCGGTGCGCCGTGCCCAGCCGCGCCCCGGCGGAGCGGCCCCCGGACCACGCGCCGTGGCCGCTGGAGGGCGCGGGCACCGCCGGCACGGGCCCGACGAGCCCGCCGCACGTCGCGGTGCCGTCGCGCGAGGCAGGATCAGCAACGCCACCGCCGCACCCAGGCCGAGCGTCGGTGGTGTCGACGCCCGACGGCGCGGCGTCGCCGGGCCCCGGCGACCGGACGGCCGTCGACCTGGCTGCGGGCCGGACGGTGGGGGTGGCGTCGTGATCGGGACGGATGGTGACGGTGGCCCGGCTGCGGGCCGGACGGTGGGGGTTGGCCTGGTGACCGGGACGGACGGTGGCGGTGGCGCGGTGACCGGGACGGACGGCGGGGTGATCCGGGTCGCGGTGGTGGACGACCACCCGGTCTTCCGCCTCGGCATGACCGCGCTGCTCGCGAGCACCGCCGGCCTGCGGGTGGTCGGCGAGGCCGCGGACGCCGACGAGGCCCTGCGGGTGGCCGCCACCCTGCGCCCGGACGTCATGGTCATGGATCTGCACCTGGGCGGCCGGTCCGGGGTGGAGGCGACCCGGGAGATCGTCGGGCGGCACCCCGGGATCGGGGTGCTCGTGGTCACCATGCTGGACGACGACGACTCCGTCTTCGCGGCGCTGCGCGCCGGCGCCCGCGGCTACCTGCTCAAGGGGGCCGCGCCGGGGGAGGTGGAACGGGCGGTCCGGGCGGTGGCCAACGGCGAGGTGCTGCTCGGCCCGGCGGTCGCCGCCCGGGCGGTGGGCTTCCTGGCCGGTGCCCGGGCGGCCGGCCCGGTGCCGTTCCCCGAGCTGACCGACCGGGAGCGCGAGGTGCTCGACCTCGTCGCCCAGGGGCTGAGCAACGTGGTGATCGCGCGGCGGTTGACGCTCAGCCCGAAGACCGTCCGCAATCACCTGTCAAACGTGCTCACGAAGCTCCAGGTCGCCGACCGGGGCCAGGCGATCCAGCGCGCCCGGCAGGCCGGCCTCGGTCAGCTCTGAGCCCCGCCGAGGCGGGCGGCGTACCCCGGTGGCGCCGTGTGCCGCCGAGGTCCGGCGTACGGGCGGGGCGAGCTCCGGCGGGGGCCGGGCCGGCTCCCTATGCTCGGGCCATGGAACTGCGGATCTTCACCGAACCCCAGCAGGGCGCGACCTACGACGACCTGCTCGCCGTGGCCCGCTGCGCGGAGGACGCCGGCTACGGCGCCTTCTTCCGCTCCGACCACTACCTGAAGATGGGCTCGGTGAGCGGCGACCCCGGCCCGACGGACGCGTGGACCACCCTCGCCGGACTGGCCCGGGACACCCGGCGGATCCGGCTGGGCACGCTGATGACCGCCGCCACCTTCCGGCTGCCCGGCCCGCTGGCCATCACGGTGGCGCAGGTCGACCAGATGAGCGGCGGCCGGGTCGAGCTGGGCATCGGCACCGGCTGGTACGCCGAGGAGCACACCGCGTACGGGATCCCCTTCCCGTCGCTCGGGGAGCGCTTCGACCGGCTGGAGGAGCAGCTCGCCGTCATCACCGGGCTCTGGGCGACGCCGCCGGGCAGGACGTTCGACTTCGCCGGCACGTACTACCCGGTCAGCGACTCGCCGGCCCTGCCGAAGCCGGTGCAGGACCCGCGCCCGCCGATCCTGCTCGGCGGCATGGGCCCGAAGCGGACGCCCCGGCTGGCCGCCCGCTACGCCGACGAGTTCAACCTGCCGTTCGCCTCGGTCGAGGACTCGGCCGCCCAGTTCGGGCGGGTCCGGGACGCCTGCGCGGAGGCGGGCCGGGACCCGGCCGAGCTGTGCTGGTCCAACGCGCTGGTGCTCTGCTGCGGCCGGGACGGCGCCGAGGTGGCCCGGCGGGCGGCTGCGATCGGCCGGGAGCCCGACGAGTTGCGCGCCAACGGCCTGGCCGGCACCCCCGCCGAGGTCGTCGACAAGATCGGCCGGTACGCGAAGATCGGCAGCGAGCGGCTCTACCTCCAGGTGCTCGACCTGGCCGACCTGGACCACCTGGAGCTGGTCGCGGCCGAGGTGATGCCCCAGCTCTGAGCCGCGCGCCGGTCTGGGTGGCCGTCAGGCACGCGCGGCCGGCCGCCCGGCCCGGGGTGCCGGCCCGGGGTGGGGCACCGGGTGCGGCGCGGGCGGGGGCGCGGGCGTCGGTCGGGGCCCGGGCGTCGTGCCCAGCGGGTCCGCCCCGGCCGGCGGCGCCCCCGACGGGGCCGGCCCGGCGCCGGTCGGGTCGATCTCCTCCCGCGAGGCGGACACGTCGCCCCGCAGGGCGGGGTCGCGGTAGCTGCTCATCGGCGTAGGGTTCCCCGACGACGGCGGTGGTAATCGTCGCCGACCGACGGGCACCCGTCCACGGGCGACGCACCCCGACCACGGCCACGGGCAGGGGGATCGACGTGGAACTCGACGGCGCCGGGGCGGCCCGGACGGACGGCCCGCCGCGCCCCCGGGGCGACGCCGTCCCGCCCGGCGGCACGACCGGGGCGGTGCCGGGCGCCAACTGGGCGGGCAACGTCCGCTACGCCGCCCGCCGGCGCCACCGGCCGTCGTCCCTCGACGAGTTGCGCCGGCTGGTGGCGGGCAGCGACCGCGTCCGGGCGGTCGGCACCGGGCACTCCTTCAACCGGCTGGGGGACACCGCCGGCGACCTGGTCTCGCTGGCCGGGATGCCCGCGACCGTCGCGCTGGACCCGGACCGCCGGACCGTCACCGTGCCGGCCGCCATGCGGTACGGGGACCTCGCCGCCCGGCTGCACGAGCGGGGGTACGCCCTGGCCAACCTCGCCTCCCTGCCGCACATCTCGGTGGGCGGGGCGGTGGCCACCGGCACCCACGGCTCGGGCGAGACGGTCGGCAACCTGGCCACGTCCGTCGCCGGGCTGGAGTTGGTGACGGCCGACGGCGACCTGCTGACCGTGGACCGGGCGGCGGACGGGGACACGTTCGCCGGGATGGTCGTCGCGCTCGGCGCGCTCGGCGTGGTCACCCGGCTCACCCTCGACGTGGTGCCCGCGTACGACCTGTGCCAGTATGTCCGCCTCGGCCTGCCTCCAGAGGCGCTGGACGCGGGGTTCGCCTCCGCGTACAGCGTCAGCGTCTTCACCGACTTCCGCGGGCCGCGGCTGCGGGAGGTGTGGCTGAAGCAGCGCGCGGACGCCGCCCCGCCCCCGGCGGACTGGCTGGGCACGACGGCGGCCGACGCGCCGCGACATCCGGTGCCCGGCATGCCGGCGGAGCACTGCACCCCACAGCTCGGCGTGCCCGGGCCGTGGCACGAGCGGCTGCCGCACTTCCGGCTCGGGTTCACCCCGAGCAGTGGCGACGAACTGCAGTCGGAGTACCACGTGCCGCGCGGCGCGGGGGCGGCCGTGCTGGCCGCGTTGGCGCCGGTCGCGCACCTGATCGCGCCCGTGCTCCAGGTCTGCGAGCTGCGGGCGGTGGCGGCCGACGGGCTCTGGCTCAGCCCGAACCACGGGCGGGACAGCCTCGCCGTGCACTTCACCTGGATCGCCGACCCGGCGGCGGTGTTGCCGGTGGTGACGGCGGTGGAGGAGCGGCTCGCGCCGTTCGCGCCGCGCCCGCACTGGGGCAAGGTCTTCGGGCTCGCCCCGGCGGCGGTCGCCGCGGCCTGGCCCCGGTACGCCGACTTCCTCGACCTGGTGCGCCGGCTCGACCCGGCCGGCACGTTCCGCACCGACCTGCTGGACCGCTACCTCCCCCGGGACTAGCGGCCGGGTCGGCCGGCCATCTGCTCGCGCAGGCTGCCACGCTGCACCGCCCGGCTGATGTCGCTCGGCGAGACGATCCCGACCAGCCGGCCGTCGGTCACCACCAGCGCCCGCCCGTCGGCGCACTCGCTGAGCCGGGGCAGCAGGTCGTTGAGCGGCTCCTCCGGCCTCGCCAGCACCAGCTCGTCGGCGCGGCAGGCCACCTCGGCCAGCGTGGTGGCATCCCGGCGGTCCGCCGGGATGCCGCGGACCCGGTCGAGGGTGACCAGGCCGACGGGCCGGTCGTCCTCGGTCAGCGGCAGCGCCGTGTGCCGGTACGCGAAGAGGTAGTGGTCGACGAAGTCGGCCACGGTCATCTGCCCCGACGCGGTCTGCGGCTGCGGCGTCATCACGTCGGCCACGTGTACCCCCCGCAGCGCGCTGCCCATCCGGGCCTGCCGCTCCTCCATGCCGGCGGCGCCGATCAGGAACCAGCCGATCAGGGCCAGCCACAGCCCGCCGAAGCCGACCCCGGCCAGGAACTGCCACAGCCCCAGGCCGATTAGCAGCGCGCCGAGCACCCAGCCGGCCCGGGCGGCGACGACCGACGCCTTCGTCCGGTCGCCGGTCGCCTTCCAGACCGCCGCGCGCAGCAGCCGCCCACCGTCCAGCGGGGCGGCGGGGAGCACGTTGAAGACCGCCAGCAGCACGTTGATGCCGGCCAGCCACGCCAGCGCGCCGAGCGGCAGCCCGTCGACCCCGGCCAGGGCGAGCACCACCGCGATCGCGCCGAAGAAGAGCCCGATCAGGAGGCTCACCAGCGGGCCGACGCCGGAGATGCGCAGCTCCGCGCCCGGGTTGGGGGCCTCGCCGCGTAGCTCGGCCACCCCGCCGAAGAGCCACAGCGTGATGCTGCCGACCTCCAGCCCGTTGCGCTTGGCGACGATCGCGTGGGAGACCTCGTGGGCGAGCAGGCCGAGGAAGAAGACGACCGCCGCGGCGAGCCCCGCGAGGACGTACGCGATCACGGGCCGGTCCGGGTATGCCCGGGGGAACTGGTTGGCCGACAGCGCCCAGGCGATCAGCACGAAGATGACCAGGACGCTCCAGTTGACCCCGACCGGCACGCCCGCGATCCGGCCGAGCCGGAAACTCGCCCTCATGTTTCGGTCATACCCCCGAAGGCTGCTCCCATGCCACGCCGGTAGGTGCCCTGTCGCCGTGGAGCAGATCAGCGCCAGCTCCTGGATGGCGTACGTCGTCATGCCGACACTCGACCGGACATGAACGTGCCTGCCTCGTCGGGGATAGTGGCGAGGTGGCGAGCATGACGGTGGAGACCGACGCGTACCTCTGGCTGGAAGATCTTGATGGCGCGGACGCCGCACGGTGGGTGCGGGACCGCAACGCGGAAACCCTCGCCGCGCTGACCGGCGGCGAGGCGTTCGCCGCCCTGCGGGCCGAACTCCGGCAGGTCCTCGACGCCGAGGAACGGATTCCCTATCCGGGGTGGCGTGGGGACGGCCTCTGTTACAACTTCTGGCGGGACGCGACGCATCCGCGTGGGGTTTGGCGGCGGACGACGCTCGACCAGTACCGCCGGCCCGAGCCGGAGTGGGAGGTGCTGCTCGACGTCGACGCGCTGGCCGCCGAGGAGGGCGAGAACTGGGTCTGGAGCGGGGCGACGGTCCTGCGGCCCGGCTACCGGCGCGGCCTGGTCGGCCTGTCCCGGGGTGGCGCCGACGCCGTCGTGGTGCGCGAGTTCGACCTGGCCCGCCGTGCCTTCGTCGAGGACGGCTTCACGCTGCCCGAGGCCAAGAGCGACGTCTGCTGGATCGACGCGGACCACGTCTACGTCGGCACCGACTTCGGGCCCGGTTCGCTGACCGCCTCCGGCCACCCACGCACCGTCCGACGGTGGCGACGGGGCACGCCGCTGAGCGAGGCCGAAGTCGTCTACGAGGGTTCCGCGGACGACGTCGCCGTGTACGCCTCGCACGACCCGACGCCCGGGTTCGAGCGCGACTTCGTGGGCCGCAGCCTGGACTTCTACCGCACGGAAAGCTACCTGCTGACAGCGGCCGGCGAGCGGATTCGGATCCCCGTGCCGGAGGACGCCCAGTGGGACGTACGCCGGGAGTGGCTGCTGATCCGGCTGCGCTCGCCGTGGACGGTCGGCGGGGTGACCCATCCCGCAGGCACCCTGCTGGCGGCCCGGTTCGACGCGTTCCTCGCCGGGGAACGGGAGATGGCGGTGCTCTTCCGGCCGGACGACCGCACGGCGCTGAGCCACCACTTCTGGACCCGGAACCATCTGATCCTGGCCATCCTCGCCGACGTGAGGAGCCGGCTGGAGGTGCTGACGCCCGGCGGGACGGGATGGCGGCGGGAGCCGCTGGCGGGGGTGCCGGAGTTCGACCACAGCGCGATCGTGGACACCGACCCGGACCACAGCGACGCCTACCTGCTCGCCTCGGAAGGGTTCCTCCAACCGGCGACGTTGCGGCTCGGCCACGTCGGCGGCCGGGTGGAGACCCTCAAGCAGGAGCCGGCGTCCTTCGACGCGGACGGCCTGGTGGTACGCCAGTTCTTCGCCACCTCGGCCGACGGCACGCGGGTGCCGTACTTCGTGGTGGGGGATCCGCAGGCGCCCGCCGGGCCGACGCTGCTCACCGGGTACGGCGGGTATGAGATCTCCCAGACCCCGCACTACAGCGGGATCATCGGCCGGGGATGGCTGGCCCGGGGCGGCACCTACGTGGTGGCGAACATCCGGGGCGGCGGGGAGTACGGCCCGCGGTGGCACCGCGCCGCGCTGCGGGAGAACCGGCCCCGGGCGTACGAGGACTTCGCGGCGGTGGCGGCCGAGCTGGTGACCCGCGGGATCACCACGCCGGCGCAGCTCGGCATCGAGGGCGGCAGCAACGGTGGGCTGCTCATGGGGGTGATGCTGACCCGCTATTCGTCGCTCTTCGGCGCGGTCGTCGCGAGCGTGCCGGTGCTGGACATGCGGCGCTACCACCGGCTGCTGGCCGGCGCCTCGTGGATGGCCGAGTACGGCGACCCGGACCAGGAGGAGGACTGGGCCTATCTGCGGCAGTACTCGCCGTACCACAACATTCGTGGCGGGACGGCGTATCCGCCGGTCCTTCTCATCACCTCGACCCGCGACGACCGGGTGCATCCCGGGCACGCCCGCAAGATGGCGGCCCGGCTGCGCGAGCAGGGCCACGACGTGTCCTACTACGAGAACGTCGAAGGCGGGCACGGTACGGCGTCGAACAACGAGCAGCGTGCCTTCATCTGGGCGCTGACGTGTGAGTTCCTGTGGCGGAAGCTGGCCGGGCAGCCGCGCCGGCCCCTGCCGCGCCAGCTTCCGCCGGTCGACGCGTGGGCGGGCGGGCCGGCCGGAGAATCCGGCGCCGACAGCCCACAGGCGCGGGGGAGCAGCGTCCCCGCTGATCCGGGGTTCGAAGGATAGGGAAACGACCGATTACGCGTCGCGCGCCAGCGCCTAGCGTCGCGGCATGACGCTTCGATCGTTCCCGGCCGCGCCGGTGCCGGGGCGCGGCGGCACCAGGGCGTGGGTCGTGCTCTCGATGGTCTGCTGCGTGGCGCTCGTCGGCTGTTCGTCCACCCCGAGGGGCACCTCGACCTCGGGGGAGACGACCGAGTTGACGGCCCGCTACGGCCAGTCCCCGGCGAAGGATCCGTCCGGGTTCACGTACCAGCCGGACGTGGTCGTGGTCGACGGCGGCGCGGCGGCCGTCCGGTCGGTGAGCGGCGACGGGTTGGTCTGGACGATCGACGGCGGCGTGCGCGGCCTGGGCGACCTCGACGTGGGCGAGGTCATGTTCCTGACCTCGCGGGCGGTCGGCCGGGTCGCGGCGAAGGAGCGGGTCGGCGGCGACGTCGCGGTCACGCTCGTGCCGGTGCAGCCGCAGGAGGTCATCCGCGACGGCCGGATCAAGGTCGACGCCGCGATCGACGTCGCGGACATCGGCACCGACAGCATCGGCATCCAGGAGATCCCGGACCTGCCCGGGACCGTCACGACCCCGGATCGGGCCGACACGGACCTGCGACCGGTCAGCATGCGCGACCGGGGCGCGCGGCGGTCGACGACCGTGTTCGCCACGGCCGGCGGCGCGGGCGTCGTCCGCGAGCCGGGCCTCCGCGCGGGAGCCCCGGCGCGCCGGCCCGCCGCCGTGACGGTGCCGCAACAGCCGGTCGGGAAGATCGCCGGGTCGGACCAGAAGCTGCCGTCGCCGGCCAAGGAGAAGCTGGACGTCACCCTCAACGACTGGGGTGTGACGACCGCGCTCGACGCCAAGGGGCTGACCGTCTCGGTGTACCGCAAGGAAGGGAGCCACCTGAAGTTCGGCGCCGACATCACCCTCGGCTTCAAGACGCTGCGGCTGGCCACGGACGTCGCCCTGACCGCCGGCACCATCGCCGCGAACCCGGGCACTGTCCTGCACGGCCTCGAATCGCTGGAGGTCAAGCTCCAGGCCGGGCTCGGCGGCGGTACGGACAGCAACTCCAAGGTGAAACTCGAGGTGCCGGCCGAGATCTTCAACAAACCGATCATGGTCAACGGCCTCCCGATGGTGCTGGTCGGCAAGGTGAAGCTGGTCATCGAGACGGCGCTGACCGGGAAGAACTCGACGATCACCGCGTCCGGCAAGTGGGGGCTGGTGGGAGCGCTCGGCATGCAGTCGGGCACGCCACTGGTGCCCACGTTCAGCGTCATCACGAGCATGATGGACTCGATCAGCGGCATCACGCTCGGCCCGAGCGGGCTCGTGATCGCGCCGGAGTTCAAGTTCTCGCTGGGCTTCGGGGTGCCCGGGGCCTCCGCCGGCCCGTATGCGAAGTTCCGGTTCGCGGCGGGGGTGACCAACGGCTCGGCGTTCGGCGCTCCGCTGGCCCGGTGCACCCGGGTCGACCTGGTCATCAAGGGCGGCTTCGGCATGGGGATCAACATCGACGGGGAGCTGGGGAAACTCATCGGCGACCGCCTTCCGGGCCGGCCGAAGTTCAAGGCCGACCTGGAGAGCGAGTTCCTGTGGGACATCGTGAAACGCTCGCAGACCATCCCCGACGTGCCGCTGTGCACGGCCGGCGGCTGACGCCACCCTGCTCAACAGCCGACGGCCCAGCCCGGCAGCAGTTGCCGGGCTCGACGCCGTCAGGCGGTCGGGGGTGGCACGGGCAGCTCGTCGACCACCGCCACCTCGGTGCCGGGGCGCACCTCGGCCAGCAGTTTCCGCTGCCCGCTCTTCGTGAGCCGGATGCAGCCGTTGGTGGTCTTCATGCCCAGTTCGCCGTCGTGGTACCAGCTGTGTATGCCGATGTGCGCCCCGCGCAGGCTGGCCGGCACCGACTCCGGGTCGTCGGGCACCGCGCCGAGGGCGAAGATGTCCACGCCCCCGTACACGTCCTGTGGCGGCGGGGTGCGGCCGAGGATGAAGGTCCGGCCCAGCGGGGTCTCCTGGCCGCGCTGGCCGAGGCTGATCTCCCAGGACTGGACGGCCTGGCCGGCGCGGTACCAGGTCAGCCGGTGCGGCTTGCGCTCGATCACGATCTGGCCGCGCAGCGGCACGGTGGTGAAGCCGCCGGGCGGCAGCCAGGCGAGGGTGCGGTTGGCCGAAGGGAGCAGCACGGCCGTCCAGCCGGCGCGCCGCTGGGCGATCGGCATGGTCAGCTCGACGCCGTTGATGGTGGGGGCGAGGAATGCCAGCGGCCGACCGCCGGGGGCGGTGTAGGCGGCGATCTCGCGGGTCGGGTGCAGGCCCTCGGTCAGCGGCGTGGTGTCCAGGGTGTCCGGGTCGGCCGGGAATCCGGTGGGCGCCAGGCTGTAGTCGACCACCGGCAGGTCGTCGGGCGCGGGCGCGGCGACGGGCACCCGCTCCGGCGTCGGGGCCGCGCTGCTCGGCACGGCGGCGGTCGGCGTGGGCGGCGCGACGACCGGAGGCGCGGAGGGCGTGCGGTCGGGGGTCAGTGCCCAGCCCGTGGCCCCGGCGGCCGCCAGCAGCAGGGGTACGCCCACGGCGACGGCCAGCAGGCCCGCCCGCCGCCGGATCATTCGGTCAAAACGCACAAAGTCACTGTAACGGGTGGAGAGCGACGAGGCCCCCGCCCTGGCCGGAAAGTCGACCGGGGACGGGGGCCGTCGGTGGGGTGGCGGGTCAGCTGAGCCGGGCGCCGACGTGGATGGCGACCGCGTCGTGGGCGGGTATGTTCGCGGCGAACCAGCCGTTGCCGTCCACAGTGATCACCGGCCCGCTGCACGTGCCGTTGGCGAAGGTGCCGTGGATGACGTCGCAGTAGCGGCCGGCCGGCAGCCCGGCGTGGTAGGACCGGCCGGTGATCGCGTGGTCCTCGTCGTTGACCGTCAGATAGCCCTTGCCGGCGCGGCTGAAGGCGATGTGGTTGTTGCCGTTGTCGTACCAGTTGGCGACGCCGGCGCCCTCGGTGGCGTTGCGGAAGCCGACCATGTTGGCGATCACCGGCCAGCGGTGCTCGCACTCCCAGCCGGAGTAGCAGGTGGTGTCCAGGGTCCGGCCCGAGCCGTCCGAGGGCGGGCCCTGGTCGCGCTGGCTGAACGTGTAGCTCGACATGACCGTCGGGGAGCCGTACGGCCAGCCGAGCATGAACGCGTTGGCCAGCGCGTAGATGCCCCGGTCGCGGTAGGTCAGCACGCCGCCCACGTCGCGCTGGGTGTCGTGGTTGTCCACGAACACCGCCGCCGAGCCGCTGGGCAGGTGCCCCCAGCCCTCACCGAAGTTGCGCAGGTAGGCGAGCTTCTCGGAGCGGAAGACCCGGGCCAGGTCCTTGCCGTAGCGGAACTCGTGCACGTCGCCGTTGCCGGTGTACTCACCCGGCTGGATCGGCTCGCCAGCCCCGTGGATGACCTCCTGCACCAGGTACGCCGGGCGGGACAGCTTGCTCTTGATGGCGGCGATGTCGGCGGCCGGCATGTGCTTGCTGGCGTCCATCCGGAAGCCGTCGACGCCGAGCGAGAGCAGGTCGTTGAGGTAGCCGGCGATCCGCGTCCGGACGTAGTCCGACTCGGTCTTCAGGTCGGCGAGGTTGACCAGCTCGCAGTTCTGCACCTCCCACCGGTCGTTGTAGTTGGCGATGTCGTCGCCGCCGTTGCGGCCGCAGTGGTGGAAGTCCTGCGTCTGGTAGATGCCGGGGTAGTCGTAGTGGCCGTACGACGAGCCGGCCCACCCGGTGCCGCCGTTGTCCTGCCCGGACATGTGGTTGACCACCGCGTCCACGATCACCTTCAGCCCGGCGGCGTGGCAGGCGTCGACCATCGACTTGAACTGGGCGCGGGTCCCCTTGCGGGACTCGATCCGGTAGCTGACCGGCTGGTAGGCCAGCCACCACTGCGAGCCCCGGACGTGTTCCTGGGGCGGGGAGACCTGGACCCAGCCGTAGCCCTTGGGGCCGAGGGTGGTCCCGCACTCGGTCGCCACCGAGGCCCAGTTCCACTCGAAAAGGTTGGCGATGACCTTCTTGCTGCTGGCCGGGGCCGCGGCGGCCGGGGGCGCCGTCGCGGCGGCGGGGACGATCAGGCCCGCGATCACGCCGAGGGCGACGATCGCCGACAGACGTCGACGTCTCTGCATCGGAGGACTCCTGACGGGGTGCGGGGGCGGGGCGGCGGCGGGCCGGGGGAGGGCCCGATGCTGCCGGGAAGTTGCAGCCCGGTCTGAAAGTTTCCGAAAGATTACAAGCGCGTTGCAGTGACTGTCAACGCATGCACATGCGTCACTGCGGTGATGTGAAGGACAGCCGCGTCGTCCGTGCGGGCGGCGCCGCGGCTCGCCACGGCGAGTCGCCCCCGCTGGCGGCAGACGCGAGGCGGGGGCGAGGGCCGAAGGTCAGCGGGTCGGGGTGAGGCGGTCGGTGCCCAACCGGTCGCGGAGCACCTCGGGCACCAGCACCGAGCCGTCGGGCTGCTGGAACTGCTCCAGGATGGCCGGGAACAGGCGGCTGGTGGCCAGCGCCGACCCGTTGAGGGTGTGCACGAAGCGGGTCTGCTTGCCGCCCGGCTCCCGGTAGCGGATGGCCGCCCGGCGGGCCTGGTAGTCGCCGCCCCAGGAGACCGACGAGACCTCCTTGTACTTGCCCGTGCTCGGCATCCACACCTCGATGTCGAGGGTCTTCCTCATCGCGGCGCTGGCGTCGCCGGCCGACAGCAGGGTGCGCTGGTAGTGCAGGCCCAGCGCCTCGACCAGGCTCTCCGCGTGGCCGACCATCGCCTCCAGCGCGGCGTCGGCCTGGTCGGGCAGGGTGAACTGGAAGATCTCCACCTTGTTGAACTGGTGGCCCCGCACCGTGCCGCGCTCGTCCGAGTGCGAGCCGGCCGCCTCGCGCCGGTAGCACGGGGTGTAGGCGAACACCTTCAGCGGCAGCTTCGCGGTGTCCAGGATCTCGTCCTGGAACGCCCCGAGGATCGCGGTCTCCGCCGTGGGCAGCAGGAACTGCCCGCGCGGCGCGGACTGCCGGTCCAGGTGGTAGACGTCGTCGTAGAACTTGGGGAACTGGCCGGCGGCGAAGCCGGCGGTGTCCAGCAGCAGGTGCGGCGGGAGCAGGAACTCGTAGCCGGCCTCGATGTTCCGCTCGATCAACCAGTTGACCAGCGCCCACTCCAGCCGGGCGCCCAGGCCCGTGTACATCCAGAAGCCGGAGCCGCCGAGCTTCACGCCGCGCTCGTGGTCGACCAGACCCAGCGCGCGGCTCAGCTCCACGTGGTCGCGGACCTTCTCGATGGCCGGCGGCGCACCGAAGGTCTTGACGACCCGGTTCGCCTCCTTGCCGCCGCCGACCACGTCGTCGGCCGGGAGGTTGGGCAGCTCGCTCATCCGGTCGCGCAGCCGGGTCTGCACCTCGTCGAGCTGACTCTCCAGCTCGGCGAGCTGCTTGCGCTCGGCCTCCGGGGCGGTCACCTGCGGCTCGGTGCCGGCCCGCTTCGCCTGCGCGTACGCGCGCGCCTCGGCCTTGCGGCGCTGCCGCTCGGCGTCGATCCCACTGATCAGGGCACGGCGTTCCTGGTCGAGCCGCTGGATCTCGTCCAGGGCGCGGGTGACCTCGGCGGGATCCAGTCGCTTCGCCAGCGCGGTCTCCACCGCCTCGCGATCCTTCCGGATCAACTCCATGTCGAGCATGCTGCTCCGTACGCCTCCGTCCGGACGTCAGGTGGACCCACCGATGCTACCGTCGCGGCCCGGTCGCGCCCCGGGCCGGGCCGGACACCGTCCGCCGCCGTCGGCGAGGAGGGGTCAGAGCCGGATCGGCATCAGGATGGAGAAGGCGTCGGCGTCGTCGGGGCGGCGGACGGCCAGCGGCGCGATCGGGCCGTCCAGCTCCAGCAGCAACTGCCCCGGGCCGGCGGCGTCGAGGGCCTGGAGCAGGTAGTCGCCGTTGACGCCGACCCGGAACGCGTCCTCCTCCCCGGCCAGCTCGTCCGCCCCGAGCAGCCGCACCCCGCCCCGGCCGTCCGGCCCGAGCACGGTCACGGCGAGCGGGGCGCCGTCGTGCCGGCGGCTGACGACGGGGGCGTCGGCGCTGGTCAGGGCCGACCGCAGGGCGGCGGCATCGACCGTCAGCCGGTGCGCCGGCCCGTCGCCGGGGGCGGCGCGCAGCAGGCGGGCGTAGTCCGGGAAGTCGTACGGCAGGACGGCGGCGTCGACCGTACGGCCGGCGACGGAGACCGAGATCGTGCCGCCGGCCACGGTCAGGTGTGCCTCGGGGGTGCTCCCCGCGCCCGTGTCGAGCAGGGCCCGCGCCTCGTCGACGAAGGCGACGGGGGCGAGCACCCGCGCCGGCGGCCCGTCGACCCGGCCGGCCGCCCGGGCCAGGGCCATCCGGTGCCGGTCGGTCGCCACCAGCCGTACGCCGTCGCCGTCGACGTCGAACAGCACGCCGGTCAGCACCGGCAGGTCGGGGTCGGTGCCGACCGCGAAGCGGACCGCGTCCACGGCGGCGGCCAGGTCGACCCGGGACAGGACGAGGCGGGTGGTCATCGGGCGCTCCTCGGGATCGATCAGCGTACGGATCCGGGAGATCTCGCGGCGGGCGTCGGCGAGGCCGTCCTCCAGGCGGCGCAGGTGCGCGTCCAGCAGGCGGTGCACCTCGGTGGGCGCGGACCGCAGCGCGGCGGCGATCTCGGCCACCGGCATGCCGACCCGGCGCAGCCCGGCCACCAGCCGGGCGGGCGCCACCTGGTCGCCGGTGTACCAGCGGTAGCCGGTGACCGGGTCGACCAGGGCCGGGGTCAGCACCCCGGCCGAGTCGTAGAACCGCAGGGCGCTCACGGTCAGCCCGCTGGCCCGGGCCAGCTCGCCGATGCTGTGCAGGTCGCTCTCCACGGCGGTGATCCTGTCGTCTCAACCTGGTCGAGGGTCAAGCCACCGACCGCCCGGGCCGCCGGTCGTGTCCGGCCTCGTCGCCGGTCACGTCGGTCGGTCGGTCGGGGCCCACGGGTCAGCGGGGCTCGTCGAGCACCCGGAACGTCATTCCGGCCCGCACCAGCCGGTCCAGCAGCGCGTCGCCCATCGCGGTCACCGGCGTGACCTGGCCCGAGGCCGCCGGCAGGTCGTCGGTGGCCAGGCAGAGCGCGGACTCGGCGAGCATCTTCGCCGTCTCGTCGTACCCGGGGTCGCCGCCGGCCACCTCGGTCAGCACGCGCCGGCCGCCGCCGGTGCCGACGAACCGGACCCGGAACCAGGACTTCGCCCGCTGCTGGGGCGTCGGCCCCTGCCCGGCGGCGAGCCGGCCGAGCAGCCAGCGCCGGGCCGGCGGCAGCTGCACCAGGCCGACCAGGCCGCCCAGCCCGACCGCGCCCGCCAGCACGGTGGGCAGCCGCTTCACGGCGGCGAAGTGCCGGTAGCGGAAGTCCGGGCCGTACTCGGGGCGGGCGGCGGCGGAGCGGCGTACCACCTGCGGGTCGATGGTCGGCAGCGGCACCGTCCACATGCCCAGCTCCCTGTCGCGGGCGACCCGCCCGGGCACCGCGCGCGCCCGCCGCCCCGTCGGACGCGGCTCGACCTGCCGGCGCTCGCGCGCCGCCCGGGACGTCTCGGCCCGCCGGGAGAAGGCGAGCAGCGCCGAGTGGTACGTGCCGGCGGAGAACCGCCCGCCCGCCCGGACGAAGCCGTCGACGGTGATCGGCACGCCGGCCGGCAGGTGCTTGAGCGTGAACCAGACGCCCAGGTCGTGCGGGACCGAGTCGAAGCCGCAGGCGTGCACCAGCCGCGCCCCGGTGCGCACCGCCTCGTCGTGGTGGCGCACGTACATCAGGTCGACGAACTCCGGTTCGCCGGTGATGTCCAGGTAGTCGGTGCCGGCGCGGGCGCAGGCGGCGACGAGCGGCTCCCCGTGGTGGACGTACGGGCCGACGGTGGTGGCCACCACCCGGGCGCTCTCGGCCACCGCCCGCAGCGAGGCGGCATCGGTGACGTCCGCGGTGAGCAGGGGCAGCCCGGCCAGCGCCGGGTCGATCGCGGCCAGCCGGTCCCGGACGGCGGCGAGCTTGCCGGGGTTGCGCCCGGCGAGGGCCCAGCGCAACCCGGGCGGGACGTGACGGGCGAGGTACTCGGCGGTCAGCCCGCCCGTGAAGCCGGTGGCCCCGAACAGGACGACGTCGTACGCCCGCTGCTCACGCATCCGCCGAGTCTGCCACCCACGGCGCCGGGCGGTCGACGGCGGAGCGGTCCGCGCGGAGCACCTCGCCGGTCTCGGCGAGCTGCTTGACCTCCCGCAGCGCCTGGCGGATCAGCAGCCCCGGATCGTCGCCGACGAGGTGGGCGGCGAGTCCGGTCGGGGTCGCGCCGGCCAGCGGCCGCGCGGCCAGTTCCGTGCCCCGGCAGCCGGGCGCCGGGCGCAGCTCCACCTGCACCGCGCCGCCGAGCCGGCGCAGGGGCTCCGGCCAGCGCCCGCCGGGCAGCACCTCGCCGGGCGCGCGGTCGACGGTCACCACCTGCCAGCGCGCGCGCCGCGGGTCGGCCCCGGCCGCACGGGGCCAGGCCCGTCCCTGCCGGCGTACGGCCAGCGCCCGCAGCACCGCCGCCCCGGCCGTCGTACCGAGGGCGAGCCCGGCCCCGGCCATCCCCGCGATGCGTCCCACCGGTCCCTCCGTCCCCGCGCGTCCACCTCGGTGTCCTCCGCCCCACCGACCCCCGTCGGGCGCCGTCGGGTGCGGCCGGTCGCCCGCGTGCCACCACGGTCGCCGCGGCCCGGGTGACGCAGGCTCCCCCCGAAGGGGTGAACCGGGCCCGGCCGGGTAACCGCCCGCCGCATGGCCTGGGGAGTGGACGCGTCCGTGGGGGTGGGGCCGGATGCCGGAGCACGTACGGGACACCGGGGTCGTCGCGGTCGCGGGCGGGCCGGCGGGGGCGCCGCTGCTGGCGTCCCGGCTGAGCCCGGCCGCGCCGCCGGAGCCGCTGCTGCTGCGGCCCCGGCTGCTACGGGCGCTGGACGCGGGAACGGCCGGCCCGGTCACCCTGGTCTGCGCCCCGGCGGGGTGGGGCAAGACGACGCTGCTCGCCTCCTGGTTCCGGGCTGCGAGGGAGGCCGGGAGCCACCCGGGCCGGACGGGGGAGGGGCCGGTGACGGCCGCGGCCGAGGGCGCCCGGGACACGGCGGCGGCCGGCGCGAGCCCCGGCGACTTCGGCGCGGCGGCGGACGCCCCGGCAGGTCCCGCCCGGCCGTTGCCGGCGTGGGTGTCGGTGGAGGCCGGCGACGACGGGGACCGGCTCTGGTCCTACCTGGCGGCGGCGCTGCGCGCGGCCGCCGATCCCGCCGACGACGCGCCGGGCCCGCCCGTGCCCGACCGCTCGCCCCGCCCCGACCAGCTGGAGGTGCTGGCCGCGGCCCTCGCCGCCCGGGAACGGCCGGTGCTGCTGGTCCTGGACGACCTGCACCGGATCACCGACCCGGCGGCGCTGACCGGGGTGGACTTCCTGCTGCGCCACGCCGAGCAGCGGCTGCGGCTGGTGGTCGGCGCGCGTGGCGGGCTGCCGCTGGCCGTGCACCGGCTGCGGCTGGCCGGGGAGCTGACCGAGATCGGCCCGGAGGAGCTGGCCTTCACCGACGACGAGGTCGCCGACCTGCTGACCGCGCACGGGGTGACGCTGCCGGTGGCCGGGGTGCGCCGGCTGCGGGAGCGGACCGGCGGCTGGCCGGCGGCGCTGCGGTTCGCGTCGCTGGCGCTGCGCGGGCAGCCCGACCCGGCCCGTTGGGCCGAGCAGTTCGGTGGCGACCAGCCGGATGTCGCCGGCTACCTGCGCGAGGAGGTGCTGGCCGGGCTGGCCCCGGAGGCCCGGGACGTGCTGCGGCGTTCCGCCGTGGCCGACGCGGTCTGCGCCGGGCTCGTCGACGCGCTCACCGGGCGGGCCGACGGCGAGCAGGCGCTGGCGAGCCTGGCGGGCGACGGCGGGCTGCTCCGGCGTGACGACAGCCGCCCGCCCTGGTACCGCTGCCACCCGCTGCTGGCCGACGTGCTGCGGGCCGAGCTGGGCCGGTTGCCCGCCGACGAGCTGCGCGACCTGCACCTGCGGGCGGCCGGCTGGTACGCCGACAACGGGCGGCCCGTCGACGGGCTGCGGCACGCGCTGGCCGGCGGGGACTGGGACCGGGCCACCGAGCTGTTCGTCACCCGCTGGCCGGAGCTGGTCCCGTACGACCGGGACGAGCCCGGGGGACCGGCGCCCGCGCCCCCGCCGCCGGAGGCCGTGCGACGCGACCCGGAGCTGGCGCTCGCCTGCGCCGCCGAGCGCGCCGGGGCCGGGGACGCGACCGCCGCGACCGGGCACCTGCGCGTCGCCGTGGACGCCGCCCGGTCGCTGCCGGCGCCGCGCCGGGACCGGTTCCGTCGGCTGGTCGCCGCGCTGGAGGTCACCCTGGCCCGGCTGACCGGCGACCCCGAGGCGGTACGCGCCGCCGCCGCCCGGCTGCTCGCCGGCCGCCCCGCGCCGGACTCGACGGTTCCGATCTCGCCACCGGCGACCGGCGCTCCCGCGGCGGACGCATCCCGGGCCGGCGTGCCAACAACGGGCGGGCCCGTCGGCGGCCCGGCCGGCGTGCCCGCGACGGGCGGGCCGACCGGCGTGTCCCCGACCGGCCCGGAACGGCTGGAAACCTCCGCCTGGCTGCTCGCCCCGGCGCCCGCACTGCCGGTCGAGCCGCGCGGCGACGCCGCCGAGGACGCCGACGTGCGTGCCGTCGCCGGCACCGCGCTCGGGCTGGCCGACCTGGCCGACGGCGACCTGGCCGCCGCCGGGCCCGCCTTCGCCCGGGCGCTGGCGGCGGCCCGGGACGCGGGGCGGCCGCGTACCGAGCTGGTGTGCGCCAGCCGGGCGGCGCTCCTGCACGCCGTGCGGGGCGAGCTGCGGACCGCCGAGGCGCTGGCCCGGGACGCCCTGGCCATGCCGCCGTGCCAGGGCTGGTCGTGCCGGGAGGACTGCGCGCACGGGTACCTGGCGCTGGCCCTGGTCGCGCTGCACCGCGACCAACCCGAGGAGGCGGAGGCGCACCTGGCGCTGGCCGCGCCGGCCACGGGCGAGCCGACCGTGGCGGCGACGGCGGCGCTGTGTCGGGCGGGCCTGCTGCGGGACGCCGGCGACCTGCCCGGTGCGCACCGGGCGCTGGCCGAGGCCCGGGAGCGGCTGGCCGACCGGCCGCGGGCCGCTGAGCTGGCGTCCTGGCTGCTGGCCGCCGAGGCGGACCTGCGCGGGGCCCGGGGCGACCTGGACACGGCCCGGCACCTGCTCGCCGACCGGGTACGGGACGGGGCCGACCCGCCGCTCGCGATCGCGCTGGCCCGGGTGGAGCTGCGCGCCGGCGACCCACGCGCCGCCGGGTACGCGCTGCCCGACTGGGAGGCGCCCGGTTCGGCCGACTGGCCGCTGCCCGTACGCCTGGACGCGGCGGTGCTGGACGCGGTGCTGGCGCGGCGGGCGGGCGACGACCGGCGGGCCGGACGGGTGCTGGAGCGGGCCCTCGACCTGGCCGGCCCGGAGGGGTTCCGGCGGGTGTTCACCCGCGCCGAACCCGGGGTCCGGGACCTGCTCGCCGCCCACCTCGACGCGGGCACCGCCCACTGGCCGACCGTCAGCGACCTGGTCCGGGGCGTCGACACGCCGGCCGACGGGGCTTCGGCGGACCGGCGCGCGGCGGCGCTGGACGAGCCGCTGACGGAGCGGGAGCTGACCATCCTGCGCTATCTGCAGAGCATCCTGTCCAACGTGGAGATCGCCGCCGAGTTGTCCCTGTCGGTCAACACGGTCAAGACCCACGTCCGCAACATCTACCGCAAGCTCGATGCCACCCGCCGCCGCGAAGCCGTCCGTCGCGCCCGCGACCTCCACCTGATCTGACCGCGTGGGTGGGTCAGGGGGTGGCGGCGGCGTCGACCGCGGCCAGGAGGTCCGCGAGGTCGTAGCCGGCGTCGTGGCGGACCCCGTTGACGAACAGGGTCGGGCTGGCCTCGACGCCGCTGCGGATGCCGCCGACGAAGTCCCGCCGTACCCGGTCGCCGTGTGCCTGCCGCTCCACCTCCGCGTTGACCTCGTCGGCGGGCAGGCCGAGCTGCGCGACGCCGAGCGACAGGTGTACCGGGTCGAGCTGGTCCTGGTGCTCGTAGAGCCAGTCGTGCATCGCCCAGAACCGTCCCCGCCGCCCGGCCGCCTCGCTGGCCTCGGCGGCGTGCTCCGCGTACGGGTGCATGTTGGTGATCGGGAAGTGCCGGTACGCCAGCCGCACCGTCTCGGCCCGCTGCCGCAGCACCTCCCGCAGGTTCTGGTACGCGGCCCCGCAGAACCGGCACTGGAAGTCGCCGTACTCGACGATCGTCACCGGCGCGTCCATCGGTCCGCGGACGTGGTCGTGCTCGGTCACCGGGGTCCGCAGGCGGGCGGTGACCTGCAGTGGCGTGGTCATCCGGCCGTCACCCGCCGATCCGTGCCGAGGCGCTCCGGCGCGCTCAACCGGTCGTCGTCCGCCCGCCGGAGGCGTGCGGCGCCGGGCCGGGTGGCCGGCGTGCGGGACCCGGGCGCGGCGCGCCCGGCTCGGGTCGACCCCTTCGGATCAGTCATGTCTCCCAGGCTGGCCCGGGGCGGGGTGAGGGCGGCTCACCCCGCCCGGGTGGTTCAACCCGCGCGCCCGTCGGGCCACGTCCGCCGGCCCGCACCGCCGGGATCGGGGGCCGATCGGGGTAGGACGGGTCAGGCCAGCACGGGGGCGACCGCGATGTGGTTCTGCACCTCGCGGATGCCCGGGGCGCACCAGGCGGTGCGTTCCACCTCCGCCCGCTCCGGCATCGAGTGGACCAGCCCGCCGAGCACCACCGTGTCGCCGTGCACCCGGACGGTGATCCGTTCCGCCTCGGTGGCCCGGTTGCGGGCCAGCGCGTCGACGATCCGGGCGGCCAGGGCGTGCCCGTCCGGCCGGGTTTCGGGGCGGACGGTGATGCCGTTGCTGACCCCGCGTACGCCGGTCAGCCGGGCCACCGCCCGTTCGGCGGCGCGGCGCTGGTACTCCCAGTCCACCTCGCCGTGCAGCGTCACCCAGCCCTGCGAGACCGTCACGTCGAGTTGCTCCAGCGGGACGAAGGCGTCCCACTCCAGCGCGTGCCCCGCCGCTGCGGCGATGTCGGGGTCGGCGCGTTCGGCGCCGGTGCCGATCCGCACCGCGAGGTCGTTGGCGACCGCCCGGACCCGGGCGACCCGATGCGCCGCCCGTTCGGCGGCCCACTTCTTGGCGTAGCTGTCGACCCGACCGGTCAGCGTGACCACGCCCTCGGAGACGGTCACGCCGATCTCGTGCGGCCTGACCCGGGGTTCCCAGGTCAGCTCGTCGAGGACGGCGGACTGGATGTCCTGGTCGGTACGGGTGATCGTCTCGATGGCCATCTGTCACTCCTCACGGGATAGCTGCCTGTGCACACGGGCCCGCCGGGACCGATCCTGGCGCGGGCGGGGGTGAGCGGTCCTCACCCGACCCGGGTGGCCGTGCCCTGCCCGGGAGGTACGGCGCGGGCCCCGGCCGACCCTCAGGGGTTGACCGGGGCCCGCGGTGTGCCCGATGGGTCGGGGTGAGTCAGCCGTCGAGGCCGACGGGGGAGTTGGGACGGTCCACGTCGACGAACTCGATGTCGTCCGCCGCCCGGTCGTCCCGGCTGCCGGCGGCCCGCGCGGCGGTGCCGGCGGCCCAGCCGATCGCCGCGCCCACCAGCGCGGCGCCGATCAGCAGCGTCCAGGGCAGCGCGGGGCGGCGGCCGGCGAGCGCGTCGAAGGCCAGGGTGGCCCGGCGGCGCGCCTCGTCCGCCGCGGAGCCCACCAGGTCGCCGGCCTCGTCGGCGAGGCCGGAACCGCCGCGGCGGGCCGACCGGGCGGTGTCGCGGACGCTGTCGCCCGCGGAGCTGACCGCCGAGACCAGGTTCTGCCACGCCTGGTCCGCGATCCGCTCGGGCTTGCCGCGGCGATCCAGCAGATTGGTACCGAACATGGTGGGTTACCTCCTCGGGCCGAAGCCGGCGGCCACTTCGGACTTCGACGTCTCACCGGCGCGTCATGGTTCGCTCGTTCCGCCTGTGCCCAACCGGACGTCTCCGCAAACCCGCGGGGGACGCGGGGCGAGCCCGGTCACCGGGCTGTGGCCCTCGCGGTGGTCAGCGGAGCGTGACCACCGCGGTCACGCCGCGCGCGAAGTCGTCGTCATCGTCGTCGTCATCGTCGCCACCGCCGAAGCCGCAGGCCAGCACGAGGGCCAGCAGCGCGCCGACACCGGCCAGCGCGGCGAGTCTCCTGATCATCGATCGTCCTTCCGTCGTGGCGCCCGCTCTCCGGGCCGATCGTAGGTAGGACGGGCAACCCGGCGGGCGGAAGCGGGCCGGCCACGCCAGGAAGTTCGGGTGCCGGGCGGTGCCGGCGGGAGACGGCTACCCTGGGTCGGCGACGCGTCAGCGGCAGCTGATCGTTGGGTAAACAAGAAATGAAAAGTCCGGATAAGGGCGACTTGGTGCGCCCTCATCCGCGAATTGCTCATCCCGAGGGGTGGCGACCGAGGCCGTCGGAGGAATACTCTCGGTCGCGGCCCGCGTACTGATGAGGCGCCCGTCGGACGGGCGAGTGGAGGTGCTCGCGTGAGCCTGTCGATCGTGAAGTCGGTTATGCCCGGTGGTGTCATCGAGATCGCCCCCCGGGGCGAGATCGACGTCGACACCGCATACGAGGTGCGCGAGGCGATCGCCGAGGTCCTGGCCAAGGGGCACCCCAGCCGGATCGAGCTCAACATGAGGCTCGTCACCTTCATCGACTCCGTCGGCATCAGCGCGATGGTCGCCGGCTTCCAGACCGCCGAGGTGAGCGGCGTCAAGCTCGTCGTCACCGAGCCGAGCCGGTTCGTGCACCGGCAGCTCTGGGTGACCGGCCTGCTCGGCCTCTTCGGCGCCCCCGAGCCCTACTACGCCGGCGCGCCCGCCCCCGAGGTCCTCCCCGGCGCCTGACCCGCCGGCAGGGGTCCCGCCGGTGACCCGTTGGCGTCAGTCCTCGCCGAGGCCCGACAGGTCGATGTCGGCTGCCTCGGTGGCCGCGCGGATCGCCGTCCCGGAGGCGTAGCCGTAGGCCAGGCTGGGCAGGTCGCTGCCCGGCTGCACCTGTCGACGACCGACCGGGCGGATCGACGGCCGGGATCCGCGCGCGGAGCGGCACACCGTTGCCAGCGCGCCGCCGGTGCGCGACGATCGGGCGACGGCGACGGTGGGGAGACGGCGTGATCAGGCGGGATTCCTTCAGCTACACCGTCCAGGCGCGCTGCTCGCTCGCCGACGCCGCGGGGTTGCTCGCGGACCCGGCCCGGCAGCAGGACCTGCACCCGCTGATCGCCCGGGTCCGCCGGGTGTCGCCCCGTCGCGGCGCGCGGGCCAGCTACCTCATCACCGACCGGCTGGCCGTCGGGCCGCTGCGCCTGCCGGTCACCTACCGGGCCGACGTCCTGGTCGACGGGCCGGACGAGATCGTCACCGTGGCCCGGCAGTGGCCGGCCACCACGGTGCGCAACCGGACCCGACTGCGGGCCGAGCCGGACGGCGTGGTCCGGATCGACGTCGAGATCACCCTTGCCGCGCCGGTCCCGCTCTTCGGCTACGCCTTCCGCCAGGCGCGTGCGGCCCACCTGGGGCTGGCGGCCCGGCTCGGCGTCGCCCTCGGCGGGCACCCGCCGGAGTCACCGCCCGGCTGAGCCGGGCATCGACGACACGGCGAGATCCCCGGCCGTCGGCCGGGAAGGTGGCGGCGGGAAGGCGGTCGGCCCCGGTGACCCGCTCGCGGGTCACCGGGGCCGGGGCGTCAGTAGACCGACAGGTGCACGTGGTTGGTGTGGTCGCTGGACGGGTCGCCGTTGGCCCCGCTGTACGACTTCCAGCCGCTGCTGGGGAGCCAGATCTGCCTGTACCAGATCACGTAGAGCACGGCGAGCCGGTCGGCGTTCTTGACGAAGTACGCCGCCAGGTTGTTGCCGTACGTCCTGTCGCCGCCGGTGGCGTCGCCGCCGAACCCGCTCTTCTGTGCCGCGAAGTCGCAGGCCCGGCCCTTCGGGTGCTCGCCGGAGCCGCCGGGGCGGTAGCAGGAGACGTAGCGGGTGAAGCCGGCCGCCTTGGCCTGGTTGAGCGCGTGCAGGGTGCGCGGGGTGATGCAGCCGTTGGCGGGGGTGGGGTCGTTGACGCTGCACGACTCGGACGGCCAGGACCCGTCGGAGTTGCGCGGCGCCGGCTTCGCCGTCGCGGTGGAGCTGCCGCCCGGCCCGCCGCCACTCGCCTGCGACCGGTTGGCGACCGTCAGCGCCCGCTCTGCCTGCTCCTTGCGCTTGGCCATCACCGTGACCTGCTTGCGCTGTTCCCGGATCTCGCCGTCCAGGGCGAGCTTGGTGCGGGTGGCCTGGTCCCGGGTCTCCTGGAGCTCGCGGAGCGCCCGGTCCTCGTTGGCGGCCACCGCGTCGAGGGCGGCGGCCCGGTCCATGAAGCCGTCCGGCGAGCTGCTGTTGAGCAGGGCGGACACCACCCCCAGCCGGCCGGTCCGGTAGGCCACTCCGGCGATCTCGCCGACCTTGCTGTTCCGCTCGGTCAGCTCGCTCTCGGTCGTCTTGAGCTGCGCGGCGAGCTGCTGCTGCCGCTTGACCGACGTGTCCAGCGCCCGCTTGGCGTCCAGGTAGCCCTTGCTGGCGGCTTCGAGCTGGGCCCGCAGGGCGGGCGTGCCGCCCTCCTGGTCCTGGCCGGGGGCCGCGGCGAGCAGTCCGGCCCGGGAGGCGGCCGCCGCGGGGGCGGTGGTGACCGGGGCGACCGCGGCGCCGAGGGCGAGCGTCGCGGCGATCAGGGCCGCCAACCGGGCGGCGCGTCGTCGTACAGGTGCCATCACTGGCATACACGTGTCCTTCCGTCAGCCGCCGACCGGGTTAGCTGACGGGTTCGGGACGGAAGATCCCTACCGCTGACGCGGATGCACCCCACGAACATGGTTCCCCGGTTCGCCCCGCCGGGCGATTAGGCGGCGGCCACCGCCGGCACCGGTGGGTGCCGCCTGGCGGAGGCCGGAACCGAGCCTACCGGTGCCGGTGTGACTGGTGCAGCGCACGTGACTGAGGGTGCCTGTCCGCTTACCGTCAAATCCGACATAAGTCAACAATACTCTCCCAGATTTAAGGCTGTGCTCATTACCACTCAACCGACCCGCAGGCCCCGGGAGACGCCCCCGGCTCGATCTGCAACGTCGCGTGCTCGATCTGGAAGTCCTCGTGCAGGGCCGTCCGGGCCGCGGTGAGCACCGCGCCGACCTCGGCGCCGGGCTCCATCGTCAGGTGCGCCGAGGCCACCTCCATCCCGGAGGTCAGCGTCCAGACGTGCAGGTCGTGCACCTCGGCCACGCCGGGCACGGCGGCCAGCCGGTCGTGCACCCTGGTGACCTCGAGGTGCTCCGGCGCGGCCTGCACCAGGATGCGCAGCGCGGCGCGCCCGAGCCGCCAGGTGCGGGGCAGGATGAACATCCCGATCGCCACCGCGACCACCGGGTCCGCCCACCACCAGTCGGTGACGGCGATCAGCAGGGCCGCGCCGATCACGCCGAGTGAGCCCAGCAGGTCGCCCAGCACCTCCAGGTACGCGCCCTGCATGTTGATGCTCTCCTTCGCCCCGGACCGCAGCAGGGCGAAGGCGGCCACGTTGGCGAGCAGGCCGAGCACGGCGACCGCGAGCATCGGGCCGGCGAGGACCTCCGGCGGGTCGCCGAACCGGCGTACGGCCTCGACGACCACGTAGACCGCGACGCCGGAGAGCAGCACGGCGTTGGCCAGAGCGGCCAGCACCTCCAGCCGGTAGAGGCCGAAGGTGCGCTGCGGGTCCGCGCCGGCGCGCCGGGTCGCGGTGATCGCCGCGAGCGCCATGCCGATGCCGAGCACGTCGGTGAACATGTGCCCGGCGTCGCTCAGCAGAGCCAGCGAGCCGGTGCGGAAGGCGGCCACCGCCTCCACCACCATCAGGGCGCCGAGCAGCGCGAACGCCGCCCAGAGGCGGCCCCGGTGGCGGTGCGCGGCATTCGCGACCGACCCGTGGTGGTGGTCATGACCTGCGCCCACGCGCCCACCTTCCGTCACCTGTCCGGACCCGGTTCAATCTATGCTCACATCGCAATATGTGCAAGTGACTGCCGGCGGCGGCCGGGACGACTCAGCCGGTCGGGTCGACGGTGGTCAGCCGCTGGGTGGCCCGCGACAGCGCGACGTAGAGCGTCCGTACGCCCGAACCCGGGTCGGCCCGGATCTCGCCCGGGGCGACCAGGACCACGCCGTCGTACTCCATGCCCTTGGCCTCCAGGCTGGTCACCACCTGCAGGCGCGGCGCGCCCAGGCCGCCCAGCCACCCGGCCACCTCGTCCCGGCGGGGCACCGGGGTGATCACGCCCACGGTGCCCTCCACCTCGGCCAGCAGCGCCGTGGCCGCCGTCACCACGGCCGTCTCCAGCTCCGCCGGCGGCACCACCAGCTCGACCGGGTCGACGCCGGTGGAACGCACCGCCCTGGGCAGCGGGAGTTCCGGGTGCAGCCGGCGGATCTCGGCCGCCGCCACCGCGAAGATCTCCGCCGAGTTGCGGTAGTTCGTGGTCAGGGTGAAGTGGTGCCGCTTGCGCCGGCCCAGCGCCTGGTCCCGGGCGCGGGTCAGCTCCTCCGGGTCGCCGGTCCACGCCGTCTGCGCCGGGTCGCCCACCACCGTCCACGAGGCCAGCCGTCCGCGCCGGCCGATCATGCGCCACTGCATCGGCGAGACGTCCTGCGACTCGTCGACCACGACGTGCGCGTACTCCCGGTAGTCCTCCGGGCGCTGCCGCGCCGCCTCGCGGGCCGCGCGCTGCCGGTCGGCGAACGTGCTCAGCTCGCGGACCCCGCCGGCCAGCTGGAACGGGTCGCGCTTCGGCCGGGCCGGCTTCATCGGCTTGCCGAGCAGCGCGTCCAGCTCGTCCAGCAGCGCGATGTCGGCGATCGTCAGCCCGGCGCGGTCCAGGCTCCGGTAGGCGTCGGTCAGCAGCCGGATCTCGGCGCCGGAGAGGATCCCGCCGGCGTACCGGCGCAGCCGGTCGGGGCGGGCCAGCCAGCCCAGCACGTGCCGGGGGTGCAGCCGGGGCCACCACGCCTTGAGGAACTCCCGGAACTCCGGCCGCTCGGCGATCTCGTCCTCGAACGCGCGCTGCTCGGGCAGCCGGCCGATGCCCAGCCGACGGGCCTGCGCCCAGAGCGCGGCGAAGACGCCGTCGAAGCCGGCGCGGCGCACCTCGTTGCGGCGGGCGCCCCGGGGCATCGCCCGCTCCCGGATGGCGTCCAATTCGCGGCGGTCCAGCCGGAGCAGCCCGCCCCGGTAGAGCAGGCGCAGCTCGGCCGGGCCGTCCGGCACCGCGTCCCGGGCCGCCCGTTCCAGCACCCGGCGCATCCGCAGCGAGCCCTTGACCGCCGCCACGGCCGGTGGGTCGGTACGGGTGGCGCTCATGCCCGGGAACAGGGTGCCCAGCGAGTGCAGCGTGGCGGTGTCCTCGCCGAGCGAGGGCAGCACCGAGGCGATGTACTCGACGAAGACCGAGGACGGGCCGACCACCAGGATGCCGCCGCCGGCGTACCGGCTGCGGTCGGAGTAGAGCAGGTACGCGGCCCGGTGCAGGGCGACCGCCGTCTTGCCGGTGCCCGGGCCGCCGGAGACGATCGTCACCCCGGAACCGGGGGAGCGGATGGCCTCGTCCTGCTCCCGCTGGATGGTGGCGACGATGTCCCGCATGCCCCGGCCGGTGGCCTTCGACAGCGTGGCGAGCAGCGCGCCGTCGCCGACCACCGCCATGTCGGCGGGCGCGGCGGCGGGATCGAGCAGGTCGTCCTCGATCCGGGTGACCCGCTCACCGGAGGACTGGATCATGCGCCGCCGCACCACGCCCAGCGGCTCCGCCGGGGTGGCCTGGTAGAAGGCGGCGGCGGCCGGGGCCCGCCAGTCGACCACCAGGGTGGTCGCGTCCTCGTCCCGGATGCCGAGCCGCCCGACGTGCAGCACCTGGCGGTCGCGCAGGTCCAGCCGGCCGAAGACCAGCCCCTCGTGCTCGGCGTCCAGCACGTGCCGCCGCTGCGCGGCGTGGAACACCATCGCGTCCCGCTCGACCAGCGCCCCGAAGTTGCCGACCCGGGCGAGTCGGTAGCCCTCCTTCTCGGCGCGGACCGCCGACCGGCGCAGCTCGGCCAGTCGGGCGTACACCCGGTCGAGGTGCCGCTGCTCGACGGCGGTCTCCTGCGCCAGGGTGGTCTGGTCGGTCAACGGTCGCTCCTCCTGACGTCGGCGGCGGGCGGCGCGAACCGCGCGCACCACGCCAGGCCAACCGCAAGAGGGTACGGCCCGCGCGCAACCAGCCGCGCCTGAGGTGCGGGAAAGGAGCCCGCGTCACCCCTGCCGGCCTGCCCGCGTCACCCCTCCCGGCCTGCCCGCATCATCCCTCCCGGGTGGTGGCGGGAGCGGCGGAGCGGGCGTCGTCGAGCACCTGGCGGAGCACGCCGTCCAGCGCCGCGTTGACCTCGGCGGGGCGTTCCATCATCAGCATGTGCCCGGCACCCGGACAGACGGTCAGTTTTGTCGCCGGCAGCGCGGCGGCGATCGACTCGGCGCACGGCGGCGGGGTGAGCCGGTCCCGGTCGCCGACCAGCGCCGCCGCCGGCAGGCGGGCGAGCCGGGCGAGGGTGTCCAGCCGGTGCTGCGCCCCGATCGAGGCGCGGAACCCGCCGATCGAGCGGAGCGAGGCGCGGGCCACCGCCGAGGTGACCAGCCGGATGTCGTGCGGGTCGCAGCGGTCGCCGAAGAGCATCCAGCGGATGCTGGGGCGCAGGGCCCGCAGCAGCGCCCGGGGCGGCCGCCAGGACCCGCACCGGGCCAGCACGCCGGCCCCGGTGGTCTCGGCGAGCCGGATCAACCGGGCGATCCGGGGCGACAGGCCGTAGACGGTGTGTGTGTGCCCCTCGGCCGTCGTGGAGACGAAGACCAACCCGGCGGCCCGGGCGGCGAAGTGCTCGGGGTGCCGGTGCGCGTACTCCATGATCGTCATGCCGCCCATCGAGTGGCCGGCGAGCACCACCCGGCCGTCCGGGACCACCTCGTCCAGCACCGCGGCCAGGTCGTCGCCGAGCTGGGCGAGGGTGGCGGTGGGCAGCGCCATGCAGCTCGACCGGCCGTGCCCGCGGGCGTCGTAGGCCACCACCCGTACCGCGCCGTCGAAGCGTTCCCGCAGGTCGGCGAGCTGCCGGTGCCAGGCCCGCCCGTCCAGCGTCCAGCCGTGCAACAGCACCACGGTGAGCTCGGCGTCGGCCGGCCCCGTCGCCTCGACGTGCAGCCGCACGTCGTCGGGAAGACGTACCTCGACGTGCTCCGGCATCGCCACCTCCCCAGGGCCGCGCTGGTCCGCAACACCGGGGATACCCGGTGGTAACACCGGCTACCCGTCATGACACCACGGCAACCGTGCCGGTGAGAAGATTCGCAACCCGGTCCGGGCGCCGGCCGGGCCGGCCAAGCTGAAAGGCATGGGGTCGCCGCCGGCAACGCCGCCCGGGCCCGCGCCGGCCGGGCGCGCGGCCGGCGGTACGCCCCGGGCCGCCCTGGCGGAACTGCTCGCCGGCAACCGCCGGTTCGTCAGCGGCCAGCCGATCCACGGCCACGACGTCACCGCCGCCGCGGCGGCCTCCGGCGACCAGCAGCCGTACGCGGTGCTCCTCGGCTGCATCGACTCGCGGGTGCCGCTGGAGGCGATCTTCGACCAGACGTTCGGCTCGATCTGCGTGATCCGCACCGGCGGGCACGTGCTCGACCGGGCGGTGCTCGGCTCCATCGAGTACGTGGTCGGGGAGTTGGGCGTACCGCTGGTGGTGGTGCTCGGGCACGAGCGGTGCGGCGCGGTCGCCTCCGCCGTGGACGCGCTGCGCGGCGGGCGGTCACCGGGCGGCGCGCTGGCGCACCTCGTCGAACAGATCGCCCCGGCGGTGACCGAGGTGGGCGTCGACGACCCGCGGGCGCACCCGCTGGCGGTCCGCCGGCACGTGCTGCGGACGGTGGCCGCGCTGCGCGCCGACGACCTGCTCGCCGGCCCCGTCGCCGCCGGCCGGCTGGCCGTGGTCGGCGCCCTCTACGACCTGGCCACCGGCGAGGTCGCCCTGCTCGAGGCGTAGCGGAAGATCCCTTCCTCCCGCCTGCCCACAGACGCGACACCTGTCCACAGACGCGGAACCGCCCGCCGGGATGATCCCGACGGGCGGTTCAGGTGTCGCGTGGGGGAGGGCTCAGCCCTCGAAGACGCCGGCCTCGACGAGGCGCTTCTCGGTGGCGTCCCAGCCGTCACCCGGGTGGGTGGCGTTGAGGTTGTTGATCTCGGCCCGGATCTTCGCGGCGTGGCCGGCGGCGGCCAGCGTCCGGATCTCCTCGACGAAGGCCTCGGAGTCGGTGCGCAGGTGCGCGGTCTTGCCGTTGGTCAGGTTACGCACGTAGGCGTGCTTGCCGCCGTTGAGCGGGATGAGGTACTTGAACTCGCCCAGCACGCTGAGGGCGCCACCCTGGCCAGCCTGGCCGGCCCGGACTGACGCGCGCGCGGTCTTAGAGGTGTTGCTCGCCACGGAGGTACTCCTTGCAAGACGTACGGGAGGACGGAACGTCCGGGGGCTGTGCGGACGGCACCTGGTGAGTGGGCCCGCGGAAGATGTGCGCGGCACAGGCCGCCGATGGAACTGTACACGACCACGATCCCTGGCTGGTCATCGCGTCTGGAGGGGTCAACCGCGGTCACCCGTCCGACTATTCCGACCGGCGAATTTTCCGATTCCCTGGCGCACCATCCGTCACACCAGTCATCATGTGTTCCAGAAGCCACTCGGGTGATCGAGGTCGTAGGGGAAGACGCACCTCGCTCTCCGGGAGGTCACCGTGCCAACGCGTGGCGTCGTATACGTCCACTCGACCCCGCTCGCCGTGTGCTCGCACGTCGAGTGGGCGATCGCGCGCGTCCTCGCCGCGCCGGTCAACCTGCAATGGACGGCTCAGCCCGTCGACCCCGGCGCCCGCCGGGCCGAGTGCGGGTGGACCGGTCGTCCGGGGACGGGCGCCGAGCTGGCTGCTGCCCTCCGGCAGTGGCCCATGATCCGTTTCGAGGTCACCGAGGAGCCGAGCGCCGGTGCCGACGGCGAGCGCTTCATGTACGTCCCGGGGCGCGGCCTGTTCCGCGCGACCGTGGGCGCGGCCGGCGACATCCAGCTCGGCGAGGACCGGCTGCGCAGCCTGATGGCCGGTGCGCGGGCGCCGGAGGCCCTCGCGCACGCGCTCGACAAGGCGCTCGGCACCGCCTGGGACGCCGAGCTGGAGCCCTACCGCCACGCCGGCGACGGCGCCCCGGTGACCCTGCTCACCCGCGTCGGCTGACGTCCCACGTCCGGCGTGCCCCGGCCCGGCGGCGGCGGGAAGGTCAAGTTGCCCCGATAAGGGGTGAACTGGTGGGATGGGCCGCGTGTCGACTACCCCGCGACGTGCCGGCGTCGCGCTCGCCGCCCTGACCGCGCTGCTCCTCTCCGGATGCTCGGGGCCGGCGGACCGCCGTCCCGAGCCCGCGTCGACGAGCGCCGCGGCCACCCCGACACCCGGCGCGAGCCTGCCCGCCGGCGACCCGGCCGCCCGCGCCGCCGCCCTGGTCGGCACGCTCGCCGACGAGGACCTGGTCGGCCAGGTGCTGATGCCCTACGCCTACGGCGACTCGGCGACCCGGGTCTCGCCCGGATCGAAGGCCGGCAACCAGGCCCTCGCCGGGGTGGACACCCCGGCCGAGATGATCGCCAGGTACCGGCTCGGCGGGCTGATCCTGGTCGGCTTCAGCGCCGACGACCCGACCAAGGGCAACCAGGAGACCACCAACGTCGACAACCCGGAGCAGGTCCGCGGGCTCACCACCGGCCTGCGCGAGGCCGCCGGTCGGCTGCCCGCCGGTCAGGCGCCGTTCCTGATCGGCACCGACCAGGAGTACGGCGTGGTCACCCGGATCACCGACGGGGTGACCCTGCTGCCCAGCGCCCTCGCCGCGGGCGCGGCCGGGAAGCCGGAGCTGACCGAGGCCGCCTGGCGGGCGGCCGGCAGCGAACTCGCCGCGATGGGCATCAACCTCGACTTCGCCCCGGTCGCCGACGTGCTCGCCACCCGCAGCACCGTGATCGGCTCCCGGTCGTACGGGGCGGACCCGAAGGCGACCGCGGAGCAGGTGGCCGGCGCGGTCCGCGGGTTGCAGGCCGAGGGCGTCGCCGCCACCGTCAAGCACTTCCCGGGCCACGGGCACAGCGCCGCCGACTCGCACAAGGACCTGCCGGTGCTCGACCAGTCCCGCAAGGCGCTGGAGACCGGTGCCTGGCCGCCCTTCTCCGCCGGCATCGACGCCGGCGCGATGGCCGTCATGTCCGCCCACCTCGACGCCCGGTCGGTGGACCCGGGCACCGCGGCGACCTTCTCGCGCAAGCTGCTCACCGACGTGCTGCGCGGCCAGCTCGGCTTCGAGGGCGTGGTGATCACCGACGGGATGAACATGCCGCCGGCGAAGCGCTGGTCACCGGGGGAGGCCGCGGTGCGCGCGCTACAGGCGGGCAACGACCTGATCCTGATGACGCCGCACGTCGGCCAGGCGTACGACGGGCTGCTCGCCGCGCTCCGCGACGGCTCGCTGCCCCGGGCCCGCCTCGTCGACGCCGCGACCCGGGTGCTGACCATGAAGTTCAAGCTCGCCGACCGGCCCACGCCCGAGCTGTCCACGCTGGGCGGCCCGGCGCACCGGAAGGCCGCGGAGGACCTGGCGGCTGCGGCCGTGACGGTGTTCAGGGGTGCCTGCGGCGGCGGGGTCCGGGGCCCGGTGACCGTCACCTCCTCCGGCGGGCGCGACCACACCCGGGCGGCGCTGACCGAGGCGCTCACCGCGGCCGGGGTCACGGTGGTGCCCAGCGGCGGCACGGTGGTGCACCTGGTCGGGTACGGCGACGGCGCCGGCGACCTGCGCGCCGACGCCGCCGTCACGGTCGCCATGGACACCCCGTACGTGCTGGCGAAGGCGAAGTCACCGACCCTGCTGGCGACGTACTCGTCCAGCCGGGCGTCGATGACCGCCCTCGCCCGGGTGCTGGCCGGCAAGGCGCGGCCGGAGGGCCGGTCCCCGGTGCCGGTGCCCGGCCTGCCCGCCACCACCTGCGCCGGCTGACCGCCTCAGTCGCGGTTGATCCGGGCCGACTGCTTCACCAGCTGGTACGCCGGCAGCAGGTCCTCCGGGTCCGGGGCGTCCAGGCTCAACACGACCGGGCCGTAGAGGGAGGACAACGCGATGGCCCGGTCCGTGTCGCCGTCCGCCGTGTAACTCGTCTCCACGGCGTCGAGCGTGCCGGCCCGCACCCGCCGGTACTGCGCGTCCGAAGCCTTCGGCGAGTACGCCTCGACGAAGTGCTTCAGGTGCTCCTCGGCGCCGCCGGCGACCCCGTCGACCCGCCAGACCCGGAGGAACCCGAGTTCGCCGGCCGGCCGGGCGTCGAGTTCGCACAGCATCCTGGCCTTGCCGACGGTCGGCTCGCCGAACTCCGCCGAGCCCTTCACCGCCTCGACCTTCCACCTGGCCGGCAGCGAGAAGGTGATCGGCAGCTCGCAGGGCGTGCCCTTCTGGCCGACGGTGGTGCCGGCGGCCGCGGCGGCCACCTCGTCGTGCCAGGGCGGGCCGGGGGCCACCGGCGAGGCGGTGGTGCTCGGCGAGGCCGACGCCGAGGGCGAGCCGCCGGCCGCCGGGGTCTCCTTCGCGTCGGCGCAGGCGCCGGTCAGCGCGATGGTCAGGGCCGCGAGCACGGCGGCGCGGGTACGTCGTTCCATGTGTCCATTCCCCGTTGACGATGAGAGCCGGCCCATCAAAGCGGGGCGGACGGACGGCGTCAAGCCGGTTGACCTAGCGGGCCGCGCGCAGCGCGGCGACCAGCCACTCCACGGCCGGCACCGCGGGCGGGAACGGCTCCCGCCGATTGAGCACCCCGATCAACTGCCAGTACCGCTCCACCCGCCGGTCCGTGAAGGCGGCGATCCCGTCGGCCATCGCCCGGCGCCGGTCCGGGGTGAGCGTCGGGTCCACCATCTCGTCGAGCACCGCCCGGGCCTCGGGCGACGCCGGATCGATCCCGGCGGCCAGCGCCGCACGCGCCGGCTCGACCGACGGCATCGGCTCCGGTGGCGGCGCCGTCGCGTCGGCCGACCCGGCCACCGCCATCTCGCGTACCCGACGGCGGAAGTCCGGGTCGGCCACCAGTTCGGCCAGCTCCAGCCAGGCGTCCACCTCCTCGTCGGTGGGCTCGTCCGGCAGATCCGCCGGCAGCGCCCGCATGGCCTGGGCCAGACCGGCGCCCAGGCCGACGTCGACGCCGTCGAAGACCTCGGCCACGAAGTCGTCGACGATCCGCTGCCGCTCCCGGGCGGAGAGGCGGGCCAGGTCGTTCATGAGTCTCAACTCCTCTGTCGTACTGCCACGTCGGGTGACCGACCGCAGCACCGCCCGGCGCAGCCGCAGCGTCCGGATCTCCGCGTCCAGCGCCCGGACGTGCGCCTGCGCCACGTCCCGGACGGTGGACTGGCGGTCCACGATCCGGCGTACGTCGTCCAGGCCGATGCCCAGCTCGCGCAGGGAGCGCAGCAGCTCCAGCCGGGCCACGGCGGCCGCGTCGTAGAGCCGGTAGCCGCCCGGCGACCGGCCGGTCGGGGGCAGCAGGTCGAGGTCGGACCAGAAGCGGATGGTCCGGACCGAGAGGCCGGTCCGGCGGGCGAGCTGCCCGATGGTGAACAGGTCGGTGCGGTCGTCCACGTCGAAGAGCCTCCTGTCTCCAGCCGCTGGAGAGTCAACCCGGAAACGGGCTCGCGGTCGCCCACCGCACCTGGCACCCTCTGCGCACATGGGAACGGCACAGGGTTTCGCGTACGACGAGCGGTCGGACGGCACCGTGGTGATCACCCACCACGGGCGGGTGGCGGGCACGTTGCGCGGCGGACGGGCGGCGGAGTTCCTCGCCGAGGTCGAGGACGACCCGCAGCTCGCGATGGCCCGGTGGACCGGCAACTACCGCCGGGGCAACGAGCGGACCGCCCGCCAACACCCCCGCAACCGGGGCTGAGCGACGCGAGGGGCCCGCGCTCGGGTGAGCGCGGGCCCCTCGACGGTACGTGCGACTACAGCGGGATGTTGCCGTGCGCGCCCCGGGCCGCCGGGGCGGCGGCGAGGGCCTCGGCGATGCGGCGACGGGTCTCGGCGGGGGTGATGACGTCGTCGACCACGCCGATCTCCAGGGCGCGGTTGACGCCGCCCGCGACCCGGGTCTGTTCCTCGATCAGCTGCGCGCGCAGCGTCTCGCGTTCCTCGGCGGGAGCGGCGGCGAGCTTCTTGCGGTGCAGGATGTTGACCGCGGCGCTGGCCCCCATGACGGCGACCTCGGCGTGGGGCCAGGCGAACACGGCGGTCGCCCCGAGGGAGCGGGAGTTCATCGCGATGTACGCGCCGCCGTATGCCTTGCGGGTCACCAGGGTCACCCGCGGCACGACGGCCTCGGCGAAGGCGTGCAGCAGCTTCGCGCCGCGGCGCACCACGCCGTCCCACTCCTGGCCGAGGCCGGGCAGGTAGCCGGGCACGTCGACCAGCACGATCAGCGGCACGCCGAGGGAGTCGCACATCCGCACGAACCGGGCCGCCTTCTCGGCGCTGGAGGCGTCGAGGCAGCCGCCCAGGCGCAGCGGGTTGTTGGCGATCACCCCGACGGTGCGGCCGGCGAACCGGCCCAGGGTGGTCACCACGTTCGGCGCCCACTTGGCGTGCAGCTCCACCCCGGGAGCGTCCAGCAGCGCCTTGACCACCGGCTTGACGTCGTAGGCCCGGTTCGTCTCCACCGGCATCTTCGCCGCCAGGTCGTGCCCCTGGTCACCCTCCGCCGCCACGTCGTCGGGCGACAGCCGACCCTGGCGTCCCAGCAGCGCGGCGAGCTTGCGCGCCTCGGCCAGCGCCGACTCGTCGTCCTTGCACGTCACGTGGACCACCCCGGAGCGGCGGCCGTGCGGCTCCGGCCCGCCCAGCCGCTCCATGTCGACCTGCTCACCGGTGACGCTGCGTACCACCTCCGGACCGGTCACGAAGATCCGTCCGGCCCCGCTCATGACCACGATGTCGGTCAGCGCCGGCCCGTACGCCGCGCCGCCGGCCGCGGGACCCAGCACCACCGAGATCTGCGGCACCCGCCCCGACGCGCGCACCATCGCGGCGAACACCTGACCCACCGCGTCCAGCGCCACCACGCCCTCGGCCAGCCGGGCCCCACCGGAGTGCCACAACCCCAGCACCGGCACCCGCTCCCGCACCGCGGTGTCGATGGCGTCCACGACGTGCCGGCACCCCTCGGTGCCCATCGCGCCGCCCATCCGCGTGGCGTCGGTCGCGTACGCGATCGCCGGCGTGCCGTCGATCTCGCCCCGCGCCCACAGGACGCCGGAGGTGTCCCGGGGCGCCATCAACCGCAACGAACCGGCATCGAACAGCGCCCGCAGCCGCAACTCCGGATCCCGGTGGTCCACGACGGGTGAAGTGTCCGCACCAACGGCGGTGGTGGTCACGTGAGCCTCCAAGGCTGTGGTCTCAGGCCCGCGTGAAGACGAGAGCCACGTTGTGCCCGCCGAAGCCGAACGAGTTGTTCAGCGCGGCGGGGATGTCCATGTGGCGCGCCTTGTTCGCGGCCACCTCCAGGGTGAGGCCGTCGTCCGGGTCGTCGAGGTTGATCGTCGGGGGTACGACGCTGTCGCGGATCGCCAGGATGGTGGCGATCGACTCCAGCGCCCCCGCCGCGCCCAGCAGGTGACCGGACATCGACTTGGTGGAGGACAGCACCGGGTGGTCGCCGAGCGCCTCGTGCAGCGCCTTGATCTCCGCCACGTCACCGACCGGGGTCGACGTGGCGTGCGCGTTGACGTGCGTGATGTCGGACCTGGCGACGTCCGCGTCGGCGATCGCCTTGGCGATGGCCCGGATCGCGCCCTCCCCCTCCGGGTGCGGCTGCACGATGTCGTAGCCGTCGGAGGTGATGCCGGCCCCGGCCAGGCGCGCGTACACCCGGGCCCCCCGGGCGGCGGCGTGGTCCGCGCGCTCCAGCACCAGGATGCCCGCGCCCTCGCCGAGCACGAAGCCGTCGCGGCCCTTGTCCCACGGCCGGGAGGCCCGCTCCGGCTCGTCGTTGCGCGTCGACATGGCCCGCATCGAGCTGAAGCCGGCGATCGGCAGCTGGTGGATGACCGCCTCGGTGCCGCCGGCCACCACCACGTCGGCGCGGCCGGCGCGGATCATGTCCAGGCCGAGCGCGATCGCCTCCGCGCCGGTCGCGCAGGCGCTGGCCACCGAGTGCACCCCCGCCTTCGCGCCCAGCTCCAGCCCCACCCAGGCGGCGGGGCCGTTCGGCATCAGCATCGGGATGGTGTGCGGGGAGACCCGCCGCGGCCCGGACGCCTCCAGAACGTCGTCCTGGGCGAGCAGGGTCAGCGCGCCGCCGATGCCCGAGCCGACGCTGACGCCCAGCCGCTCCCGGTCCAGCCCGGAGTCGGCCAGGCCGGCGTCCGCCCAGGCCTGCTGCGCCGCGATGATCGCGATCGCCTCGGAACGGTCCAGCCGGCGCAGCTTGACCCGGTCGAGCAGGCCGGCCGGATCCACCGCGAGCTGGGCGGCGATCCGGACCGGCAGCTGCTCGGCCCACTCCTGGGTGAGGGCACTCACCCCGGAGCGGCCGGCGAGCATGGCGTCCCAGGTCGACGCGACGTCCCCGCCCAGCGGAGTGGTCGCGCCGAGCCCGGTGACGACGACGTCGGTGTGCGCCATGATCAGGACTGCGCCTCGATGTAGCTGACGGCGTCCCCGACGGTCTTCAGGTTCTGCACCTCGTTGTCCGGGATCTTGACGCCGAACTTCTCCTCGGCCGCCACCACGACCTCCACCATGGAGAGCGAGTCGACGTCCAGGTCGTCGGTGAAGGACTTCCCCTCGGCCACGTCGTCCGGGTTCACCCCGGCAACCTCTTCGAGGATCTCGGCGAGGCCGGCGGTGATCTCGTCACGGGTCATTGCGGTTTGGTTCCTCTCATCGGTTTCACTCGACGGCCGACGACGCCGGCCGTCACTCCCCGGCGCTGGCGCGCCGGAGGGGCTTCAGGGGCAGCGGACGACCTGACCGGCGTAGGTCAGGCCGCCGCCGAAGCCGAAGAGCAGCACCGGGGCGCCCGAGGGCACCTCCCGCCGCTCGACCAGCTTGGACAGGGCCAGCGGCACGCTCGCCGCCGAGGTGTTGCCGGACTCGACGATGTCCTTGGCGATGATCGCGTTCGGGATGCCGAGCCGCTTCACGATGCCGTCGATGATCCGGGCGTTGGCCTGGTGCGGCACGAAGGCGGCCAGCTCCGACGGGTCCACCCCGGCGCGCTCGCACGCCTGCCGGGCCAGCGGCGCCAGCTCGGTGGTGGCCCAGCGGAAGACCGACTGCCCCTCCTGCTGGATGTACGGGCGCCAGCCCTCGATGCGTACCGCGTCGCTCTTCTCCGGGGCCGAGCCCCAGACCACCGGGCCGATGCCGGCGGGCTCGTCCTCGGCGGTGGCCGTCACCACCGCGGCGCCCGCGCCGTCGGCGAAGATGATGCAGGTGGAGCGGTCCGTCCAGTCGACGATGTCGGAGAGCTTCTCCGCGCCGATCACCAGGGCGTTGCGCGAGGCGCCGGCCCGGACGGCGTGGTCCACCGTGCCCAGCGCGTAGGCGAAACCGGAGCAGGCCGTGTTGATGTCGTACGCCCCGGGCGCGGTGATGCCGAGCTTGGCGGCGACCCGGCAGGCGACGTTCGGGCTGCGGTCGACGGCGCTGCAGGTGGCCACGACGACCAGGTCGATGTCGGCGGCGGTGAGGCCGGCGTTGGCCAGCGCCTTGCCGGCGGCGGCGGCGGCCATGTCGGTGACCGACTCGCCGTCGGCGATCCGCCGGGTGACGATGCCGACCCGGTCGCGGATCCACTCGTCGCTGGTCTCCACCAGCTGCGCGATCTCGTCGTTGGTGACCACCCGGGAGGGCTGGTAGTGCCCCATGGCGAGGATCCGGCTGCCGGTCATGCGTGACCTCCGATGCGAACGAGCGGCTGGCCCGGCGCGACCGGGTCGTCGTGGTGGGCGAGCCACTCGGTGAGCACCCCGCTGCCGTGGGCGGCCACCTCGACCGGGCCCTGCCGGGTGGCGATGTGGCCGACGACCTGCCCGGCGTCGAGCGTGTCGCCCTCGGCGAGGCCCTCCGCCGGCTCGAAGGTGCCGGCCGACGGGGCCACCACCACGCGGAACTGCATGGTCGGCTCGTGGCTCGGCGCCATCCCGTGCCGGGCGATCAGGTCCCGCGCGGCGGGCAGGTCGTCCGGGGTGTTCAGGGTGACGATCTCCGGGAGGCCGCTGTCCTTGAGCTCCCGCTTGACCAGGCCCGCGAGGGTGCCCGCCGGGGGCAGCTCGATCACGCCGGTCACCCCGAGGTCGGCCAGCGTGCGCATGCAGAGGTCCCAGCGCACCGGCGCGGTGACCTGCCGGACCAGGCGCTGCACCATGTCGCGCCCGTGGTTGACCGCGGCGCCGTCGATGTTGGACAGCAGGATCCGGGTCGGGTCGGCGGGGGTGATCCCGGCGGCGACGGCGGCGAGCGCCGCCTCGGCGGGGGCCATGTACGGGGTGTGGAAGGCGCCGGCGACCTTGAGGCGGATCACCCGGGCCTTGGTCGGCGGCTCGGCGGCGAGCTTCTCCAGGCCCGCGACCGCGCCGGCGGCGACGAACTGGCCGGCGCCGTTGCGGTTGGCCGGGTGCAGCCCGTGCGCGGCGATCGTGGCGAGCACCTCGTCGGGGTCCCCGCCCAGGACGGCGGCCATCCCGGTCGGCTCCAGCGCGCAGGCGGCGGCCATCTCGCGGCCGCGTACGCCGGCGAGGGTGATCGCCGTCTCCGCGGGCAGCACGCCGGCGAGCGTCGCCGCGCCCAGCTCGCCCACGCTGTGGCCGGCGGTGACGGTGACGTCGTACATCGGCAGGTGTTCGGCGGCGAGCAGCGCTGCCGCGACCAGCAGCGGCTGGGTGCGGGCGGTGCCCTTGATCTCGTCGGCGTCGGCCGCGGTGCCCAGGTGCACCAGGTCGACCCCGGCCATCGCCGACCACCACCGCAGACGGGCCTCGGCGCCGGGCAGGTCGAGCCAGGGGGTCAGGAAGCCGGGTTTCTGGGAACCCTGGCCGGGAGAGAGTACGGCGAGCACGTCTATGACTCTCCCGGATACGCGCGGGTAGCGCTGTGCCGCCCTCGACCAAACCGCACTAGAACCTTTGGAGGGTTCCTACAAAGATCGGCGGTGATCATCACCCGACTGTGATGTTTTCCTGACGGCTGGGGTCATTGTCTGGGTTGGGACCACCGGGACCACCGGGTCGAGCCGGCCGACGGTGAGCGCCACCTGGAGGGCGAACGCGTCCCGCGCGGCGAGCGGCGAGAAGCCGGTCACGTCGGCGATCCGCCGCAGCCGGTAGCGCACCGTGTTCGGGTGCACGAAGAGGGCGCGGGCGGCGCTCTCCAGCGTGCCGCCGGCCGCGAAGAACGCGTCGAGGGTCTCCAGCAACTCGCCGCCCGCCCGCACGAGCGCGGCGTAGACGTCGTGCCGCAGCCGCCGGCGCGCCTCCCCGTCACCGGCCAGCGCGCGCTCCGGCAGCAGGTCGCCCGCCGGCACCGGCCGGGGCGCGGTCGGCCAGGCGGGGGCGGCCCGGAAGCCGGCCAGCGCGGCGCGGGCCGACTCGGTCGCCTCGTCCAGGCTCGGCACGGCCGGGCCGACCACCACCGGCCCGTCGCCGAACGCGCCGAGCAGCTTGACGGTGGCGGCGACGGGATCGGCGGCGCCCCCGAGCACGATGACCAGCCGGTCGCCGTGCACCCCGCCGATCACCTCCGCGCCGATGCGTCGGGCCTGCCGGTGCACGGTGTGCAGCACGGCGGAGACCTCGCCGCCGGGGGAGCGGCCGACCGCCACCGCCACCGGCGGGGCGTCCGCCCAGCCGAGCGCCGCCGCGCGGCTGGCCAGCACGTCCGGCGAGTCGCCCCGCAGCAGCGCGTCCACCAGCAACGCCTGCAACCGGGCGTCCCAGGAGCCGCGGGACTCGGCGGCCCGGGCGTACGCGCGGGCGGCGGCGAAGGCGATCTCCCGGGAGAACCGCAGCACCGCCTCCCGCAACTGCTGCTCCTCGCCCGGCGCGGCCAGGTGCGAGACCTGCTCCTCGACGACGTCGATCATCACCTTGATCAGCGCCACCGTCTGCTGGAGGCTGATCGAGCGGGCCAGCGCCTGCGGCGCGGTGGCGAAGACCTCGTCGGAGACCTCCTGGGTGCTGTCCGCCGTGCCGCCGCCGTCGCGCAGCCACTGCACCAGCGACCGGGCGCCGGCCTGGGCCACCAGCATCACCCAGGAACGGTGGTCGGCGGGCAGGTCGCGGAACCAGGGCAGGGCCTCGTCCATCCGGGCCACGCTGGCGGTGGCCAGCGCCCCCGCCGCCCGCTCGATCCGGCGCAGCGTGGCCGACAGTTCCGTACCGCCCGGCTCGCTCACCGCTCCAGCCTGACACGTCCCGACCTGGACCTTCACGCCGGGCGGCCCGCGTTCGGCGGTGGCCCCGGGCGGGCCGGCGGTCGGGTCAGGCGGGCGGGGGAGCGGGCAGCCCCAGCTCCTGGGCCAGGATGGCGGCCTGCACCCGGCTGCGCAGGTCCAGCTTGGCGAGGATCCGGCTGACATGGGTCTTGGTGGTGCTCTCCGCCATCGCCAGCCGGTCGGCGATCTGCTGGTTGGACAGCCCGAGCCCGAGGCAGGCCAGCACGTCCCGCTCCCGAGGGGTCAGCGTGTCCACCGCCGCCCGGGTCGCCCCGGAGGCGGCCGGGGCGGTCGCCGCGAACGCGGTGATCAGCCGGCGGGTCACCGCCGGGGCGATGAAGCCCTCGCCCCGGGCGACCGTCCGCACCGCCGCCACCAGCCCTTCGGCGTCGATGTCCTTGAGCACGAAGCCCGCCGCGCCGGCCCGCAGCGCGCCGAAGACGTACTCGTCGAGGTCGAAGGTGGTGAGCACGAGCACGTCGGCGAGCCGGTCGGCGACGATCTCCCGGGTGGCCGAGATGCCGTCCAGCCGGGGCATCCGCACGTCCATGACCGCCACGTCGGGCCGCAGCTCGCGGCACAGCCGGACGGCCTCCGCGCCGTCGTCGGCCTCGCCCACCACGGCGACGCCGGGCGCGCCGGCCAGGATCAGCGCCAGCCCGGCCCGCACCGCCGGCTGGTCGTCGGCGAGCAACACCCGGATCACCTCGGCCATGACACGCCCCGTCCCCTCACGCCGCCTCGCCCGTCGGCAGCTCCACCCGTACCCGCCAGCGGCCCTGCGCCGGGCCGGCGGCGAACCGCCCGTTGAGCAGCACCGCCCGCTCCCGCATCCCGATCAGGCCGGCGCCCGCGCCGCTCGGCGCGCCACCACCGGCACCCACCGGGTTGTCCACGCCCACCACCACCCCCGCCGGCTCGTACGCGACCAGCACGTCGGCCTCGCCGGCGCCGTGCTTGAGCGCGTTGGTCAGCGACTCCTGCACGATCCGGTACGCGGCCAGGTCCACCCCGACCGGCAGCGGGCGGGGCTCGCCGCGCCGGGTCACCCGCACCGCCAGCCCGGCGGCGCGGGCCCGGTCGACCAGCCCGTCGACCTCGCTCAGCCGCGCCCGGGTCGTCTCGTCCGTCGCGTCGACGGCCGACCCGCTCCCCGCCGGCTCCCGGAGCAGGCCGATCATCTGCCGCATCTCCGCCAGGCCCTGCACGCTGTTCTCCCGGATCACCCGCAGCGCCGACTGGACCTGCGCCCGGTCGAGCCCCGGCACGGAGAGCGCGGCCGTGGCGTGGATCGCCACGGCGCTCAGGTGGTTGGCGATCACGTCGTGCAGCTCCCGGGCCATCCGGGCCCGTTCCGCGCCGACCGCCTGCCGCCGGTCCAGCTCCACCAACCGCGCGGTCTGCTCGGCCCGGGCCCGCTCGGCCGCCGCCTGGTCCCGGTACTGCCGCACGCTGATCCCGGTGAGCACCGGCAGCACCCCGGCCAGCACCAACGGCATCCCGACGCCCACACCCCGCCAGTCACCGATCAGCAGCACCCCCGCCGCCGTGCCGAGCACGCTCAGCCCGACCATGACCCGCAGCAGCCAGCGCCAGGTCAGCGCCGAACCGAACACGCACGCGTCGTAGAGGACCTGGGTGTAGACGAGGACGGTGGCCAGCGAGCCGCCCATCGCGAGGTCGACCACCACCGCGACCGTGCCGAGGGTCAGGCTGGTCCGGGTGGCGACCCGGCGCAGGCCCACCGCCACGCAGGCCGCCGCCAGCGGCAGCAGGAACAGCGGCTCCGGCAGGCCCGGCTGCCGGGACAGCTGCGGCTGCGTGCCCAGGGCGTACATGACCGCGCCGCCGGCCAGGGACGCGGCGGCGAGCATCAGGTCCCGGCCGGCGGTGCCGGGCCCGAGCCAGGTCGGCGCTCGCATGGCCCCGATCCCACCACACCGACCGCCGCCCGGGCTCCGACCGCCGGAGGACCCCGCCCCGCCCCACCCCCACCAAAAGATGTACGCCACCACGCCCGCCCCGCTCCCGCCGGTCCCGCGTCAGTCGGCGGTGGGGTGGGTCCGTCGAAGGAGGGAGGGAGATCTCGTCTTCGGCGGTGAGGGTCGCGCGTCCGGGGCGGGGCAGGGTGGTGGGGCACGAACGGGGAGGGGCAGAAATGCTGCTGGGAGTCATCGTCGCCTGCGAGATCGGGTTCTGGGTGGTGCTCGCCGCCGGGCTGGTCGCGCGGTATCCGCTGCGCCGGCCGCGGCTGGGCGCCGCGCTGCTGGTCTGCGTACCGCTGGTGGACCTGGTGCTGCTCGCGGCGAGCGCGCTGGACCTGCGGCGCGGCGCCATCGCGGACGTCACCCACGGCCTGGCCGCCGCGTACCTCGGCTTCTCGGTGGCTTTCGGGCACTCGATGGTCCGCTGGGCCGACCAGCGTTTCGCGTACCGCTTCGCCAGCGGCCCGCCGCCGGTCAAGCCGCCGCGGCACGGGTGGGCACGGACCCGGCACGAGTGGCGGGAGTGGGGCAAGGGCCTGCTCGGGTGGGCGATCGCCTGCGCGCTGCTCGGGGCGGCGATCGTCTGGGTCGACGACGCCGAGCGGACCCGGGAGCTGACGAACTGGATCGGCCGGCTCTCCCTCGCCATCGTCATCTGGCTGGTCGCCTTCCCGGTCTGGGAGACGATCTTCCCGCGCCGGGCGCGGCGCTGACCCGGGTCCGGCTGCACGGCCCGTCGGTGCCGGCCAGTACGGTGACAGGGCACGTCGGGCGACCCCGGCGGGCGTGGCGAGCGTGAGGAGACCGGATGGCGCACGGGGAGGCCGAGCACGGCTGCGCCCAGGGTGAGCCCTGCCGGACGGGCCACCACGACCAGCAGGCGGCCGCCAAGCATCACCGCCGGCTGCCCGGCGGGTTCCCGGCCCATGCGCCGGAGCCCCCTGGCCGTGCGGCGGAGCGCGCCGACGAGGACGCCCCGGCGCCCCGGCAGCGTGCCGCCGAGGCGGCCCTGCCCGGCGAGGTCGAGCCGGCGGCGGCGCAGGGCTGCCGCAGCGACCTGCCCGGTTGGGCCGGCGCGCACCGGCACGGCCCGGTCCGCCCACGGCACCGTGTCGTCCGCCGGGAGCGACCGCCGCGCCGCTGGTGCTGACCCCACGGGCGGCCTACGACGGGCCGGTCGGGCGACGGCGGGCCCGGCGGCGATGCGTGTGACGGCGGCGGGGGCGGCCGTCAGCGGGTGCGGCGGCGGACCAGCAGCGCGATCCCGGCGAGACCGGACGTGATGACCAGCACCACCGCCACGTTGAGCAGCAGCAGTCGCTGAAGTTCGCCGAGGGCCTCGCCGATGTCCTTCGCCGGGTTGAGCGCGTCCTCCGGGATGACCCGCTCGCCGCCGCCGACGCCGCCGCTCACCGTGTCGTACTGCCGCTCCAGCGGCACACCGGCGGTGCGGAGCGTCTCCGACATGCTGAGCCGGCCGAGGAACCACCCCGCGGTGGTCTTGCGGGAGTCGGGCTGCTTGGCGGGCCGGTAGACCCGCGGCCCGCCGACCGCCTTCGGGTAGAGGTCGTACGTCTGCTTCGGAACGTCGCCGGCGAACACCACGACCGTGTACTTCGGACCGAGGTCGGCCGCCTTCGGGCCACGGGCCTGCCCGGTGCGGCCGAGGAAGTTGACCTGGTCGACGACCGCCACGACGTGTGCCGGGTGGGCGTCGGCGTGCAGCCGCAGCGGCTCGGCCAGGCCCTCGCCGGTGATCTCCACGGCGGCGGGCGGAGGCTTCGGCGCCGCCTTCGCCGCCCCGGCGAGGCCGAGCGACAGGACCGTCGCCGCGAGTCCGCCCGCCAGCACCGCGACCAGTCGCCGCATCGTCCGGACCATCGCCGCCTCCTCGCCCCGTTCGATGGATGGCTTGCTGCAGGTCACGCGCGTTGCCTGGCCGACGGAGTGACCGAACCCGCACACATCGGGTGCCCACTCTCAAGACTCCGCAGAACGTCGATCGGTTGCAGCTCGTGGAACAGTAATTGGAACTATCTGCGATCTGGGCCCGACTAATGAGCGGCAGCCGTTGATCAGCGGGCGGATCGTACCTTTACGGAGGGGTTCATGGGGGGCAGGGTCCCACGGGCGGCACGTACCTGGCCAGTGGTGGTCGGCGTGGCGCTCGGTGTGTCGCTGGCGCTGCCGGCCGCGCCGGCCGCCGCGCACAACTCGCTGACCGGCAGCGATCCGCGCAACGGCGCCCGGGTGGCCGAGGCGCCGACCCGGATCGAACTCCGGTTCCTGGCGAAGCCCGACCCGGGCACGACGAAGATCACAGTCACCGGGCCGGACAACGTGGTCGCGTCGGGCGGCCCGCCGACCTTCTCCGGCTCCCGGGTCAGCATCCCGTTCACGCCCGGCAGGGCGGGGCTGTACGTCGTCGGCTACCGGTTGGCGTCCAGCGACGGGCACCCGGTCTCCGGCGAGGTGCGGTTCACCCTCACCACCGGCACCCCCGCCGAACCGCCCCCGTCGACCGGTCCGACCGCGCCGGCCTCGGCCGTACCGTCGCCGACCGACGCCGCGGCGCCGACCTCGGCCGCGCCCGTCCCGACGGGCGGCGCGACCGTGGCCGCGGTGCCGACGGCCGGGCGCAGCGAGGGCGCGGCGGGGCGGGGCTGGCTGTGGGCGCTCGGCGGCGCCGTGGCGCTGGCCGCCCTCGCGGCGGGCCTGCTGCTCCGCCGCCGCTCCGCCCGCCGCTGACCGTCACCGCCGGCCCGACGGTCCGACGGTCCAGCGCCCGGGCCGGTCGGGCCGGCCCGGGCGCTGACGGTACGTCTGTCGAGGTCAGACGAGGCGGACCCGGGCGGCCCGCAGCCGGCTCAGGGTGCGCTCGCGGCCGAGCACCTCCAGCGACTCGAACAGCGGCAGCCCGACCGTGCGGCCGGTGACCGCGACGCGCACCGGCGCCTGGGCCTTGCCGAGCTTGAGGCCGCGCTCGGCGCCGACCGCCTCCAGCGTCGACTTCAGCGTCTCCGCGTCCCAGGACTCCAGCCCCTCGAAGGCCGCCGTGGCCGCGTCCAGCAGCTCCGCCGAGCCCTCCTTCATCGCCTTGGCCCAGGCGGCCTCGTCGACCAGCGGCGCGGCGAGGAAGAGGAAGTCGACGTTCGGCACGATCTCGCTCAGCACCGCGATCCGGGTCTGCGCCAGCGGGGCCACGGCCGCGAAGGCGTCCGCGTCGAACTCCTCCGGCTGCCACGGCGGCGGGGCGATCGTGCCGGTGCCGGTCAGCCACGGCCGGCAGGCCTCGACGAACTCCTCGACCGGCAGCGCCCGGATGTACTCGCCGTTGAACGCGCGCAGCTTCTTCTCGTCGAAGAACGCCGGCGAGGGGTTGACCTCCGCCAGCCGGAACTCCTCCTCGATCACCGACCACGGGACGATCTCCCGGTCGCCGGAGGGCGCCCAGCCGAGCAGCATCAGGTAGTTGCGCATCGCCGCGGCGAGGTAGCCCTCGTCCCGGTACGCCTCCAGGGCCACCTTGTCCCGCCGCTTGGAGAGCTTCTGCCGCTTCTCGTTGACCACCACCGGCACGTGCGCCCAGACCGGCGGCTTGACGCCGAGGGCGTCCCAGAGCAGCTGCTGCTTCGGCGTGTTGGGCAGGTGCTCCTCGGCCCGGATCACGTGGGTGATCCCCATGGTCATGTCGTCGACCACGTTGGCCAGCAGGAACACCGGCGAGCCGTCGCCCCGGGCGATGACGAAGTCCTCGATCAGCTTGTTCTCGAACGTCGGCTCGCCGCGGATCAGGTCGACCACCACGGTCGCGCCCTCGTCGGGGGTGCGGAAGCGCAGGGCGCGGCCCTCGCCGGGCGGCAGGCCGCGGTCGCGGCAGAAGCCGTCGTAGCCCTGGTACTGCGAGCCGGTGCGGGCCTGCACGGCCTCCCGGGTGCAGTCGCAGTAGTACGCCCGGCCGGACTCGTGCAGCCGGGCGGCGGCGGCCCGGTGCTCGCCGGCGTACTGGGACTGGAAGTAGGGGCCCTCGTAGCTGCCGCGCTCGATGCCGATCCAGTCCAGCGCCGAGAGGATGCCCTCGGTCCACTCCGGCTTGTTGCGCGCCGCGTCGGTGTCCTCGATGCGGAGCACGAACACCCCGCCCTGCTGCTTGGCGTAGATCCAGTTCTGCAGCGCGGAGCGGGCGCCGCCGACGTGGAACATACCGGTCGGGGAAGGGGCGAAGCGTACACGTACCGTCACGCCCCCCAGCCTACGGCGGCGCGCGACCGGATTCGGCCAGGGGTACGCCTCAGGGCACCGAGCGGATCTTCAGCACCAGCACGCTGCCCAGCACGGTGACCGCCGCGGTGACCGCGTAGAGCGCGGGATAGCCGCCGAGGTGCACCACGAGCGGGGCGGAGATGGCCGGCCCGAGCACCTGCGGGGCCGAGTTGGCGATGTTGATGACGCCGAGGTCCTTGGCCCGGTCCGCCGCGGCCGGTAGCACCTGGGTGATGAGCGCGGCGTCGACCGACAGGTAGACGCCGTAGCCGGCGCCCAGCAGCAGCGCGGCGGCCACCGCGACCGGCCAGACCGGCGCGACGGCGAGCAGCAGCGCGGCGACGGCCATGATCCCGCCGGCGGTGATGACGAAGACCTTGCGCCGGCCGGTCCGGTCCGACAGCCGGCCGGCCACCACGGCGGTGCCCGCCAGGCCGGCCGTGTAGAGCAGGATCAGCACCAGCAGGCCGCCCTCGGGGTCGGCGTGGCGCACCTCGTCGGTGAGGAAGTAGAGCAGGTAGAGCGTGCCGAGCGCGTTGCCGAGTTGGACCAGGAACCGGGTGATCCAGGCCCAGCCGAAGTCGGGGTGGCGGCGGGGCGAGACCCACATGGCGGCGAGCAGGGCGCGCGGTCGCAGCGCCGGGCGGTGCGCCCGGGGCAGCGGGTCGTCGGCGGTGAGCAGCGCGAACGGCAGGGACAGCAGCAGCACCGCCGCCGCCACCGCCAGGTAGCCGGCGGCGGTGCCGGTGACCAGGGCGGTGACCAGCACCACCCCGAGCACCAGCCCCAGCGCCTGGGGGATGCCCACCCAGCCGGAGACACCGCCCCGCTGGGCGACGGGCACCCGGTCCGGCACGGCGGCGGTCAGGCTGGCCAGCATCGCGTTGAAGCAGACCTGGGCGGCGACCCAGCCGAGCGCGACCCCGGCGACGGTGCGTTGCTGGGCCAGCAGCACCAGGGCCGCCGCGCCGAGCACCGCGCCGCCGGCGGTCCAGACATGCCGGCGGCCGAACTCCCGCCCGGCCAGCCGCGGGCAGGTCCGGTCCGACAGCGCCCCGGCGAGGGGGTTGGCGAGCACCGCGGCGAGCGCGCCGAACCCGGTGACCACGGCGAGCATGGCCTCCTTGTCGGCCGGCGCGATCCGTTCCACCTGTTGCGGCAGCAGCACCTGGATCGGGGTGAAGAACGCCATCCAGACCCCGAGGTTCGCGGCGAAGACCAGCGCGACCCAGCTCCGCCGGACCGGCACGGTCGGTTCGGCGAGCGCCGCCGGCAGCGACCCGGGCGTCGGGTCGACGGTGGTCACGGCCGGCTGATCAGGTCGCGGAACCAGGCGTACGAGGACTTGGGCGTACGGGCCTGCGTGTCGAAGTCGACGTGCACCAGGCCGAAGCGCTTCGTGAAGCCCTCCGCCCACTCCCAGTTGTCCAACAGGGACCAGACGAAGTAGCCGGTCACGTCCACGCCCTCGTCCATCGCGGCGCGTACCGCGCGCAGGTGCCCGTCGAGGTACGCGATCCGTTCCGGGTCGTGCACCCGGCCGTGGGCGTCGGGCACGTCGTCGTACGCGCAGCCGCTCTCGGTGACCTGGATCGGCGGCAGGTCGTCGCCGTACGTGCGGTGCAGCCAGCCGAGCAGCTCACGCAGCCCGTCGGGGGCGACCGGCCAGTCGAACGCGGTGCGCGGGTACCCGTCCAGCGGCACCAGCTCGAACGGCAGCGGCGAGCCCTCGTCCGGGGCGCGTACGCCGGTCGGGTTGTAGTAGTTGACCCCGAGCACGTCGATCGGGGCGGCGACGACGGCCAGGTCGCCGTCGCGCACCACGGTCTCGTCGAAGCCGAGCCCGACCGGGTAGCCCCGGCCGAGCAGCGGGTCGGTAAAGAGCCGGTTGTGCAGCGCCTCGTACGCCGCGCCCGCCGCCCGGTCGGCGTCGCTGTCGCCGGCCGGCCGCACGGGCGAGTAGTTGTTGGCGATGGCGACCGGGCTCGTGGTGCGCGCCCGCAGCGCCGCGACGGCGAGGCCGTGCCCGAGGAGCTGGTGGTGGGCGACCGGGAACGCGTCGAAGAGCAGCGTCCGCCCGGGTGCGTGCTCGCCCGTGGCGTGGCCGAGGCTCATGTGGATGAACGGCTCGTTGAGGGTGATCCACAGCTTCACCCGGTCGCCGAGGCGGGCGGCGGTGGCGTCGGCGTACTCGGCGAACCGGTGGGCGGTGTCCCGGGCCAGCCAGCCGCCGGCGTCCTCGAGGGGCTGGGGCAGGTCCCAGTGGAAGAGGGTGGCGACCGGGTCGATGTCGTGGGCCAGCAGGTCGTCGACCAGCCGGTCGTAGAAGTCCAGCCCGGCGGCGTTGACCGGACCGTCGCCGGTGGGTCGCACCCGGGGCCAGGCGACGGAGAAGCGGTACGCCGAGACGCCCAGCCCGGCCAGCAGCGCGACGTCCTCCGCGTGTCGGTGGTAGTGGTCGCAGGCCACGTCGCCGGTGCTGCCGTCGGCGATGCGGCCGGGGTCGTGGGCGAACGTGTCCCAGATGGACGGGCCGCGTCCGTCCTCGCCGACGCCGCCCTCGATCTGGTAGGCGGAGGTGGACACTCCCCAGCGGAATCCGGCGGGGAACTCGGGCATCGCTGCGGTCGACATGCGCCCTCCCGTCGTACGTGAATCGTGTTCGCGACTCTAGGGGTCGGCCGGGCGATGCGCCATAGGCCGTACGACGCCGCGGCGCAATGGATTTCGGCGTGTCTTTTTCCGAACACGTCCAGGTACGTCCGAATTTGCGCATAGAGTGCCGATATCGTGGGATGTCCTCACTGGAGGAAAGACGGAAATGATCCTCGTGGAACGCAGTGCGCACGTGATGGCGCCAGTGGAAGCGGTCTGGAACGTCGTGCAGCGGGCCGAGCAGTTGCCGGCCTGGCTGGCGGGGGTCCGTGCGGCCGAGGTGCTCTCGGGAGAGGGCTTCGGGCGGCGACAACTGGTCCAGGCCGGCCGTGGCGCGGCGCATGAGGCCGAGGTGATCGCCTACCAGGAGCCGACCCTGATCGGCTGGCGCGAACGCGCCAAGGGCGCCGGTGCCCGGGCGGAGGCGCGCACCGAGATCTACGTCCAGCTCACCGCCGACGACGAGGAGGAGGGCGGGACGATCGTACGGCTCATCGTCGTCCGGTGGCCCGCCGGTCCGGTCAAGGCGGCCCTGCTCCGCCTCGGCCTGCGCAGGGTCGGCGCCGACCTGGAGGACTCGCTCGCCCGGCTGACCGACCTGGCCGCCGTCGGCTGACCGGGCCGGTCCTGGCGCCGCCCGCGCGACGATGGTGGCCCGGTGTCCCCGCCAGGGACTCCGGGCCACCACCGTTCGTCCCCCAGACACGACGAGGGGCCCGGCACGGATGTGCCGGGCCCCTCGTCGCGGACGACCTAGCTGTCGCCGCCGGTCTCGCCGACCGGGGCGGCGTTGACGTCCTCGATGGCGTACTTCTTGGCCGCCTCGGCGGGGACGTTCGCCGGCACCGTGCCGCGCAGGGCGAGCTGCCGCAGCGTCGCCACCGCCACGGACTCGGCGTCGACGTGGAAGTGCCGGCGCAGGGCGTGCCGGGTGTCGGACATGCCGAACCCGTCCGTGCCGAGCGAGGTGTAGTCCCCGGGCACCCAGCGGGCGATCAGGTCCGGCACCGCGCGCATCCAGTCGCTGACCGCGACCTTCGGCCCGTCGGCGTCGGCCAGCTTCCGTGCCACGTACGGCTCCCGCTGCTCCGCGCCCGGGTTGAGCAGGTTGTGCTCCTCGCACTCCACCGCGTCGCGGCGCAGCTCCGTCCAGGAGGTCACCGACCAGACGTCGGCGGCCACGCCCCAGTCCTGGGCGAGCAGCTGCTGCGCCTTGAGCGCCCACTGCATGCCCGTGCCGGAGGCCAGGATGTTCGCCTTCGGGCCGTCCACCTGCGGGGCCGGCGCGTAGCGGTAGATCCCCTTGAGGATCCCCTCGACGTCCACGCCCGCCGGCTCGGCCGGCTGCAGGATCGGCTCGTTGTAGACCGTCAGGTAGTAGAAGACGTTCTCCTGGGCGTCGCCGTACATCCGGTGCAGGCCGTTCTCCAGGATGTGCGCGATCTCGAACGCGAACGCCGGATCGTACGCGACCACCGCCGGGTTGGTGGCGGCGATCAGGAGCGAGTGGCCGTCCTCGTGCTGGAGCCCCTCACCGTTGAGCGTGGTGCGGCCGGCGGTGGCGCCGAGCAGGAAGCCCCGGGCCATCTGGTCGGCGGCGGCCCACAGCCCGTCGGCGGTGCGCTGGAACCCGAACATCGAGTAGAAGATGTACATCGGGATCATCGGCTCGTCGTGCGTCGCGTACGACGAGCCCGCCGCGGTGAACGAGGCGACCGAGCCGGCCTCGTTGATGCCCTCGTGCAGGATCTGCCCGCCGATGGCCTCCTTGTACGACAGGAACAGCTCCCGGTCGACCGAGGTGTAGCGCTGGCCGTGCGGCGAGTAGATCTTCTGCGTCGGGAAGAGCGAGTCCATGCCGAAGGTGCGGGCCTCGTCCGGGATGATCGGCACCCAGCGCTTGCCGAACTCCTTGTCCTTCATCACGTCCTTGAGCAGGCGGACGAAGGCCATGGTGGTGGCCACCTTCTGCTTGCCCGAGCCGCGCTTGACGTCGGCGAAGCGCTCCGGGCCCGGGATGGCCAGCCGCTTGCTCCCCGGCCGCCGGGACGGCAGGTAGCCGCCGAGCTGCTGGCGCCGCTCCTTGAGGTAGGCGATCTCGTCGGACTTCTCGCCCGGGTGGTAGTACGGCGGGAGGTAGGGGTTGTCCTCCAGCACCTTGTCCGGGATGTCCAGGTAGAGCCGGTCGCGGAAGGTCTTCAGGTCCTCCAGCGTCAGCTTCTTCATCTGGTGCGTGGCGTTGCGGGCCTCGAAGTGCGAGCCCAGCGTCCAGCCCTTGATCGTCTTGGCCAGGATCACGGTCGGCTGGCCGGTGTGCTCCATCGCCGCCTTGTAGGCCGCGTAGAGCTTGCGGTAGTCGTGCCCGCCCCGCTTGAGGTTCCAGATCTCGTCGTCGCTGAGGTCCTCGACCATCTTGCGGGTCCGCTGGTCGCGGCCGAAGAAGTGCTCCCGGACGTACGCCCCGGACTCCGCCTTGTAGGTCTGGTAGTCGCCGTCGGGCGTGGTGTTCATCAGGTTGACCAGAGCGCCGTCGGTGTCCGCCGCCAGCAGCGGGTCCCACTCGCGGCCCCAGACCACCTTGATGACGTTCCAGCCGGCGCCCCGGAAGAACGCCTCCAGCTCCTGCATGACCTTGCCGTTGCCCCGCACCGGCCCGTCGAGCCGCTGGAGGTTGCAGTTGATCACGAAGGTAAGGTTGTCCAGCTCCTCGCGGGCGGCCACGCCGATCGCGCCGAGCGTCTCCGGCTCGTCCATCTCGCCGTCGCCCAGGTACGCCCATACGTGCTGGTCCGAGGTGTCCTTGATGCCCCGGTGGTGCAGGTAGCGGTTGAACCGCGCCTGGTAGATCGCGTTCAGGCCGCCCAGGCCCATGGAGACCGTGGGGAACTCCCAGAAGTCCGGCATCAGCCGCGGGTGCGGGTACGACGGCAGGCCGCCACCCGGGTGGGACAGCTCCTGGCGGAAGCCGTCGAGCTGGTGCTCGGTCAGCCGCCCCTCGAGGAACGCCCGCGCGTACATGCCGGGGGAGGCGTGGCCCTGGTAGAAGATGTGGTCGCCGCCGCCCGGGTGGTTCTTGCCCCGGAAGAAGTGGTTGAAGCCCACCTCGTAGAGGGAGGCGGAGCTGGCGAAGGTGGAGATGTGCCCGCCGACGCCGATCTCGGGGCGCTGCGCCCGGTGCACGAGCATGGCCGCGTTCCACCGGACGTACGCCCGGATCCGCCGCTCCACGTGCTCGTCACCCGGGAACCACGGCTCGCGCTCCGGCGGGATGGTGTTGATGTAGTCGGTGGTGGTCAGCGACGGCACCCCGACCTGGCGCTCGCGGGCCCGCTCCAGCAGGCGCAGCATGACATAGCGGGCGCGCTTGGTTCCGCGCTCGTCGATGACACCATCGAGCGACTCGACCCATTCGCTGGTCTCTTCAGGGTCGATGTCCGGAAGCTGGCTCGGCAGACCAGCGGTGATCACCGGGCGCTTGCGTTCCGTAGCCACAGGCGTTCCCTCGGTTCTGTGTGGGATAGGTCTCTAGCGTCATCCTGCCCCCTGGTGGCACCCGCCGTCACGCCCACCGCCCCGAGACGCGACGCTGAACACAGGTACCCGTCGGTAACTTTCTGCGACCGGCGATCCACCAGTCGATCCGCCCGTCCATGTCCGGTCCGGTGGCGGGGACTCCGGCGGCGGTTGGTCACCCCCTCGGGCAGAATGCGACGTATGCGCAGTGAGGTGATCACGGTCCAGACCGGGTCCCGGCCGGCCGTCCGGGACATCACGGCGGAGGCCGAGCGGTTCGTCGCCGGTCAGGGCGACGGCCTGCTGCACGTCTTCGTGCCGCACGCCACGGCCGGGCTGGCGCTCATCGAGACCGGCTCGGGCTCCGACGACGACCTGCTCACCGCGCTCGACGACCTGCTGCCCACGGACGACCGCTGGCGGCACCGGCACGGCTCGCCCGGCCACGGGCGCGACCACGTGCTGCCGGCGTTCGTCCCCCCGTACGCGACGCTGCCCGTGGTGGACGGGCGATTGGCGCTGGGCACCTGGCAGTCGCTCTGCCTGGTCGACCCCAACGGCGACAACCCCACCCGGACCGTCCGGTTCTCCTTCCTCCCCGGCTGACCGCCCCCGCCCCGCATCGGGCAGGGGCGGTGCCGGGTGGGCCTTCCGCGTCGCCGGTCAGGCGGCGGTGGCGAGTTGGGTGACGCGGACGCGGGTGACCAGCGCGTCGAGCAGGCCGCGGAGCAGCGCCTCGGTGGTCTCGTCCTTGACGGTGCCGTCGAGGGCCAGCTTCTCGTGCGCGTTCGTCACGATGATCTCCGGCTTGCTCAGCACGGCCGAGTCGGTCCAGAGGAAGAGCTGCCGGAGCTGGAGCTGGGCCCGTACGGTGCCCATGCCGGTCGGCGCCGCGCCCATGATGGCCACCGGCTTGTGCGCCAGGGGCGACACCCACGAGGTGATCGGGAAGCTGGGCCGGGACGCCCAGTCGAGCGCGTTCTTGAGCACGCCCGGCACGCCGTAGTTGTACTCCGGGGTGGCGATGAGCAGCGCGTCCGCCGCCGCGATCCGCTCCCGCAGGTCCGCCACGGGCGCGGGCGGCTCGGGCTCGACGTCCTCGCTGAAGGGCGGGATGGCGCCGAGGTGCTCGTACCGCTGGATGGTCATGCCCTCGGGGGCGAGGCGCTGCGCGGCCCGGATCAGCGCCGTGTTGAACGACGCGTCGCGCAGGCTGCCGGAGATGGCGAGGACCGAGAGGTCGGACATGCGGGAACTCCTCCGTCGGGTGCCCATCGCGATTTGCGTGAGCTGCTCGATAGTAGAGCTGTTCAACTATTGAACCGCAAGTAGGATGTGAGGCATGGCGCAGCACACCGACCTCCCCGCCCGTCCCGCTCCGGGCGACCGGCCCGAGCTGGCCGGCGACGTGGTGCGCCGGATCATGCACGTCGCCTCCGCGATGCGGCACCACCAGGACGTCGAGGTCGGCGAGCTGGGGCTCACCCCCGCCGCCGCCCGGGCGCTGCACGAGCTCGACCCCGACCGGCCGCTGCCGGCCCGGGACCTCGCCACGGTCCTCGGCTGCGACCGCTCCAACGTGACCGCCCTGGTCGACAAGCTGGAGCAGGCCGGGCTGGTCGAGCGGCGGATCGACCCGGCGGACCGGCGGCAGAAGACGCTGGTGGTGACCGACGAGGGCCGGCGGGTGCGGGCCCGGGTGCGGCAGGTCATGTCGGACTCCCGACTGCTCGCCGGGCTCACCGTCGACGAGTTGGCGAGCCTGCGCGAGCTGGTGTGGAAGGTCTCCGACGGCGGCTGCCCCGAGTCGTGCGGCGACGCCTGAACCGCCCCGCGTCGTTCGTGTCCGGGTGGGCGAGTCGGGCGCTCGTCGGTAATGCTGTCGGACGTGACCACCCCGCAAGATCTCGACGACCGGTTCCGGGAGGCGCTGGCCGCGCTGGCCGCCCCGCACCAGCCGCGTGACCCGGCGCGGCCGGTCACCGACGACGCGACGCTCACCGGAGCCCGGGTGCTGGACCTCTTCGACGCCCAGGTGACCAGCCGCCAGCTCGACCTGGCGGGGCGTTGGCTGCGCAGCTTCGGCGAGGGGTTCTACACGATCGGCTCCGCCGGCCACGAGGGGAACGCCGCGGTCGCCGCCGCCCTGCGCGCCACCGATCCGGCGCTGCTGCACTACCGCTCGGGCGCCTTCTACTGCGTCCGCGCCGGTCAGGCCGCCGACGCCGCCCGGCCCGACCGGCCCACCGACGCCGACCCGGCACCCCCCGACGACGACGCCAGCCGCGCGGACGAGCCCGGCCCGGAGAAGCCGGCCGGCACGCCGCCGACCGCCGGGGCCGCCGCGGACCGGCCGCTTCCCCCTGGGTGCGCCGAGGCGGCCCGCGACGTGCTGCGGGGGATGGTCGCCTCCAGCCGGGAACCGATCGCCGGCGGGCGGCACAAGGTCTTCGGCCGGGCCGACCTGGCCGTCGTCCCGACCACCTCCACCATCGCCTCGCACCTGCCCCGCGCCGTCGGGATGGGGCTGGCCGTGGAACGCCTGCGCCGGCTGGACACGGCCGGCCGGCGCGCCGGGGAGGGGGTGCGGGTCGGCAGCGGCGGGGGAGCGGCGCACGCGCCCTGGCCGCCCGACGCCATCGTGGTCTGCTCGTTCGGCGACGCCTCGGTCAACCACGCCAGCGCCACCGCCGCGTTCAACACCGCCGGCTGGTACGACCACGCCGGCCTGCGCATCCCGGTGCTCTTCGTCTGCGAGGACAACGGCCTCGGCATCAGCGTCCGCTCCCCGAAGGGGTGGGTGGAGACCGCGCTGCGGTCCAGGCCGGGCATCCGCTACTTCGCGGCCGACGGCGGCGACCTGGTGCGGGCGTACGAGGTGGCGGCCGAGGCGGCGGCCTGGGTCCGCCGGCACCGGCGCCCGGCCGTGCTGCACCTGTCGACGGTGCGGCTGATGGGGCACGCCGGGGCGGACGCCGAGACCGCGTACCGCGGCGCCGACGAGATCGCCGCCGACCTCGACCGGGACCCGCTGGTCGGCACCGCACGGCTGCTGGTCGAGGCGGGCTTCGCGTCCGGCGACGAGCTGCTGGCCCGCTACGACGAGATCGGCTGGCTGGTGCGCCGGATCGCCGAGGAGGTGCTGGACGAGCCGAAGCTCGCCGCGCCGGCCGAGGTGGTGGCGCCGTTGGCCCCCCGCCGGCCGGTGCGGGTCGCCCGGGCGGTGGCGGACGCGGCGGCCCGGGCCAGCGGCCCCGGCGCCGGGGCGCGGGCGGAGGCGTTCGGCGGCAAGCCGCCCGAGCTGACCGGCCCGCTGACCCTGGCGCAGAGCATCAACGCCGCGCTCGCCGACGGGATGCTCGACCACCCGCAGATGGCCGTGTTCGGCGAGGACGTCGGGGCCAAGGGCGGCGTGTACGGGGTGACCAAGGGGCTGCGGGACCGGTTCGGCGCGGCCCGGGTCTTCGACACCCTGCTCGACGAGACCTCGATCCTCGGGCTGGGGCTCGGCGCCGGGCTGGCTGGGATGCTGCCCGTGCCGGAGATCCAGTACCTGGCGTACCTGCACAACGCCGAGGACCAGGTGCGCGGCGAGGCGGCGACCATGCAGTTCTTCTCGCAGGGGGCGTTCCGCAACCCGATGGTGGTGCGGGTGGCCGGGCTGGCGTACCAGGAGGGCTTCGGCGGGCACTTCCACAACGACAACTCGGTGGCCGTACTCCGGGACGTGCCGGGCCTGGTGATCGCGGTGCCGGCGCGGCCGGACGACGCCGCGCCCATGTTGCGCACCTGCCTGGCCAGCGCGGCGGTGGACGGCAGCGTCTGCGTCTTCCTGGAGCCGATCGCGCTCTACCACACCCGCGACCTCTACGCGGACGGCGACGGCGAGTGGCTGGCCCCCTATGCCGAGCCGGGCGCGTGGACCGGCGGGCACGTGCCGATCGGGCGGGCCCGGGTCTACGGGGTCGGCTCCGCCGAGGACGTCACGATCATCACATTCGGTAACGGGGTGCGGATGTCGCTACGCGCGGCGGCGACCCTCGCCGACGAGGGGATCGGCGCCCGGGTGGTGGATCTGCGCTGGCTCGCCCCGCTGCCGGTGGCGGACATCATCCGGGAGGCCGCCGCGACCGGCCGCGTGCTGGTGGTGGACGAGACGCGCCGGTCCGGCGGGGTGGGCGAAGGGGTGATCGCGGCCCTGGTCGACGCCGGATATGTCGGGGCGGCGCGGCGGGTAGCCGGAGTTGACTCGTTTGTACCATTAGGTCCGGCGGCGCGTCAGGTTCTGGTCTCCGAGGAAGCAATTACCCAGGGTGCCCGTACGCTGCTGGCACGGTAAATTCCGTTCCACCCGGTGCGCCACTTGCGCGGGGAGCCACAACTGTGTGGACTTGCCTGACGGCGTCGCACGACGTCGCCAGCAGGGATGAGATGAGGAGGCACGCGACAGTGAGCGCGACCGCTGGTCAGGCCGCCGACGGGGTACGCAGCCTGGCGGACCGGTTCGGAATCGAGCCGGGGATGGTCGTCATGGAGATGGGATACGACGACGACGTCGACCAGGATCTCCGGGACGCCCTGACCGACCGCTGTGGAGAGCTGGTCGACGAGGACACCGACGAGGTGGTCGACGCAGTGCTGGTCTGGTACCGCGACGGCGACGGTGATCTCTTCGAACTCCTCGTCGACGCCCTCGGCCCGCTGGCCGACAACGGTGTCGTGTGGCTGCTCACGCCCAAGGCCGGGCGCGAGGGGCACGTCGAGCCGAGCGAGATCGCCGAGTCCGCGCCCACCGCCGGCCTCCAGCAGACCTCGACCGTCAACGCCGGCCGGGACTGGAGCGGCGCCCGCCTCGTCCTGCGGCGCGGGGCCAAGGGCAAGAAGTAGGCGCCTCTGTGGCACCCGGCGGTGCCCATCGCCGGGTGTGGCAGGCTGGTGCCCATCCGACCCCATCCTGAGGAGCTCGCATGCCGATCGAGGTTGGCGCCGAGGCGCCGGACTTCGTGCTCAAGGACCAGAACAACCAGGAGGTCCGGCTCTCGGACTTCCGCGGCAAGCGCACCGTGCTGCTGGTCTTCTACCCGCTCGCCTTCACCGGCATCTGCCAGGGTGAGCTGTGCGAGGTGCGGGACAACCTCAACGAGTACGTCAACGACGACGTCCAGGTGCTCACCGTCAGCGTCGACTCGGTCTACGCCCACAAGATCTGGGCCGACCGGGAGGGCTACCAGTTCCCGCTGCTGGCCGACTTCTGGCCGCACGGCGCGGTCGCCCAGGCGTACGGCGTCTTCAACGACGTCGCCGGCATCGCCAACCGGGGCACCTTCGTCATCGACAAGGCGGGCGTGGTGCGCTTCGCCGAGATGAACATGCCGGGCGAGGCCCGCGACCAGCAGGGCTGGCGCAAGGCCCTGGCGGAGGCCGTCGCGGCCTGACCAACCGGGCACACCGTACGACCGGGCCGGCGGGTGGCAGGGTAAGCTTGCCAGCCTCCGGCCCGCCGTACGGGCGTTCCGGGCGCGTAGCTCAGTGGGAGAGCACTCGCCTTACAAGCGAGGGGTCGCAGGTTCGAAACCTGCCGCGCCCACCACATGCCACCAGCGGAAACCGCCCCCGAGAAGATCACTCCCCGGGGCGGTGACAGCAACAGCGGTTACGAGAGCCGTCCGTCGAGCTTCCCGAGCGCCTGCCGCATGGCATCAAGGCGGCCCTGAACGGGCCGCACACGTCGCCGCCTGGGCGCGCGCCGGCCGCTGCCGCGCGTTGCGGCCCGTGTTTCTGCAACGGCCGGTCTGAGCCCGACTCGAAAGCGCTTGGGGCGGCTCTCCAGCGATGCTCGGAAACCTTGCAAGCCGATCCACTGGCAAGAGGGCTCCGAAAAGGCGGGCGAGTCGTTGACGCACCTGGCCGACCACAGCGTCAGAAACGCGAGAACTCGTGGCAGGGTGCTGCTGACCGTCTGAATCTGGATCCGAGGAGAACCATGTCGGAGGACGCCACCGTCGATCTCATCCGGTCGTTGATCGAGGCCATGGCCGGACCGTCGTTGGCCAGGGAGATGCGCGGGCCCGTGGAGGGCTGGGAGTCGCTAGCGATGATCCTGGAGTTCGGCGAAGGCTATCGCAGTGCGCACGGGTACGCGTACTCGCCCGACGGCGTCATCACGGCAGTGGCCTGTGACTGGTCGAGCATCGAATCGGCGGTCCATGCGTACTTGGGGAGCCACTACAAGCCCGGTGATCTGCTGCCCGTGAAGATCCTCGTGCAGTTCGACCGGACGACCGGCAGGTACCAGGTGACGTTCGAGGACACGGACGAGGAACGCTGGGCGGTGAAGCCGGCGAACTACAGGGAGATGCGCGAAGCGCTGCGCCCGAAATTCGACTGACACAGTCGGTGACCTGGGCGCAGACTTCGAGAAGCCGCCGTGACCGCGTGTCACCATGTCGTTCAAGCCAATAGCTTGAGCCGACGCCCGGAGCCGAGTCCAGATGGCCCTCCGTGCCGGAACGTGGTGGAGTTCCGCTTCGAGGTCTGAGACCCGAACCGCCATACTCGCCCTGTGACTCTCGTAGCTGAAGCATCCTCCCCGCCTCCATAGTGGGCGGTGCCCGTGGTGGCAGGCGCCCACCCATCACCACCAGGACCGACGCCGGCCCGAAGGGGCGCGGAGGCGCTGGCAGGATCATGGCGAGGGCCAGCTCGCGCTCGGCGGCGGTCAGGTGACGTTGTCCGACGTCACGGACGCCCCGGTCGCCGGCTGCTCGCAGTCCGCGCCGAAGGTGTGCGCCACGGACTGGCCCCAGTCCGTCGAGTCGGCCTGCACCTGGAAGTGCAGGTGCGGTGCGGTCGACCGGCCCGTGTTGCCTGAGAGCGCGATTGCCTGTCCCTGCGTCACCTGGTCGCCCACGTTCACGAGCACACCGTTGGCCTGGATGTGGAAGTACCAGGTCGTGAATCCGCCGGCGTGGCGGAGCCGTACGGCGTTGCCCCAGTTCTGCAGGCTCCCGTTCGGGAACGGGGTGTTGGCCGGAGTGGTCGGCTGGTTGGGGTCGTAGGTCGTTGTCTGGTTCTCCTGGAGCCACTCGACGGTACCTTCGCGGGCGGCGCGGATCTCCGTGCCTGCGGGCAGGTCGAAGTCGAAAGCCCAGGACTGGCTGCCATTGTGGGAGCCGGCGGGGTTGTTGTTTCCTTGTCCAACTCTGTGAGCGACCCCGCCCTTCCACGGGTACCGGTAGGCGCCAACCGGATCTTCGTCGAGGTCAAGGCACGCAATCCTGAGCCCCTGCTGGAAGTACGCGCCGTCCTCGGTCTTGAAGTCGACAACGTGTCGCCGCCAACTGCACCACTGGGTGCCGTCCCCCGGACGCCACACTGCGGCGAGCCGCCCGTTATCGGTCGTCAGAGTGCCGAGGCGCAGCCCTTGGGCGAAGTAGGTCCGATCCCGGGCAGCGAAGTCGTCGCCCGACATGCCCCAGTGGACCCATTGTGTGCCGTCGCCGGG